>CANSSJ010000011.1 GCA_947649625.1 uncultured Bacillota bacterium | reverse complement strand
CCACCCGCTTGGCCAGGGAGGCGCCGATGAGGGGAAGGCCGGTGCCCACGATGACGATCTGATTTTCCTTGATGTTCTTGGCGATGGCGTAAGCCTGACGCTCCTGCTTGGTGATCTTATACTCAGCCATTTCTTTATACCTCCCTTTTCTTAGTGCCGGGTGGAATAGCCCAGGTGGGGCTCGTTCTTCAGCCGCATCAGGCGGTAGCCGCCGATCTTGTCCAGCAGCTCGCTGTGGTCCTTCACGCTGTAGACCCACTTCTCCAGATAATCCTGGAAGGTTTCGGGGATGGCGGTACCGGCAGCGGCGTCGTCGGCGGCCTTCTGGGCCCTGGCGGCGGCAGCGGCGGCTTTCTCGTCCCCGGGCTTGGCCTCGGCGGCCTTCTGGGCCTTGGCGGCGGCCTTGGCCAGCTGGACCTTGGCGTCCTCGGCGTCCTGATACTTGGAGGCCTTGTCGTACTCCTTCAGGCCGGCGTCGTCGTCGTCATAATAGTCGTAGCACTGGGAGGGCCAGGCGCCGTAGGGGGCCCAGACCACAGCCTGCACGCACTCGCCAAAGATGCGGGTCTTGGTGGGATCCCGGCGGATGTACTCGTCGGAGACCAGCTCCTCACAGGTCACAATGGTCTTGCGGGCGGCCACGGCGATGTCGATGTCGTGGAACTCGTCGCCGCAGATGATGCAGGTGCCGTCGGGGCTGGCCTGCTGGACGTGGATGATGGCGGTATCAAACTTGGGCACGGGGACGGCTACCACCTTCTGGCCGGGGACCATGGGGTTCTCGATCTCGGCGCACTTCAGGTCCTCCAGCTTGGGCATGGTCTTGCGCTTCTCCTCGCTGATGCCCCAGAACTTCATCAGGCCGGAGCCCTGCATCAGCCGCACGGGCAGGAAGGGGAGCCCTAAGGAGGCGGCGTGGAGCATGAGCATCAGCACGTCCTGAGAGTAGTCCTCATAGGTCAGCTGGCCCTTCTCGATGGCGGCGCGGAAGCGGCGGGACACGTTGGTATAGCCGGAGTTGGCGGTGTAGCAGTTGATGTAGGCGGCCACGCGGCCCTCACCGATGAGCATATCCACCTCGCCGCCGCCGGGACCGGCGTAGACAATGAAGTCCTTCTTGCCCTGGCGCAGGATCTCCGACACGGTGGCGTAGGGCTTGCGGTTGGTGGTGAAGCCGCCGATCGCGAGGACGTCGCCGTCCTCAACGAACTTCGCCACGGCGTCGTGCATGGAATATACCTTGTTCATAGTAATACCCCCATTACAAATTTTTTGGTTCTCTCTTTTTTCTCTGATTGTCAAGGTGCCGCAACGCGCTTTTCTACGGTGGTTATTTTATCACAAATCTCACAATTGGTCTAGCCTGTAATTTAGCATAAAGTTTGCATATCTTGTACTGGCGTGGTATAATAGCGCCATCTCCGCAAAGGACAGGAGGTATCCGCCATGACAAATGTGGAGTTTCACCTGCAATTGAACCACAACGAGACCTGGAACATGAGCCGGCTGCACTTCCATGACCACTGTGAGCTGCTCCTCCCCCTGGTCAGCCCGGGGAATATTTTTGTCAGCGACCAGGTGTATCCCCTGCGCCGCGGTACGCTGTACCTCATTGGGGAAAACACCCTCCACCGCACCATGGCGGAGGGTTTTCACGCCCGATATGTGCTCCATATCAGCAAAAAAGCCCTGGTCCAGCTGTCCACTCCCCAAACCGATCTGACACAATTCTGCGGGACCTCCTTCCGCCGGGCTGAGCTGAACGGCGGGGAAATGACCGAGATCATCGAGCTGTTTCAGGCCCTGGAGCGGAATAAAAACGACGGCTCCTTCGGCAGCGACATGCGGCAGCTGGTGGCCCTGCTCAACCTGCTGATCCGGGTCGCCCCCACCCTCAACGTGGCCACCGCGGGAGAATCCATCCAGAACAAGGATTTCCTACGGGTCTCCCCTATCCTGGACTATATCCGGGACAATCTGGAGCAGCCCCTCACACTGGACCAGATCGCCGGACAGTTCTACATCAGCAAGCACTACCTCTGCCGCATTTTCAAGGCAGCCACCGGCTTCTCCGTAATGGAATATATCATTTACAGCCGGGTGCTCCGGGCCCGGCAGCTGCTCCAGCAGGGAATCAGCGTTCAGCAGGCCGGGGAATTATCCGGTTTCTCTGACAATTCCCATTTTATCCGCACCTTTGGCCATCTCACAGGGCTCACGCCCGGAAAATACGCCAAGGAGTATCAGTCCGGCGACCAGGTGCTCCTCAGCGGGGACCTCAATTCCCGCTGAGCGTGCAGACGGGGCCAGGCCCCCGAAGCCTCTACTTTATGTCAACATCTGCAAATCACTTTTCTCCCGGGCAAAACGCAGCTGAACTTTTCTCTACCCATAATATGATCCCCCCGAAGTTGACCTTGGTCTACTTCGGGGGGATCATATTATGTGACCGGCTGTACATATTTTTTAAGCCACCGCCTCAAAGCCGGACTCTTGCTTGTCCTCCTCCGGCTGAACCTCCTCCACAGGGTTGGCCTTGGTGGTGGTGCGGGTGGTGCCGCCTGAGACGTACACGTCGCCGCACTCAGGACAGATGGCGGTATGGATGGTTACCGACTGGCTGACTACCTTCCGGTCCTCCCGCTGGGCCTTGGCCTGCTCCCGGACCACGTGCTCCTGCTCGTGGCCTCGAACGGCGGAAGCCGCCTGCTCCGGGGCGACGTTGGTCGCCGTCTTGAAAGAGACGCCCGGGTCGTCAGAGCCGTCCTGATACTTGCGGTTCTTGCAGGTCTGGCACTCGGACTCCTCCATGACCTCCTGGGGGGACTTAGCCTCCTCCCCGACCTTCAGAAGGTCGGTATCCCCCTTCTCCCAGGGGAGCTTCACCTTGTCGTCCTCGGCCGCCTCCCCTTTCAGGAGCTTTTCCATGCCCTTGGACTGGTCCCAGCCCAGCAGTTCCTTCTCCAGGTCATCCGCCTCGCCGTTCAGATAGCGGATGCGGGCCCGCACCGCCATCTCGGCAGGGTCGGCCCCCTCCCGCATAGTGGGGAACTGGAGCTTGCCCTCCTGCTCCTCCGGGACGGCCTGGGCCGTTCCGCGGCGGACAGCGGGAACAGCGCTTACCGGAGCCACCGGGGCGGCCTGCGCCCGGGACACCGGATTCACCGGCTGGGTACTGGTGGGATTGGTATTCTGCCTGTTCTGGTAGAGGGAATAGTAGCCGCTCATGCTGCCATAGCTTCCATACGCTCCGATGGCTGACATCGCGGACACCCCTTTCCTGATAAATTTACAGAGTAATTATACTAAATTCTCTGCCTCGGCGCAAGCTCTTTTTGAAAAAACCTTCCTCCTATGGCTCCCCGTACAGCAGTTCAAAGCTCTCATAGTGGTCATCCGTATAGTAAACCAGTCCGTCGTTTGAGAATACAATTCGTTTCGCTCCCCGGGAATTCTCCCCCGGGGTGTCGATGTCGCACTCGGTATAGGTCCGCCCCTGCTCCTTGGGCAGCAGGCCCTCCCGGTTACCGAAACGTGACCCTCCAATGGCGGTCCCCTCGCCGGTGTAGCGCTCCACATTGCCGCCGCTCCAGCCGGCCTCCTCCGCCTCCTTCTTGGTGACATAGTTGCCGGGCAGATCGCCGTACAGGTGGATGTACAGGGCCACCTCCTCCTTGGAGGTATACCAGCCGTCCTCGTCAACCGACTTGTTTCCGTCGTCGCCCTTTTCTCCGGATTGGTTGACATTCCCCTCTCCGCCGTTGGAGGAGGCCTGGCTGGCATCCGGGAGGCTGCCCTGCCCGCTGTCCGGAAGATTCTGGTCCTCATCCGGGCGGCTGCCGTCCTCCGGGTCCTGGACAGGCAGGTCGATCAGGCTGCCGGAGGCTTCAGAGTCGGAGTAATGCCCCGTGCTGGAAACCGCGTCGTACATTCCGCCGCAGGCGGCGAGGCTGAGCAGAAGCAGCAGGGACAGGGCAAAGCTGGAAACGCTTCTCTTTTTCATAGAATTCACTCTCTCTTTATTCGTTTAAAGTCCAGATAGTTCTCCAGAATCAGGGAGGCGGCCACGGCATCCACGATCTTCTTCCGCTTCCGGCCGTCCTTCCCCTGGTTGAACAGAATCTGGTGGGCGTCGATGGTAGTACGCCGCTCGTCCCAGAGGATCACCTTCATGCCGGTAATCTCCTCCAGACGTGCGGCCAATTCCCGGTAGCGGTCCGCCTTCCGGCCGTCGGTTCCATCCATATTTTTGGGAAAGCCCAGCACCACCTCTTCCGGGCGGTACTCCTCAATCAGCCTGGCCAGCCGGTCCACCACCACCTCCTGCCGCCAGCTGTCGATGGTGACGGTGGTGCCCACCAGAAAACCGGTGGGATCAGACAGTGCCACCCCGGTATGGGCGTCCCCGTAGTCAATTGCCATAGTACGCATCCTGTTCCACCCTTTCTTCCCTGAATCCATTATACAGGAATGCTTCAAAAAGCGCAAGCTGTGATCTGCCCGTCTTCTCTTTCGCATAACCGGCAGCAAATCTGGAACAACTATAGGGTGATACCGGCTCTCCGCCGGGAGAGCTGAATTTAAACAAGGAGTGGATCAATTTGGCGGTCAATTTCCGAAAAGCGGCCATTATCGGCTGCGGCTTTGTGGGCGCTTCCATCGCGTTCCGCTTTTTACAGCAGGGGCTGTTCTCCCAGCTGGTCCTGCTGGACGCCAATCGGGCGAAGGCGGAGGGTGAGGCCATGGATCTCAGCGACGGCCTGCCCTATGGGGCCACCATGCAGATCACTGCGGGGGGATACGACGACCTGTCCGACTGCGCTCTGGTGGTCATCACCGCCGGCGCGAACCAGAAACCAGGGGAATCCCGGCTGGACCTCATTGAAAAGAATACCGCGATCCTCAAAAGTATCCTGGGAGAGATTACTTCCCGCCCCTTTGAGGGCATCCTGCTCATTGTGTCCAATCCGGTGGATGTGCTGACCCAGACGGTCTGGAAACTGTCCGGCTACCCCAGGGAGCGGGTCATCGGTTCGGGGACCGTGCTGGACACCGGCCGGCTGAAGCAGCTGCTGGGGGAGGAACTGCGGGTGGACAGCCGCAACGTCCACGCCTTCATCGTAGGCGAACACGGTGACAGTGAGCTGGCTGTGTGGAGCGGCGCCAATGTGTCCGGCTTCCCTTTGGACGATTTCGGCCGCCTCCGGGGAAAGGAACTCCACGCTGCCCGGCGGGATTGGATCTACCGGGAGATCCGGGACAGCGCCCAGGAGATCATCCGACGCAAGGGGGCAACCTACTACGGGATCGCCATGGCGGTGGGCCGCATCGCAGAGTGCATCGTCAAGGACGAGCACGCGGTGCTCCCGGTCTCCGCCGTGCTGAAGGGGGAGTACGGCCTGGAAGATGTGGCGCTGAGCATCCCCTCCATCATCGGGAAAAACGGCCTGGAAAAAATCCTGGAAATCCCCCTGGGACCGGAGGAGCGCCAGGCGCTGGAGCACTCGGCCGCCCAGCTGAAGCAGGCGGCCGCCAAACTGGACCAGCCATAAATGGAAACGGGCGCCCCTCTCTTGCCGGAGGAGCGCCCGGAACATATCTCAGTGAACGACGGAGAGGCTCTTCGGCCTCCCGTTGGCCTGGTAGAGCTCCCGCAGCAGCTCCAGCTGCTCCGGCTCCGGGTCGATGTACACATTGCCGGCATAACCGTCCATCAGGGCCAGCCGCCCCTCACACTTGGGCGTCACGCTGACCTCCACAATGGCGGGGATATGGTAGGCCCGCACCAGCATGGCGGTATGGCTGTCCAGGCTGCCCTTCCGGGTGATGAGGCCCAGCAGCCGGCGCTGGTCGAAGTCCATCACCTCGCTGGGCAGAAAATCATCCGACACCAGAATAGCCGGCTCGTCCATCAAAAGGGTCTGCCTCCCCCCCATCAACGCCCGGAGCACCCGCTGGGAAATATCCCGGATGTCAGCCGCTCGGGCCCGCATATAGGGGCTGTCCATAGCGGTAAAGGCGGCGGCAAAGCTGATCTCCGCCATCTGGACGGCATATTCCGCCGTCACGCCCTGTCCGTTGATCAGACCGCGGACGGTCTCCACATAGTCGTGGTCCTCCAGCAGCATACCGTGGATGAGAAAAATGGAGGCTACCCCCTCTCCCACCTGGTTCAGCGCCCGGTAATACAGGGTATTCAGCTCCTGAATGGCCAGCTGCTGGGCCTGGTGGAAACGGTTCAGCTCCTGCCGCCAGTCTCCCCGGGTGTACATCTGAAATTGAGATGTGGGGCGGCGGTAAAAACACAGCCGTCCGGCTACGATCTGTTCCATGATCGCCTTTCCTGCCAGGATCTGCACAATACCGCCCCCTTTCCCAGAAATACTGTCTTTAATTAGACAAATTATAGCGCCAAGCGTTCCCCTTGTAAAGGTCAGAAATTTCCAAATCTGTCATCTTTGCAAAAGATTTCTTCGTCAACTTCCCAACCATTGGCAATTATTAGCAATTTTTCGTCTGTTTTCTCCCCAAGCCCCGTCCAATTTTCCGCTTTACTCCGGTAAATTCCTGTGCTATAATAAGGCAAATCTGACTCAGGAGGTATTTTCATGGTCTCTGAACGTATGAAGGGCCTGGGCACCGCCCGGTCCGTGATTCGAGAGCTGTTCGAGTACGGCAAGGTCCGGGCCAGCCAGATCGGCGCGGAAAACGTCTTTGACTTCTCCATCGGCAACCCCAGCGTCCCCTCACCCGACGCTGTCAATGAGACGGCCATCCGCCTGCTCACCGAGCAGCCCGACCAGATCCACGCCTACACCAGCGCCCAGGGCGCGCTAGACGCCCGGGAGCGCTTTGCCAACTCTCTCAACCGCCGCTTCAACGCCGGCTGCACCCCCAACCGGCTCTACCTCACCGTGGGGGCCGCCGCCTCCCTGTGCTGCGTGTTCAACGGCCTGACCTGCCCTGGAGATGAGTTCGTGGTCTTCGCCCCCTACTTCCCCGAGTACAAGGTGTTCATCGAGGGAGCCGGGGCTAAAATGGTGCTCATCCCCCCGGAGATCGAGGGCTTCCAGATCGACTTCGACGCCTTTGAGAAGGCGCTCACCCCCCACACCAAGGGGGTGCTGGTCAACAGCCCCAACAACCCCTCCGGCGTAGTTTACTCCAAGGCCACCCTGGAGCGGCTGGCCGCCATCCTCACCGAGAAGAGCGAGGCGTTCGGTCACCCCATTTACCTCATCTCCGACGAGCCCTACCGGGAGATCGTCTACGCCGACTTCGAGGTCCCCTGGGTGCCCCATATCTACCGGGATACCATCGTGTGCTACTCCTTCTCCAAGTCCCTGTCCCTCCCCGGCGAGCGCATCGGCTATGTGTTCGTCCCCAAGGAGGTCACAGAGGGAGCCGACGTCTACGCCGCCGTGGCGGGAGCGGGCCGCTCCCTGGGTTACGTGTGCGCCCCCGCCCTGTTCCAGCAGACCGCCTCTCTGTGCTGCGACATGACCGCCGACCTGAACATCTACGAGGAGAACGCCAAGCTCTTTGTCTCCGCCCTGCGGGAGATGGGCTACCACGTGGTGGAGCCCGGCGGGGCCTTCTACCTCTTCCCCCGCTCCCTGGAACCCGACGACGTGGCGTTCAGCGAGCGGGCCAAAAAGCTGGACCTGCTCATCGTCCCCGGCTCCGGCTTCGGCGCGCCGGGCCACGTCCGCGTCTCCTACTGCGTCCAGACCGAGACCATCCGCCGGGCTTTGCCCAAGTTCCAGGCGCTGGCGGATTCCTACAAGTAAATAGAAAAGCAACCAGAAGCGGCAAGGCGAAACACCTTGCCGCTTCTGATTTCCAATAATTTCAATTTTTTTCGAGAAGTTTGCCATTATAGTCTATTTTGTAGCAGTTGTCCTCAAAGTCATACAGGCAAATGTAGTCCTCGAACATTTCAAACGGGGTTTTTCCTGTGACACTGGCAAAAATATCTTTTCCGGAAAAGGACCATTTTACACAGAGATCAAGATCAAGCATTGTGATCTCAAGCTCGCCATATATGATGTAGCCGCCCGAAACTTTGTATATCGCAAAGTTACAGCCGCCGAAGCAGTCCAATTTTTTATAACGAATGACAGATCCGTCAAAGATATTAAGCTGTGTTACCGCATCATCCTGTAAAACAGTGAGGACATTCTCCTCAAGGACAGCGCAATCAGAATCAAATCCAACTGGAGCTCCAATCAGCGCGATCGAAAATTCCCTGGTGAATAAATCAATTTCGATGGAGAATGTTCTCGAGAAATCTCCTCTGCCATATCCACCGGGATTCAATACCAGATCATAGCGGCGGTTGTCTGCTGAGTTGATCGTATAGGTTTCATCCGCCTCTATTTTAACGCGGCAGTTTTCGTTTTCCAAAACCATCTTCACTCCACCTCAAAGCAGGACATAGGAACAGAATCGTAGGCAAGACAGCCAAGGGGCACAGAAATCTTTTTCTGTGCCCCTTGATGTTCATTACTCTTTCACATAGTTCACATGGAGCAGCTCGTGGCGTTTTTCCTCGGAGAGCTTCTCCAGGAAAGCGCCCACCACCGGGTTGCGCTCGGCCCGCTTGAAGGGAGCCATGCGGTCCAGGGCATACAGGCCCTCTCCCCGCTCCTTCTTGTCCTGTTTCACGCCGTGGGGCTGGCCTGCGCCGCCCACGCAGCCGCCCTGACAGGTCATAACCTCCACCAGGTCGAAATAGGCGTTGCCCGCCTCGATCTCCTTGAGGAGCTTCTGGGCGTTGGCCAGACCGTGGACGATGGCCAGGTGGACGTCCCGGTCCCCCACCCTGATAACAGCCACGCGGATGGCCTTGTTGCCCCGGAGGGGGGAGTATTTCAACTCCCGGAGGACGTTTTTGGACTTGTCGGGCAGACAGAACCGGACTACGGCCTCAGCCACGCCGCCGGTGGTGCCGTAGATCACGCCGGCGCCCGAGCCCAGACCAAAGGGCAGGTCGGGGGACTCCAGCTCGATCTGGGGCAGCTGGATACCTGACTCCTTGATCATGTTGACCACCTCCTGGGTGGTCAGCACCAAGTCCACGTCCCGCCTGCC
This sequence comes from uncultured Bacillota bacterium, assembly GCA_947649625.1. Taxonomy (GTDB): domain Bacteria; phylum Bacillota; class Clostridia; order Oscillospirales; family Oscillospiraceae; genus Lawsonibacter. The sequence goes on along the minus strand of CANSSJ010000011.1, from coordinate 34,657 downwards.
GTCGTGGGTGAACTCGGGCCGGGCGGCCTCCATCTTCTTGGCGGTGCAGGGCATGATGGCGATGTGGAAGGTGGTGCGGCCGTCCTCCCTGTCCTTCTCGGCGTAGCGGTCCCGGAGGATGGAGGCGAACATCTCCATAGGGGACTTGCAGGTGGAGATGTGCTTGAGGTACTTGGGATTCTCGTTCTCCAGGTACTTCACCCAAGCGGGACAGCAGGAGGTGAACATGGGGAAGGGGCCGCCCCGCTCCAGCCGCTGGAGGAACTCGGTGCCCTCTTCGATGGTGGTGAAGTCGGCGCCGAAGGTGGTGTCATAGACCTCGTCCACCCCCATCAGCTTCAAAGCGGTGACCAGCTGGTCCAAAGCGTTCTGGCCGGCGGGCAGACCGAAGGCCTCGCCGATGGCCACCCGGACGGCGGGGGCGATCTGCACCACCACCCGCTTACTGGGGTTGTGGATGGCCCGCCAGGCCCGGCCGATCTCGTTGTAGACGGTGATGGCGCCGGTGGGACAGACGGCGGAGCACTGGCCGCAGCTGATGCAGTGGGTCTCGCTGAGTTTGCGCTCAAAGGCGGGGGCCACCCGCATGTTGTAGCCCCGGTTGACAAAGTCGATGATGCCCATGCCGATACCCTCGCCGCACACCCGCACGCAGTCGCCGCACAGGATGCACTTGCTGGGGTCCCGGACGATGGCGGGGCTGGAGTCGTCCAGTGTGGTCTCCTCCCGGCTGTCACCGAAGCGGACCTTCCGCACGCCGAAGCGCATGGCCAGCTCCTGGAGGTGGCAGTCGCCGCTCTTCTCGCAGGTGGTGCAGGAGCAGTTGTGGGAGGCCAGCATCAGCTCCAGAATCATCCGCCGGTGCTTCAGCAGCCGGGCGGTGTTGGTGCGAATTTTCAGCCCGTCCCGGGGCTGCATGGAGCAGGAGGTCTCAATCTTCCCCCGCTCGTCCTCCACCACGCACATGCGGCAGGCGCCGTAGACCGACAGGTCGGAGTAGTAGCAGAAGGTGGGCATCTCGATGCCCGCTTTCCGGATCACGGACAGCACGTTGGGCTCCCCGTCGAAGGGCACCCGCTGGCCGTCGATGTACATAATTCCCTTTGCCATACCGCTCACTCCTCCCGAATGGCGCCGAAGGGACAGCAGCCCCAGCACGCGCCGCACTTGATACATTTCTCTGTGTCGATGATATGGGGCATCCGGATCTGGCCGGAAATAGCCTCCATGGGGCACTGCCGCATACACTTGCCGCAGCCCTTACACAGCTCCGGGTCGATTTGCAGCACCTTTTTGCGGCCGTTGCAGTGGGGGCAGTGCTTGTCCACCACGTGGGCCAGATACTCGTCCCGGAAGTACTTTAACGTGCTCTGCACCGGCTTGCAGGCGGACTGGCCCAGGCCGCACAGGGCGGTCTCGCTGATGGTGGCGGACAGCTCCTCCAGCAGGTCCAGGTCCTCCAGGGAGCCCTCGTTGTTGACGATCCTGGTGAGGATCTCCAGCATACGGCGGGTACCCTCCCGGCAGGGGACGCACTTGCCGCAGGACTCGTTCTGGGTGAAGTTCATGAAGAACCGGGCCACCTCCACCATGCAGGTGTCCTCGTCCATGACCACCAGGCCGCCGGAGCCGATCATGGCCCCCAGCTTTTTCAGGGAGTCGAAGTCCAGGGGCATGTCCAGGTGCTCCTCGGTGAGACAGCCGCCGGAGGGTCCGCCGATCTGGACGGCCTTGAACTTCTTGCCGTCCTTGATGCCGCCGCCGATGTCGAAGATGATCTGCCGCAGGGTGGCCCCCATGGGGACCTCGATGAGGCCGGTGTTCACCACGTTGCCCGTCAGGGCGAAGGCCTTGGTGCCCGGGGAGCTCTCGGTGCCGATAGACTTAAACCAGGCTGACCCCTTGCGGATGATGAGGGGGACGGCAGAGAAGGTCTCCACGTTGTTCAGAACCGTGGGCTGGGCCCACAAGCCGTGCTCCACCGTTCGGGGCGGCTTTACCCGGGGCATTCCCCGGTTGCCCTCGATGGAGGCGGTGAGGGCGGAGCCCTCGCCGCAGACAAAGGCGCCGGCGCCCCGGTTGACATTCAGGTGGAAGGAGAAGTCTGTCCCCAGGATGTGCTCCCCCAGCAGATTCATCTCCTCCGCCTTGGCGATAGCGGTTTTCAGCCGGGCCACCGCCAGGGGGTACTCGGCCCGGACGTAGATATAGCCCTCGTTGCTGCCGGCGCCCAGGGCGGCGATGAGCATGCCCTCAATGATGGAATGGGGGTTGCCCTCCATGATGGACCGGTCCATAAAGGCGCCGGGGTCGCCCTCGTCACCGTTGCACACCACGTACTTCTTGCCCTTGGGCTGCTTGCGCACACTGTCCCACTTGCGGCCGGCGGGGAAGCCGCCGCCGCCCCGGCCCCGGAGGCCGGAGTCCAGGATCTCCTTGCAGATGGCTTCATCAGTCATCTCGAAAAGGGCTTTCTCAAAGGCTACATAGCCATCCTTGGCCAGATACTCGTCAATGTCCTCTGCGTCGATGGTGCCGCAGTTCTCCAGCACAATCCGGTGCTGGCGGTGATAGAAGGGGATGTCGCTGTGCTTGGGGTAGCGCACCCCCTCCAGCTCATAGAGCAGGCGCTCGACGACCTCGCCCTTGAGAATGGTCTTCTCAATGATCTCGTCGCAGTCCTCCAGCTGGACATGGGTGTAGAGGATGCCCTCAGGCTCGATCTGGACCAGGGGGCCCATCTCGCAGAAGCCGTGGCAGCCGCTCTTTTTCAGGTAGACGCCGTCCCCCTTGGGTTCGGTGACGTCCTCGGTCTCCCCCTCCTGGGTCAGGCCCACATAGACGTCCAGCCCCCGGCGGGCGCACTCCTCTTTAAAGTAATCGTACAGCTTCAGCGAGCCGCCGGCGATGCAGCCGGTACCGGCGCACAGCAGGATCTGTTTTTTCTGATAGGACAGGGCCCGCTTGGCCTTCACCCGGCGGACCTCCAGACGTTCAAGGTTCATCTCAGGCATTGGCGGCGTCCTCCTTCCTCAGGCTCTCCAGCAGGTCGATGGCCAGCTCAGGACTCATTTTGGAGTGGACCTGGTCGTTTACTGTCACCACCGGGGCCAGACCACAGGCCCCCAGGCAGGCCACCGTCTCCAGGGTGAACAGGCCGTCGGCCGAAGTCTTCTGCTTGCCTTCCAGCTCCAGATATTCCCGGATGGCGTTGTAGATGGGCTGGGACTTGCGCACATGGCAGGCGGTGCCGTCGCACACCTTGATGATGTACTTGCCTTTGGCCTCCAAAGAAAAGTTCTCATAGAAGGTGGCCACGCTGTACACCTTGGCCACCCCGATGTCCAGCTTCTCGGCGATGCGTTCCAGCACCGCGGGGCTGAGGTACTTGTACTCCGCCTGGATGTCCTGCATAATGGCGATGAGGTGGTGGACCTGACAGTCGTAGCCGTCGATGATCTCCTCCACCCGCTCCATGGAAATTCCATTGGACATGGCTGTTTTCTCCTCTCTCATTCGTTGTCGCAGGTCAATTTTCGCTCCCTGTGATTCTAACACAGCGTCCGTCAATTTACAAGAAGATTTTGCAGGAAATACGTCATTTTTTTACAAAACGACGGCGCGGAACATTCCGCGCCGCCAAGCTGTCTACAGTCTCATGCGTTTCGGGTTGGGCCAGGCATTCGGGCCGTCGGTCTTTGTCACCTCTTTGAAGTCCCCGGTCTCCCTGACAAAGGCGTACATCGCCTGGGCAATAGCATACATCTGGGGATAGACCTCCAGACAGGCGGCCTTGGCCTCCTCCCGCTCAAACAGATAGATCCAGCCGTTCCCCACCTGCCGCCGTGTCTCCAGATAGCGGGCCACCGCCCGTCCAAAGCAGTCGGACTCCTTCATCCTGGGGCCCCGCCCGGCGTACTCGATGTAAGACAGCAGGGCATACTCCGCCTTGGACAGGCACTCGTTGATCCGGTTGGCCAGATAGGCCACGATCTCCTCCCCCACATAGCTGAGCATCCCGTCCAGACGGAGATACTGGTGGGTAAACTCCTCTGCGTGACGTTTTGCGAACTCGGCCGGGTCGAAGTTCAGCGCTCTGCATACCTCTGCCATCAGCTCGGGTCCCAGCCTGGCCTCAAGCCCGGGCGCAGCCTGCTCATTCTCCATGTGCGTCGTCTCCTTCCTGTTTGGTTCGACCGTTTTCCCTGATATTTACATTGTACCACAGGGCGGCGCGGGTTGCAAGAGACTGTTCTGCTTTCTTCTTCCCATCCCGGCCGGGGATTGACGCAATGTTCTCCCCTGTGCTACAATCTCAGAGAAAAACGGCGAGGAGCGATCGGCCATGCTGAAAACCTTTTTGGAACACGGGGCGGAAAACCGGTGCGTCTACATCACCGACGTCCGGGAGGCCTTTCAGGCCCGGGGGACCCGCCCCTTCCATCTCCACATGACCCTTTACAATGGTTCCGTCCGGACCTTCCCCCTCCTCCTGCCCGTAACGCAGGGACGGGAGGAGGAAGATTTCGTGGCGGAGTACGTCCACGCCTCCGTCTACAACCTTCTGTCCGCCTTAGGCGGCGTGCGGCTCGACATCTACATGGACCGGGAGGACCGGACCGCCTGGTCTCTGGCGGAGGGGCTGGGGCGTACCTTTCAGCTCTCCCTACCCAAATCCGCCCGCACCGGCTATGGCAGATGCCTCAATGTGAACGAGCGTGTCCTCACCGCCCTGTTCCAGGGGAAAAGTTCTTTCTCCTTCGGCGTCCACAGCATAACGGAGGAGCCTGATGCAGAGGCACACCCCACACCGGCCGGTCGGCCGGTCTTCTCCGGACTGCCCGCCCTCACCGCGGGCCGGATGCTGCTGGGCATGGACGTGGGCGGCACCGATGTGAAGCTGGCCGCCAGCGTGGACGGCCGGCTGGCCTTGTGCAAGGAGTTTGACTGGCTGCCCTCCGCCTGTGTCCGGGCGGAGGAGCTCACCGGCCCTCTCCTGCTGCTGACCCGTCTGCTGCGGGCGGCCGGCAGTCTGTACCGCGCCGGACGGGAGAGGGAGATCGACCGGGCCGCCCTGGACCGCCGCGCCTCCCTGGAGGAGATGGCGTTGGGAGCCGCCGCCATGGAGGAGGCCGCCGGGCCGGACCTGCGGAGCTTCGACGCCATCGGCCTGTCCTTCCCCGACGTGGTGATCCAAAACCGCATTGTGGGGGGAGAGACCCCCAAGACGCAGGGAATCCGGAACAGCTCCGGCCCGGACTACGAGGCCCAGTTTGCCCGGATCACCGCGCTGAACCAGGCGCTGGCCGCCTATACCGTCCCCGGCGGGCCGGTGCTGTGCGTCAATGACGGCCCCATGGCCGCCTTCACCGCCGCCGTGGAGCAGGCCGCAGCGGGCGCGGACCTGTCCCGTGGCTTCTTCGCCCACTCCCTAGGTACTGATCTGGGCACCGGCTGGGTCCGGCCTGACGGCTCCATCCCGGACATCCCCCTGGAGGTCTACAACTTTATCATCGACCTGGGCAGCCGCCCCCAGCGGGCCTGCCCGCCGGAGGATGCCCGCAGCATCCGCAGCACCAACACCGGCCTGCCCGGGTCACTGCAAAAATACGGCGGTCAGGCCGCCATCTTCCGTCTGGCGGCCGCCCGCCTGCCCGACCAGGCGCCCGAGCTCTGGCAGGATGTTCTGGGCCGGGGGCTGTTCCGGTGGGAGGGGGAGAGGCTGGTCGTCCCCACTTCTCCGACGGACCTGCGTAAGGACTGCCTGGAGTACTTTATGGAACAGGCCTCCACGGGTCATCCCGCCTGTCAGGAACTTTTCCGTCAGGTGGGAGAATATCTGGCCGTCACCTGGAGGGAAACGGAGCATATCCTCCGCCCCGAGACCGGAGCGCGCACCCTCTTCGGCCGGCTGGTGAAGCATCCGGCCTGTTTCAGGCTCATTTGCCAGGGGGCGGCCCGGCGGGAGCCCGGCCTGCAGCTGGCGGCCGCCGACGGCAGTTTGGCCAATACCCCTCTGATGGGGCAGCTGAACGCCCGCCCTGACTGTACCGTGGCCCAGTTTGCCCAAGCGGTGGGCGCCGTCTATTACGGCTGTCTGGGGCTGGCGCGCTGATCATTTCCGCTTTCCCGTAAAAACCGCCCCGCGCCAAGAGCGCGGGGCGGTTTCTGTCTGCTCAGGAGTAGGGTTTGTCGGTCTCGATGTACATGCCCCGGCCGGCCTCCCAGCCCACGTAAAAGTCCAGGGCCTTGCCCAGATCACGGAGCTTGAAGTAGTTGCTGCCGCCGATCTTGTAGACGGTGACGCCGGTCTCCGTACCGTTGATGATAACGGTGTCGTTGGAGGGAGAGGCGGTCTTCCCGCCCGAGGGCGCGCCCGCCAGCTCCTTGCCGGTGGCCTCGTAGGGCTGGCCGGAGGTCACGGTCACCTTGCCGCCGGCGTAGCCCACGGCGAACTGCTTCTCCGTGCCGTTGAGCATGGCGGCGATGTCACGAATCTTGAAGTAGTTGCTGCCCCCGATCTTGTACACCGTGGGAGTCTGCTCCGCGCCGTTTACCGCCAGCTTATCGTTGGTGGGAGAGGCGGTTTTGGTCCCGGCGGGCTGTTCCGGCTGGGGCGGCGTGGTGGGCTGGGCGGACAGCGGGCGGTACTCCGCCACGGTGATGGAAGCAAATTCATTCTCAATAGGTAAGTTGTCAAGGCCTTTCTTGGACACCATATAGGGGCTCCAGTCATCTTCGTTAAAAAGGTCTGTGCCAAAATTGAATAGCCAGTGATGTTCAAAGTCTGCGGAAATCCCAGCAACGTCAACATTAGCATATGGAAAATCTTTATCGCCGATGCTACTCCCATAGGTATCAACGCAATCAGTAAGGACAAAAGCCGTGAGGGGGCGACCGTCCTTCCGGGTGACGATGCAGTCCTGGTCGAACACATAGGCGGTATACTCACATACCTTCGTACCCTCCCAATCATCCCATTCCCACCGGATGGTGGCCGCTCCGATGGGCGCTACGGAGAAATTCACGTTCTCCGCCGTTGGGTCGGTGTAGCCATTGGCCGAATAGTTGTCGGACGAAGCCGCAAATGCGGGGACGGTCAGGCCCAGGCACATCGCCAGGGCCAGTGCAAGGGATAAAATTTTCTTTCTCATATTGATTTCCTCCTTACTTTTTGAACCCGGTTTGTCCTTTTCATTGAAAAGGACAAGAACCCCGGGGTTCTGACAAAATTTCTGTTAGGACTCGATGCCCCGGGAGATGAGGTACTTCTTGACCATCAGGGCCACCTTGAAGGTGATGGCGTCGTCGAACTCCCGCAGGTCCAGGCCGGTGAGCTTCTTGATCTTCTCCAGCCGGTACACCAGGGTGTTCCGGTGGACGAACAGCTTCCGGGCGGTCTCGGACACGTTCAGGTTGTTCTCAAAGAACTTGTTGATGGTGAGCAGGGTCTCCTGATCCAGGGCGTCGATGGGACTCTTCTTGAAGACCTCCTGGAGGAACATCTGGCACAGGATGGTAGGCAGCTGATAGATCAGCCGGCCGATGCCCAGATTCTCGTAGTTGATGACGGTCTTCTCGGTGTCGAACACCTTGCCCACATCGATAGCCACCCCGGCCTCCTTGTAGGCCCGGGCCAGGTCCCGGATGTGGGGCACAATGGTGCCGATGCCCACCACCACCTTGACCCCCAGCTCCTGGGTGACGGCGGTGACGATCTGCTTGGCGATCTTGCCCAGGTCCTTAGAATCGGCCCCCTCGGGCAGCTGCTTGATGAGGGCCACGTCGGTCTCGTTGATGGAGATGACGAAGTCGGTCTGCTTGTCGGGGAACAGGTTCTGGATCACGTCGATGGCCGACACATCGCCGGGCCCCAGCTGGCGGACCAGGAAAGCGGCCCGGGGGACCTCGGAGACGAAGTGGAGCTCCTTGGCCTGGGTGTAGATGTCGCCTAAAAGGATGTTGTCTGAGATGATGTTTTTGACAAAGGTGGCCTTGTCGTGCTTCTCCTCATAGTAGGTCTTGGCCCCGTTGAAGGCCACCACCGCCATGGCGCACAGGGAGGCGGCCATCTCGTCCTCTCCCTTGACAAAGGCGGCGTAGTCGAACTGAGCCCCCCAGCCCGTCAGGGGCTTGAAGGTGCGGCCCTCAAACCGGGCCAGATTGTTTTCCGCGCCGTTGATGGCGGCGGCCGCGCCGGACCAGTGCTCGCCGATGCAGGTCAGTTCGCTGCATGCGACCACGATCCCCTCTGTGTCTATCACTCCCACCGTGCGGCTGATACTGTCTTTCATCTGGAGTACGACACCCTGGAACATCCTGCTTGACACAGCGATCCCTCCTACATTTTCGCATTTTTCTTTCCGTGTTCCCATTATACCGGCTGTCCTCCAGTTTGGCAAGGCTTTTTTTTGATTTTTTGTTCAGTTTGCCCAATTTTTATTGGACGCCCCCGGTTCCTTTCAGCCTGAGCTCCTCCTGATGTGTCAAAAACCGCCATTTTCCCGCCTCCAGCGCCTCATCCAGGGTCAAAGGACCCATCCTCAGCCGGTGGAGAGCCAGCACCGGCTTGCCCCGGGCGGCCAGCATCCGCTTCACCTGGTGGTACTTCCCTTCCCGCAGTGTGACCAGGCACGCGGCCCCGTCCCCCAGGGGCTCCAGCCCGGCCGGCAGGCAGCGGGTCCCGTCGGCCAGCACCATGCCGGCGGCCAGGGCGCGGACGTCATCACCGTCCACCCTGCCCTCCACCTGGGCCAGATAGACCTTGTCCACGTGTTTTTTGGGGGAGAGTAAATGATGGGCCAGCTCTCCATCGTCGGTGAGGAGGAGCAGGCCGGTGGTGTCCTTGTCCAGCCGCCCCACCGGAAACAGCCCCCGGCGGCGCAGCTCCGGAGGAAGCAGGTCCAGCACGGTGGACTGGTCTTTGTCCTCTGTGGCGGACAGCACCCCCGCCGGCTTGTGGAGCATCACATAGACAAAGGGGGCACAGTTCACCGGCTGGCCGTCCACTGTCACGGCCGCGGCCGTCGGGTCACACTTGTCCTCCGGGCCGGCGGCCGGTTTCCCGTCTACCCGCACCCGGCCCTGCCGGATCAGCTCTTTGACCTCTTTCCGGCTCCACCTGCCGGTGGAGGATAATATTTTGTCAACGCGGTCTATGGCTGCGCCACCTCCTTGTTTCTACATTGTAGGGGCGCGCAGTGCGCGCCCGTGGGAGTCACTCAAATTAGGCGGGCGCACAATGTGCGCCCCTACAAGCATATCCCCCTCCCCTGCCACATACCTTAAAGGGAGAACGATCTGCGGAAGGAGAGATGTGCTGTGTTGATCATGACCGCGAAGCTGCCCAGGCGGAAGCTGTCGCTGGGCGTGGCCGCCGCCGCCCTGCTGTGCTGCTGCGCCATCGCCCTGAATTTTGGCCAGAATATGCTGGAGGTATCCGGTTCCGCCCTGCCCAGTCCCAAAGGGGTAAGATCCAACCAGGACCGGATCGACTACCTGTCCGCCTACGGCTGGCAGGTCAGCGACGAGCCCACCGCCACTCAGGAGCTGCTCATCCCCGAGGAGATGGACGACAGTTATACCGAGTATCTGGCCCTCCAGAACAGCCAGGGCTTCGACTTGCAGAAGTACTCCGGCAAGCGGGTGAAGCGGTACACCTACGAGGTGCTCAACTATCCCACCGGCGAGACGGGGGTGCAGGCCAACCTGCTCATCTGTAAAAACACCGTGGTGGGCGGCGAGGTGCTCTCCCCGCGGCTGGACGGCTTCCTTCACGGACTGGCGATGCCTTAGAAAGCGGGCCGCCGAAGGCAGCCCCTACTTCTCTACAATATGCACGTTGAGGTGGTCGTAGGTCATCTCCACCCCGTTCCGGGCGAAGGACTCCCGCACCCCCTCCAAAAGGGCATAGTACACATCCCAGTAGTCGCCGGTGGAAGTCCACAGGCGGGCGAGATACTCAATGCTGCTGGACTGATACTCCGACAGGTAGACCACCGGGGCGGGGTCGTTCAGGATGCCGGGGACCGCCTCCAGCACCTCCTCAATGGCGGCGCGCACCCGGGCGGTGGGGGCGTCGTAGGAGGCGGTGAATTTCAGGTCCATCCGCCGCCGGCCCAGCGCGTTGTAGTTAATGATCCTGGCGGCGGAAAGCTGGCTGTTGGGGACAAAAATTTCCTTGTTGTCCGGGGTGACAAAGGTGGTATAGGCCAGGTCTACCGCGGCAATGGTACCGCTGACCCCGTCGGCCTCCACATAGTCCCCCACCACGAAGGGCTTGGTCACCAGCAGGGTCAGCCCCCCGGCCAGATTGGACAGGGTATTCTGCAGGGCCAGGGACACCGCCAGACCCACCACGCTGAGCATGGCGATGATGGAGGTCACCTCGATGCCCAGCGTCCCCGCCAGCATCAGGGCCAGCAGGAACCAGAGAAAGATCCGCAGCGCGGACCGGATGTACACTCTGATGGAGGCCACCTTCTGAGCCCGGTCCAGCATCCTGTCCGCCATCTTCATCAGTGCCCGGATGACCAGACAGCCCACCAGCACCATGAGCACTACTTTGACCACGACCCCCAGGGTCAGATTCTGCGCCCCCAGAGCGCCGCCCACTGTCTTTATAATTTCCTGTACAGTATCCATCATATCCTCCTCTCAGAGAAACAGCCGGCCTGTGGCCGGCTGTTTGACATTAATAATTCATCTGCTTTCTCCTGGACAGGTTCATGGTGCCATCCTGCATCTGGTCCAGGCTGTCCAGGCTCTTGCCGGTGCCGTAGGCCACGCAGGAGATGGCGTCGTCGGCCACGTGGGTCTCGATGCCGGTGTGGGACTGGACCAGCTTATCGAAGCCCCACAGCAGGGAACCGCCGCCCGTCATGACAATGCCGTTGGTGGAGATATCGGCCACCAGCTCGGGGGGGGTGCGCTCCAGCACGCCGTGGATGGCCTCCAGGATGGAGTTGGAGGTCTCCTCAAAGGCCTCGATCATCTCGCTGGAGGTGACGTTGAACACCCGGGGTAGGCCGGTCATCAGGCACCGGCCCTTGATCTCCATGGAGACCTCCTCCGGCCGGGGGAAGACGCAGCCGATGCTGATCTTCAGCTCCTCGGCGGTGCGGTCGCCGATGAGGACGTTGTGCTTGCGGCGGATATACTTCACCACAGCCTCGTCGAACTTGTCGCCGGCCACCTTGATGGAGGCCGACTCCACCACCCCGCCCAGGGAGATAACGGCGATGTCGGCGGTGCCGCCGCCGATGTCCACCACCATGTGGCCGTCGGGCTTGGTGATGTCGATGCCCGCGCCGATGGCGGCGGCCACCGGCTCCTCGATCAGGTAGGCCCGGCGGGCCCCCGCCTGGATACCGGCGTCCACCACGGCGCGCTCCTCCACCTCGGTGATGCCCGAGGGGACGCAGATGAGCAGACGGGGCTTGAACAGGGAGAAGGAGGTGACCTTCTTCATAAACTCCTTGAGCATCCGCTCGGTCATGTCGTAGTCGGAGATGACGCCCTCCCGCAGGGGGCGCATGGCCACGATGTTGCCAGGAGTGCGGCCCAGCATGGCCTGGGCCTCGGTGCCCACTTTCAGCAGCTTGCCGGTGTTCTTGTCCATGGCCACCACCGAGGGCTCACGGAGGACCACACCCTTGTTGCGGATATATACCAAAACTGAAGCGGTGCCCAGGTCGATGCCGATATCTTTACTGAAGAAACCCATACTCTGTTCCATCCTATTCTATGATTTGTTTATTTTTCATCCGTCAACGGGACGGACCTTAAATTCCAATGTGTATTATAACCTGATGTCAGCCGCTTTTCAACCGTTTTTTCCTACAATTTTCGTCTTTTTTTCTGGGGTTTCCCTGTCTCCCCTGGCCCGGGCCAGGGTAAGACAGAACACCCGTTCCGCGCCGCCCTGGCGCAGCAGCGCGGCGCACTCGCTGAGGGTGGAGCCCGAGGTGACCACGTCGTCCACCAGCACCACCCGCTTCCCCGTCAGGACGGCTCCGGGCAACAGGGCATAGGCCCCCCGGGCGTTGGCCCGGCGGGCGCTCTCCTCCTCCAGCTCCGACTGGGGGCCGGTATTCCTCGTCTTTTCCAGGGCGGGCATCGCCGGAATGGACAGCAGCCGCCCCACCTCACGGGCCAGCAGCTCCGCCTGGTCGAAGCCCCGCTCCCGCAGCCGCTCTCTGGACAACGGAGCCCAGGTAATGAGGTCCGCCCCCTCGGGCAGCCGGTCTGCCAGACACTGGGCCATCACAGCGGCGAAGGGCTTCCCCAGGGCCCGCACCCGGCTGAACTTGTACCGGTGGACCGCCCCGGGCACCGGATCCCGGTAGGCCAGGGGGGAGAAACATCCGTCGGCAAAGTCGATCTTCCGCTCCCCCGCTTTTCCCTCCAGCCAGGGCAGCCTGGGCTGGCACTTTGGGCACACAGGCGCCCGGGGATCGTCCAGAATTTTCTGGCAGTAGGGACATTTGGGCGGGAAGAGCAGATCCAGGACCTTTTCCCAGAGGCTCATTTCAGTTCGTCCTCCGAAATGGGGCCGTGCTCCTTCTCAAATTCCCGGATGCACTGCTGCATCAGATATAACGCTTGTCCATTGATGGTACGGCCTTCGTATTCCGCAATGTATTTCAGCTTACGGTGGATCTCGGGTCTGACACGCAAACCAATCCCTACGACATCTTTTTTCACGGTATATTACGCTCCATTTCGCATACAAGTTATGCTTAATGTTCACATAATATACGGTTTTACTAAACAATTGTTTCGTTTGCTATCTTTTACTCGCAATTATCAGCACTTTATTTTATCTTACCCTCATAATCCCGAACGCACTTCCGAATCAACAACAAAATCTGACTATTCATGGAGCGGCCCTCATATTCCGCAATGTCCCGAAACTTATCGTACAGTTCCCGATCCATCCGAACACTTAAAAATTTTGTATCTTTCAAATTTTTTCACCCGCCTTGACAAACTGCATCATCGTGATATAATAAATATATAGAAAGCGCTGCTGCACAGCGGTTAGCCCTTTCAGCTAGCAGAAATTGTTAGCCGTCCGGGGCCATCCGGGCGACTAACACGCGTTTGGGGCAGTAAGTATCAACAGCAGAGCTGTAATGATCGCACACACCACGAAACGCAGGACTTTCGTCCAGCGCCCGTCATCCAACCGCATCACCCCCTTTCCACAAGGGAGTGGCTAACCGCCATTTGTAACAGCGCCTGCCCTCAATATAGAGGGCAGGCGCTGTTTTGTCAATTATTCCTCCGGGATGGGCATAGGGGCCTCGATCTTGGGGCCGGCGGTCTCGCTGTAGGTCCTGGCCAGCCCCTCCAGCGCCCCCTCCTGGGCGTCCACCAGCTGGGTGATCCGGTTCAGGCCGGCCCGCACCCGGTCCAGCTCACTGGCCGCGTGGGACACAGTGATCTCCACCTCGCCCCGCATGGTACTGTACTCCTTCTCCATCCGCTCCAGCCATTGCTCCAGCTGGCGGCGCACCCGCTCAGCGTCCCGCTCCGCCTTCTCCTGGATGGTCTGAGCCCGGCGGTGGGCGTCCAGCTCCACCCCGGCGGTGCGCTCCTTGATCTGCACATAGGCCTGGGCGTCGGGCAGCACCTCATTCAGCTTGGCCTGGAGCCTGTCCCGCTCGGCGCGGACCGCGTCCCGGTCCCGGACGGCCTCCTCCAGCTCCCGCCGGACCCGCTCCGTCTCCTCCCGGCTGGCGGCCAGCTCCCGGCCAGCCTCCTCCAGCCTGACACTCAGGCTGTCCCGGCCCTGGCGGGCGGTCTCCAGCTCCCGCCGGGCTTCCTCCAGCCGGCGGTTCAGCTCCTCTCCCTCCTGCCGGAGGGTCTCGATCTGGTGGTTGGCCCCCTCCAGCTGCTCCTGGAGCTGCTGCTGGGCCTGGGCCGCCTGTTTGGACTGCTCCTCCAGAAAGGTGAGCACATCCTGCTTGTTGAAGCCGCCTACCGCGGCGGAACGGAAGGGATGATCCATCTTTCGCACCTCTCAACCGGCCGGTTTGGCCGGGTATTCTGTCGCTCTTTGAGGTATTTTATCACAGCCGGCCGCAAAATACAATCACTTCTCTGTCATTCCCGCAAAATCCCTGGTATTTGTTGACGGAGCGCCCCTGAAATGATATACTGTTTTAGTTTTAGAACATATTGGGGGTATTTCGGTTATGTGGCTGTCCGACAGGTGGACCGACTATGAGCTTATCGACTGCGGCCGCGGGGAGAAGCTGGAGCGCTGGGGGGACCAACTGCTGGTCCGGCCCGACCCCCAGGCCATCTGGAACACCCCCCGCTCCCACCCGGGCTGGAAGCGCAACGCGGGACGGTATTCCCGCTCCTCCACCGGAGGCGGCCAGTGGGTCAACAAGTCCATGCCCGAGCGGTGGACGGTGTCCTACGGGGAGCTGACCTTCAATATCAAGCCCATGAACTTCAAGCACACCGGCCTCTTCCCCGAGCAGGCGGCCAACTGGGACTTCGCTCAGGAGCAGATCAGAAGCGCCGGCCGGCCGGTGAGCGTACTGAACCTCTTCGCCTACACCGGCGGGGCTACCGTGGCCTGCGCCGCCGCCGGGGCCTCGGTGTGCCATGTGGACGCCGCCAGGGGGATGGTCCAGTGGGCCCGGGAGAACGCCAAAAGCTCCGGGCTGGAGGACGCCCCCGTCCGCTGGATCGTGGACGACTGCGCCAAATTCGTGGAGCGGGAGATCCGCCGGGGCCGGAAGTACGACGCCATTATCATGGACCCGCCCTCCTACGGCCGGGGTCCTACCGGCGAAGTGTGGAAGCTGGAGGAAAACCTCTACCCCTTCGTGGAGCTGGTGTCCGGCGTGCTGTCCGACGATCCCCTGTTCATCATTCTCAACTCCTACACCACCGGACTGGCCCCCAGTGTCGTCACCTACATTCTGGAGACCATCGTCTCCAAAAAATTCGGCGGCCGCACCGTCTCCGACGAGCTGGGCCTGCCCGTCACCCAGACCGGCCTGGCCCTCCCCTGCGGAGCTACCGGGCGGTGGACCTGTAAGAGGTGATCTTTTGTGCTGAAGCAGTTTTTTGATGTGGGCCGGAATACCAGCTTTGAGGACTGGTATCTGGATTTCCTGCCCTCCAATATCACGATACACAACTTGAAAACGGGCATACAGGTGCGGGAGCCCTCCCTCGTCGCGGTGAGCCGCGCCCAGCCGGACAAGCTGGCCGCCGTGGGCCGGGCGGCGCTGGAATACAAAAATGCCCTGGATATGGCGGTGTTCTCCCCTTTTCAAAACGGACAGATCGCCCAATATCATATGGCCCAGCAGCTGATTCAACTGCTTTTGAAGCAGACCGGCCTAAAGCTCCCAGTCCCCAAACCCGCTATGTGCATCCATATCCAGGAGCGCACCACTCAGGTGGAAGAACAGGCCCTGGGAGAGGCCGCCATCCAGTGCGGCGCGCGGAAGGTCTTTCTGTATACAGATTCCCTCCCTACCATGCTGGACTGCGCCCGGAACCGTAAAGATTTGAACAGCGCCATCATCATACACATCGACCCGCAGGATTAGGGGGAAACCATGGAAACCATCATCAAAACCGAAGATCTACACTTCTCCTACCCCTCCCCCGAGGAGGGGACCACCCCCGTGGTGCTGGACGGGGTGAGTCTGGAAATCGAGGAGGGCAGCTTTGTGGCCGTGCTGGGCCATAACGGCAGCGGCAAATCCACCCTGGCCAAGCACATGAACGCCATCCTCCTGCCCTCCGGGGGAACGGTCTATGTGGACGGCATCGACACCGCCGACGACAGCCGGCTGCTGGACATCCGCCGGGCGGTGGGCATGGTGTTCCAGAACCCGGACAACCAGATTGTGGCCAATGTGGTGGAGGAGGACGTGGCCTTTGCCCCGGAGAACCTGGGGGTCCCCCCGGCGGAAATACGCCAGCGGGTGGACGACGCCCTGAAGGCGGTGAACATGTATGACCACCGGGAGCATGCCCCCCATCTTCTGTCCGGCGGGCAGAAGCAGCGGGTGGCCATCGCCGGGGTAATCGCCATGCAGCCCCGGTGCATCGTGCTGGACGAGCCCACCGCCATGCTGGACCCCATCGGCCGCAAGGACGTGCTGCGCACCATCAAGGAGCTGAACCGGACCCGGGGGGTGACGGTGGTCCTTATCACCCACCACATGGACGAGGCCGCCCAGGCCGACCGGCTGGTGGTCATGGCGAAGGGCAGGGTCGTCGCCGACGGCGCGCCCAAGGCCGTCTTCTCCCAGGTGGAGGAATTGCGCAAGGTGGGCCTCACCGTCCCCCAGACGACGGCCCTGCTCTGGGAGCTGCGTCAGGAGGGCCTTGACGTCCCCCTGGACGCCCTCTCCGACGAGGAATGCGCCCAGGCGCTGTTTAAATTGCTTCAATAAGGATGTATCTCTATGGACCCCATCATTGAGACGAAAAATTTGACCCACACCTATTCCGCCGGGACGCCCTTTGAGCACACGGCCCTGGACGGCGTGGACTTCTGCGCCTACCCCGGGGAGTATCTGGGCATCATCGGCCACACGGGCAGCGGCAAGTCCACCCTGATCCAGCACCTGAACGCCCTGCTCAAGCCCACGGCGGGGACGGTGCTCTTCCAGGACGTGGATATCTGGTCCGACCCCAAGATCACCAAAAAAACTCGGTTTCAGGTGGGGCTGGTGTTCCAGTACCCGGAGTACCAGCTCTTTGAGGAGACGGTGTACAAGGATATCTCTTTCGGACCTAAAAACATGGGTCTGGACGAGAAGGAGATCGACCGCCGGGTGCGGTCGGCGGCCTACTTTGTCGGCCTGCGGGACGACCAGCTGGAAAAATCCCCCTTCGAGCTCTCCGGCGGCCAGAAGCGCCGGGTGGCCATCGCGGGGGTGATTGCCATGGAGCCCAAGGTGCTCATTCTGGACGAGCCCACCGCCGGCCTGGACCCGGAGGGGGTGGAGTCCATCCTGGGCAACATCCGGGAGTACCACCAGGCCCACAACGCCACCATCATCCTGGTGTCCCACTCCATGGAGGAGGTGGCCCGGTCGGTGGACCGGCTGGTGGCCGTCAACGACGGAAAAATCCCCTTCCAGGGGACACCCCGGGAGGTCTTCCAGCACGGGGACGAGCTGGAGAAGATGGGGCTGGGCGTGCCTCAGCTGACCCGGGTGTTCCATCGCCTGAAAGCTATGGGTGTGGACATCGACCCCTCGGTGTATACCCTGGACCAGGCCAAAGAAGCGATTTTGGCCAAGCTCGGAAGGGAGGTGGGCTGAGTGGCACTGAAGGATATCACCCTGGGCCAGTACTTCCCGGGAAACTCCCCGGTCCACCGCCTGGATCCCCGGACCAAGCTGATCTGCGTGGTCCTCTATATCGTGGCCCTGTTTCTGGCCGCCTGGTTTGTCACTTACGCCGTTATGCTGGCGGTACTGGCCGGGTCCATCTATCTGTCCAAGGTCCCGGTGAAGTCGGTTTTCCGGGGGCTGAAACCGGTGTTGTTCATTGTGGTCTTTACCGCCGTCCTCAACCTGTTCTACACCCCGGGGGACACCGTGCTGGCCCAGTTCTGGGTCTTCACCATCACCCTGGAGGGCGTCTGGCGGGCCTTCTTCATGGTTGTGCGCATTATGATGCTTATTTCCGGCACCTTCCTGCTCACCTACACCACCTCCCCCATCCTGCTCACCGACGGGCTGGAGTCCCTGCTGGGGCCGCTGAAAATGGTGCGGGTGCCTGTCCACGAGCTGGCTATGATGATGTCCATCGCCCTGCGGTTCATCCCCACGCTGATTGAGGAGACCGATAAAATCATGTCCGCCCAGCGGGCCCGGGGGGCCGACTTCGAGAGCGGCAACCTGATCCAGCGGGCCAAGGCCCTGCTGCCCCTGCTGGTGCCCCTGTTCATCTCCGCCTTCCGCCGGGCCGACGAGCTGGCCACCGCTATGGAGTGCCGCTGCTACCACGGCGGCGAGGGCCGCACCCGTCTGCGTCAGCTGAAATACAAGGCCGCCGACTACGTGGCCCTGTTCCTCTTTCTGGCCATCACCGCAGGAGTGGGCGTGTTAGGACACTTTGGGCTGTAAAGCTGACAAAACCTCTTGACGCAGACCCAATCCAAAGAGATAATAGGCGTTGACCAGTTTTGCCATGTACCAGGACTGGGCTTCTTCAAAGTCGAGATACAGCTCCCGGCTCAGCTTTTCCTCGATTTGTTTGCTGACAGCGTTAAATTCCCGCTCCGCTTCCCGGAACTCCGAAAGTGTGCTGCAAAAGGCGCAGACCTGCTCCGCTATGTAGGGATTGTCTACGAAAAGCATTTTTAAGGTTTTGTTCATAGTGGCATCTCCTTTTGTATCTTTTAGTTGCGTCTTTATTTTATACCGCTTTTAGTTGCGTGTCAATAGCTCAGGAGGAAATATGCAGATTTTTTCTGAACGAATGAGAGAGCTCCGAAAGGAACGCGGTCTGAAACAACGGGAAATGGCCGAAATCTGTGGAGTAAAACTGCGCAGTTATCAGGGCTATGAGTACGGGAGACACTATCCCGAAGTTCCCGGCCTGATTCAGATCGCCAAATTCTTCGACGTCAGCACCGATTACCTGCTGGGCTTGACGGATAAGCGGGAAGTGAACAGATAGCACAAAAAAAGCCCCCCTTGCTAAAGGGGGGTGCCCCCGCAGGGGGCGGGGGGATTCCTCCCACGGCTTCCGGCCAACGGAATCCCTCCACCACCGGGCTCCGCCCGGCGGTCCCCCTCCCTTTGGCAAGGGAGGCTTATCGCCTGCGGGCGGGACGGGGGTTTTTATGGAACGAAACATTGCTCTAAAGCTGATGTACAACGGCACGGCCTACCACGGGTGGCAGGTGCAGAAAAACGCAATTTCGGTGGCCGAAACGCTGGAGAAGGCGCTGGCGGCCACGGTGGGCCATCCGGTGAAATGTACCGGGGCGGGGCGCACCGACGCAGGGGTCCACGCGGAGACCTATGTGGCCAACTTCCGCACCGCCTGCCGCATCCCCCTGGACAAGCTGCCCCTGGCGGTGAACACCCGGCTCCCCGACGACATCGTGGTGGTGAAGGCCGCCCAGGTGCCCGACAGCTTCAACGCCATCGGCTCCTGCCTGAAAAAGGAGTATACCTACAAAATCTACAACTCCCGGCTAGGCAACCCGTTTTATGTCAATCGCGCCTGGTTTTACCCCAAGCGGCTGGACGAGGGGGTCATGGCCCAGGCGGCGGCCCAGTTTGTGGGCACCCACGACTTCCGGGCGGTGCGTTCAGTGGGCACCGAGACCAAAACCACCGTCCGCACGGTCTATTACTTCGACGTGGAGCGCGACGGCGACCTGATCTCCTGCCGGGTGTGCGCCAATGGCTTTCTGTACAACATGGTAAGGGCCATGGTGGGCACGGTGGTCTACGCCGCCGAGGGCAAGCTCTCCCCGGAGGACATCCCAGCCATTTTGGAGTCGGGCAACCGGACCCTGGCCGGCCCCACCGTCCCCCCGGGCGGGCTGTACATGACAAAATTATGGTATGAAGAGGACGTTTAATCAGTAGAGTATGAAAGAGAACCAGAAGGCTCCCGCCCCCAAGCGGATCAAAAAACCGAATATGCTCTTCCGCCTGCTGGCTCTGTGCGTCACGGCGGCCCTGGTGCTGGGGGCCCTGGCGCTGGTGGTCTACCGGGACACTCTCAATGTGGGCGCCCTGAAGCGGTGGCTGGCCTACCGCGACATGCCCACCAGCGAGACCGGCGAGTCCGCCCCCTTCACCCACGCCGGGGGCGACAAGCTGTCGGTGGCCTATCTGGACAGCGGCGCGGTCACCGTCTCCACCGCCGGGGCCCACTGCTACGGCCTGGACGGCGGGCACCTGGCGGAAGAGGTGCTGTCCATGGAGAATCCCGTGCTGTCCGCCTCCCGGACAACGGCCGTGGCCTACGACGCGGGCAATCAGTCCCTGTTCGTCTTCCGCAACGGCGAGGAGACCTTCAAGCTCACCCTGACGGGGGGCAACAACCTCCTCTCCGCCCGGGTAAACGACACCGGCTGGCTGGCGGTCACCGCCCAGCAGAGCGGCTTCAAGGGGGCGGTCACCGTCTACAACAGCCGGGGCAGTGAGGTCATCACCATCGGCCTGTCCTCCGTCTTCGCCGTGGACGCCGCCGTTTCTCCCGATGGGAAAACCGTAGCTGTGATTACCATGGGCCAGGAGAAGGGCGACTTCTTCAGCCGCCTGCTCCTCTATCCCCTGGACCAGACCGAACCCTCCCTCCAGGTGGAGCTGGGGGCCCTCACCGTGCTGGACCTGGACTATGAGGAGGGCCTGCTGTGGGTATTGGGAGAGGACCGGCTGCTCACTATCCCCACCGACGGCACGGAGACACACACCTGTTTCTTCACTCCCAACTATTTGAAGGGCTGTTCCATGGAGGGCGAGGGTTTCGCCCTTCTGCTGATGGGTCCCTACCGGGCCGGCGGAGCCGCCCAGGCCGTTATTGTGGACAGTTCGGCCCAGGCCGTCCGTTCCATCCCCCTGGCCGGCCAAATTCTGGATTACACCGCCGCGGGCGAATATTTCGCCCTGCTGTCGGGCAGCCGCCTGACCATCTACAATCAGGAGTCCGAGCCATACGCCGCCCTGGACAATCCCCAGGCCGCCCGGCATGTGGACTTGGCTCCCAACGGCTCCGCCCTGCTGGCCAACGACCAGCAGGCCTGGCTGTATATCCCCCCATCCTGACCGTGTAGGGGCGGCCTGTGGCCGCCCGCAGCACCCCGTCTACCGTCCCGGGCGGCCACAGGCCGCCCCTACAAGGAGGCTCTCATGAATTACATTATCTATGACGTCATTATCGCCGCCGTCCTGCTCTTTTTTGTCTGGCTGGGCTATCGAAAGGGCCTTGTGCTGACCCTGTGCTCCCTGCTGGCCGTCTTTGTGGCCCTCATTGGGGCCTCGATTCTGTCCAACGCCCTGGCCGAACCGGCGGCGAAGGTGGTAGAGCCCCTTGTCTCGGCCCACATCCAGCAGATCGTTGACGACTGCACTTCAGTTGGCGTATCTTCTACTGGAGAAGTCGCCGATCACGCCCCCGCGCCTCCACTGTATGTCTTGCTGGAAATGCTTGAGGATTCCAAACTATACCACAATTTGTCTCGGGCCTTCCAGGCCGCGGTGGATGAAGGCGTGGCAGAAGTCACCGCAAACGCAATCCAGGCCCTGGCCCGCTACGCGGCGGTGCAGATCGCCCGGATCGTAATTTTCGCCGTGGCCTTTATCGCCGTTTTGATCGCCTGGTTTTTCCTCAGCCACGCCCTGGATCTGGTGGCAAAGCTGCCCGTCCTCAGCACGGTCAACGCCTGGGGGGGCGGGGCGATCGGGCTTGTGAAGGGCGGACTGATCGTCTTTATCGCGGTCTGGCTGTTTCGGGACAGCTGCATCCCCCCCGAGGCCATAGAGGGCTCTTATCTGCTGAAATTCTTCGCCACCGTGAGTCCTCTGTCATTTTTCCTGTAAACCCTGTATTTCTCAGGGAAAAGTTCATACCCAGTTCATAATTAGGGTGTACCATCTCCCCAAACGTGAACTTTTCCCGAAAGGAGCGTATTTACCATGCAGCCTACCATGTGCAGCCGCTGCGGCAAAAATGTGGCGGTCATCTTTATTACAAAATTAGAGGGCGGCTCCTCCAAAAACGAGGGGCTGTGCCTCAAGTGCGCCCGGGAGATGGGCATCAAGCCCATCGACGACATGATGAAGAAAATGGGCATCAGCGACGAGGACCTGGACAACCTGACCACCGAGATGATGTCCGCCTTTGGCGGCGCCGAGGGTATGGAGGGCATGATGTCCCCCGCCAAGGACGAGGACGACGAGGAGGACGACGGCCGCACCGCCACCTTCCCCTTCCTCAACCAGCTCTTCGGCGGCGGGTCCTCCGCACCGGAAAAGCCCGCCTCCGGGGAGGGCTCTACTCCCCCGCCCGCCCGGGGCGAGAAGCAGGCCAAACCCGCCAAGAGGAAATTCCTGGACAGCTACTGCATCTCCCTGACCCAGCGGGCCCAGGAGGGCAAGCTGGATAAGCTCATCGGCCGGGAGCGGGAGCTGGAGCGGGTGGTCCAGATCCTCAACCGCCGGCAGAAGAACAACCCCTGCCTCATCGGTGAACCCGGCGTGGGCAAGACGGCCATCGCCGAGGGGCTGGCCCAGCGCATCGCCAACAGGGACGTCCCCTACAAGCTGATGGACAAGGAGGTCTACCTGCTGGACCTCACCGCCCTGGTGGCGGGCACCCAGTTCCGGGGCCAGTTCGAGAGCCGCATGAAGGGCCTGATTGAGGAGATCAAGAAGCTGGGCAACATCATCCTGGTCATCGACGAGGTCCACACCATCGTAGGCGCCGGGGACGCCGAAGGCTCCATGAACGCCGCCAACATCCTCAAGCCCGCCCTCAGCCGGGGAGAGCTTCAGGTCATCGGCGCCACCACCCTCAACGAGTACCGCAAACACATCGAGAAGGACACCGCCCTGGAGCGGCGCTTCCAGCCCGTCATCGTGGAGGAGCCCTCCATTGAAGACAGCGTAAAGGTCATTGAGGGCATCGTGCCCTATTATGAGAGCTTCCATCAGGTGGAGGTCTCCCCCGCCATGTGCCGGCTGGCCGTCACTATGAGCGAGCGTTACATCACTGACCGCTACCTCCCCGACAAGGCTATCGACCTGATCGACGAGGCCTGCTCCAACGTGAACCTCCACAACAAGGCCCTGGCCCGCCTGAACGAGGTGGACAAGGAGCTGGCCGATTTGGCCAAGGAAAAGGAAGTCATGATGGCCGCCGCCACCGAGGAGTCTTACAAACGGCTGGCCGACATCAAGAGCCTGGAGCTGCGCCTGGACGAGGAGAAAAAGAGCCTGGAGGGCGAGGCCCACCCCGCCCTGAAGGAAGAGCATCTGGCCAACGTCATCGAGCTGTGGACCAACATCCCTGCCAGCCGCATCCAGGAGCAGGAGTTCCAGCGGCTGGCCAGGCTGGAGGAGCGGCTGGAGGAGCATGTCATCGGCCAGGACGAGGCGGTGAAGGCCGTCTCCGCCGCCATCCGCCGGGGGCGCGTGGGTATCTCCCCCAAGCGCAAGCCGGTCTCCTTCATCTTCGTGGGCTCCACCGGCGTGGGCAAGACCGAGCTGGTGAAGCAGCTGGCCGCCGACCTGTTCGACACCCCCGAGTCCCTCATCCGGCTGGACATGTCCGAGTTTATGGAGAAGCACGCCGTCTCCCGGATCATCGGCTCTCCCCCAGGCTATGTGGGCTACGACGAGGCCGGCCAGCTCACCGAGAAGATTCGGAGAAAGCCCTACAGCGTCGTTCTCTTCGATGAGATCGAGAAGGCTCACCCCGACGTACTGAACATCCTCCTCCAGGTGCTGGATGACGGCCGTATCACCGATGCCCACGGCCGGGTGGTGAACTTTGAGAATACGGTCATCGTCATGACCACCAACGCCGGGAGCAGCACTAAAGTGGGCTCCGTGGGCTTCGGCCGCACCGCCAACGAGCAGGGCAAGGACCGGGCCCTCAAGGCCCTCAACGACTTCCTCCGCCCTGAGTTCATCAACCGGGTGGACGAGATCGTCTATTTCAACCAGCTCTCCGAGGACAATTTCAAGGGCATCGCCGTGCTTATGCTCAAGGAGCTGGTGAGCACCTTGAGGGAAAAGGACATCAACTTCACCTGGGACGAGACTCTGCTGGACTACCTGGTGAAGAAGTCCTACTCCGCCGCCTACGGCGCCCGGAACCTGCGCCGCCTGATCCAGAAGGAGCTGGAGGACGCCATTGCCGTCCGGCTCATCGAGGGCTGGCAGGAGCCGGTATCCCAGCTCAAGGCCGTTTCCAACGGGGAGTCGCTGGAACTGCTGGCCATGTAAAATGCAAATCACAGGCGGCGCATGGGACAACACTCATGCGCCGCTGAGTCTTTCCTGTCTGGTGATCAAGTATGGCAGAAAATTATGAGGAAAACTTGCACACAAGGGTAAACAGCTTTAAAGCATGGGCAAAAGCGAACCATCCCACGATCACAGAGGAAAACGACAACGGAGAGTGGTGCTTTTGTAATGAGTTTTATAATATGGAAGCCTGTTCCATAGACATCATCAGTAATACCGCCGCCAGCGGAGCCACCGAACAGATGATAGATGACCTGCTGTATGTAATCGCCCGGGACAATGAATGTGAAATCGTTATGGATAAATTGGAGGAACACAACGATTGGTTTTCTCTGCTGTGCAGGCGATGTCTGAATACGGGCTATGCCAACGCAATATGGCAGTTCGCAAAGCATCTGCCCAACTATAAAGGCGGGGATGATCTTAAAAAGATCATATATGATTTTCTTGACTCCGGAGACGAATACACAGAGCGAATGGCACTCAGGTCATTGGTGGAAATCTGCCCGGAACAGGCGGAGCGATACGCGGTCAAGTTTTGGGAGCGGGAAAAATATGAAGATGACGAGTATCAAAAAATTATGGTATTACATGTTTTGCATCAGATTCGTTCCACCAGGCTGCCCCACTACTTGGCGTTGGCCTCGCAATCAGCTCATAAATATCTCAGAAGAAACGCAGCAGAGCTATATGTCCGGCTGAACAACGGCGCCGACAGAGCATGATCAGGCACCGGAGCTGCCGGAACAAGCAAAAGCTCTGGATCTGGCTTTTGGGCCGGGTCCAGAGCTTTTGTCCAAGTCAAAATTCTGTTTTCTGCCTTAAATCGGCTGAATGCCGGAGGGCTCTGTCTTGTTTGAGAAGTCATTCACATAGTATGCCAAAATTTCCATGCGGTTCCGCACCCTCTTTAAAGTGTGTCCGCCCTTGGAGATCAGGGCCAACAAACGGTACTCCTCAATTACCGCCGGAGAATATCCATGGAACATCTGATCAACGCTGTCCGCCTTGGCGGAGCTGAACGCCGACAGCTTCTGGTTGATAGAATCCAGTGCTTTCAGCTTTTTCTTTGTATCCTTCGAGAAGTCCACCAGTCCCATTGAGATCAGCAGAAGAAGGAACTTCATGGCTCGCGCGTTGCACGAGACGTAGTTGACCGGAATCGAATCATCCCCGCAAATCAGATTCAGCTGGTCAATCAGACGGTTTACATTCTTGATCGTGTCCTCGTTCAGCTCTTTGCACCCGGCCACAAAGGACATGATATCCTTGTCCGTAACGCCAAACCCGATCTGGCCGTCCTCCAGCCCCAGTATGCTGTAGAACACCCTGTCGAACTGCTTCCTGGTATTGGAAAAGGCCAGCTTGGCCAGCAGCTTTTCTTTGTCATTGATCGCGTCCAGGTACTTTTCCAGGTTCGTCTCCGGCACGGAGTTGATGATCTCTCCAGCGCGCAGGCGCTCCTGATTCTGCAGATAACGGAAATACTCCGTGATCTCCTCGTCAGACGCGTTGGTGATATTTGTTATGGAAATATTATATGCCAGTATGTTGTTCTGGATGGATTCCGGCAGCTGACTGTATTTCAGGGATATCTTCCCCCTGTTGCCCAGCCGTTTCTTCAGTCTCTCCAGTTTGACGTCGTCTTCATCACCCAAATATTCGATAATGTACTCGATGATCTTCCGGGAAATATCTCCCTGAACAGCGTACTCCCCGTTGACAAAGTTGAAAATGGTCGTCAGCCTCTGCTGTCCGTCCACCACCTCCTGCATGGCTCCTTTGCTGTTCTTATTCGTGCGGACGCGCAGGCTTATATTGCCGATGGGATACCCCTTGATGATACTGTACAGGAGCTTATCCTTAAAATCGGACGACCAGATATACCCCCGCTGATAGTTAGGGCGCAGATCGATGCCATCGCGCTTATTGCAGTTGCTGATCTGGTTGATGAGCGTTTGGATCGGGCGCGAGTCGTAGGAAAAAGCCATTATGAGTGCCATCGTAAAATCCTCCTTATTTTTCTTGTTGGCCAACAGCATACACCTGCGCAAGCAAAAAGTCAATAGAGTCTATCGCAAAATCTTTTATTTTTAAAAATAATTTATATGACTCCTTAATTTTTGCAAAACAAAAGCGGCACAGCCCACAGGCCATGCCGCTCTCAAAAATCATCCCGCCGCTGAAAATATCCAGATCTTTCCAGCGTTCACTTCAGGATAAAACCGCCTTTTCCGCCGTTTTTCACCTGATACAGCGCTTCGTCCGCCACGACGCTGAGCGCCTCATAGGTCCTTCCGCAGCTGGGGGCGCTGGCCGCGCCGATGCTGACGCTGGCCGCCGTGTCGATCCCCTCGATCCGCAGTGTCCGCACCCGTTCCAGCAGTTCCTGTCCCTTCTGCTCAGCGGTAATCCTGCTGTCCGAACCGGAGAGGAAGGCAACAAATTCGTCTCCCCCTATCCGGGCCACAATGTCGTCGGTACGGAAGGTCTCCATCAGAATCCTGCCTATTGCAGTAAGCAGCTTGTCGCCGGCGGCATGGCCGTAATTGTCGTTGATGGACTTGAAGTCGTCCAGGTCCATCATAAACAGCACGCCCCGGGAAATCTGCTCCAGCCGGGCGTTAATCATCTTCACGCCCGCCCGGTTGTACAGGCCGGTGAGAGGGTCCTGCCGGGCCTGCTCCCGCAGTTCCTGCTCCCGGTCGATCTGCACGCTGATATCCGTCAGGGTGCCGATCACACGGCTGGCCCGGCCCTCCGAATCAAAGACCGCCTTGTACTGGCTGCGGTACCATCTGTAGCTCCCATCCCGCCCCTTCAGGCGGATGCGGTCGTGTTCGATCTGATCCGGAGACATATTCACCGCGTTTTTCAGCGCCTGCCGCACATTGTCCACATCCTCCGGGTGGAAAACGGGCAAGCTCCCGCCCCCTTCGATAACGCCCTCCATCCGGCCGTCTGTGATCTCCAGCGTATCCAGGGCGTTGGAGGTAAACTCCAGGCTGTCGTCCTCACAGTTGTACTCAAACAGCAGGGTATCTTTGAACTCGGCCAGCACGGCGTAGCGCAGCCGGTCCCTCGCCATCCTGGCCCGCTGCCGCCACATCAGCGCCGCCAACACGGCGCATACCGCCAGGCTCACCAGCATGATCACCGTCTGCATCATGGCCGTGCGCTCGATATTCACATTGGGAGACTGGGAAAACTGCACGATCCTCCAGCCGTTGTAGGAGACCGGTGCCCAGGCGGTGTAGTTCCGGCCGTTTCCCATGGCGTAGCTGAAAGAACCGGAGACATGTTCCCGATAGGCGGCGTTGAACGTCTCCCCCTTCTGCTGGGTCAGGCCGTCCTCCGCACCCAGGTCGGTCAGGCTCACCCCCTGTGTGCTCGGGCTGCTCCCGTAGACGACCCGGCCGTCCTCTCCGGCGATCACGCTGTGTACATTGTGGAAAAATGTGGAGTGCTTCCCTTGCCGGAGCAGCGTATCGGCGTTTACCTGGGCCACCAGGGCACCCACTGTCCGGCCGTCCCAGCCCACCGGGCGGACCGCCACCACATAGCCGTTCTGCTCCGCGTCAGTCAGAACGCCGCTGACCACAGCCTCTCCCCTGAGCACCCGGCCCATCAGTTCCGGGTCCGCCTGCCCCCAGGGGGCGGAGGCCAGGTCTGTTTCGTCCAGGTAGCGCAGGTCCATACGGTCGTCCACCAGATTGAAGGTGTTGACCATGGGCTCCACCCAGCTTTTCTCCGGGGCTTTGGCCTCCCCTGTGATAAAAAGGTTGGTATTTTTCAGCACCGTCTCGGCGTAGTGGAGCAGATAGCCGGCCCCCTCTCCCGCCTCCTCCGTGTGGGCGGTCAGGCTCTCCACCAGCATCCGGTCCAGCTCCGCCTCCACCGCCCGATAGCGCACGATCAGCATGACCATCAGGATCAAAAGCAGGACTCCGCCGCACGCGGTGAGGATCACGGCCATCCGATTCGAGTTCTGATGTTTCCTTTTGCTCAAGTTCCGCTCCCTCCCCGCCTGTCAGATATTCTATTTTGATTTTAGCACTCCAGATACCTTTTGTAAAGATATCTGAAAAAACTTTTTTCAAATCTATCTTTTTTCGACCAGCGCCTCACCGGCCAGGTAAATGTCCCCCGCACCCACAGTGAGGATCAGGTCGCCGGGCCGGGCCAGATCCGCCAGCCGGGCCGTGACCTCCTCCAAGCTCCCGCAGCTGACCGCCCCCGGAATCTCCCGGGCCAGCTTCTCCGAGGACATCCCCAGGGCGTCGGTCTCCCGGGCGGCGTAGATGGGGGCCAGGACGGCCGTGTCGGCCAGCTTCAGCACCTCCACAAACTGGTCAAAGAGGGCGGCGGTGCGGGTGTAGGTGTGGGGCTGGAAGGCACAGATCACTTTTTTGTAGCCCAGCGTTTTCGCCATAGCGAGCAGGGCCCGCAGCTCGTCGGGGTGGTGGGCGTAGTCGTCATAGACGTCGGCGCCGTGGAAGGTCCCCTTCCTCTCAAAGCGCCGGCCCGCGCCGGTGAAGGCGTCCAGCCCCTCTTCCACCGCACTCCCCGGCACCCCCAGCACGTAGGCGGCGGAGGCGGCGGCCAGGGCGTTGGACACGTTGTGGACGCCCCCCACCCGCAGGGTGACGCGGGCGTATTTCTCCCCGTGGACCACAATATCAAAGGCGGGCAGGCCCCGGTCCCAGGTGAGATTTGCGGCAGTACACTCCGCCCCCTCCTCCAGGCCAAAGGTAAAGGGGTCCAGGCCGCAGGCCACGCTCCGGGCCCCGGCGTTGTCATTGTTGACGATGACGCTGCCGTTGGAGGGCACCAACTCAGCAAAGCGGCGGAAGGAGGCCTTGATGTCGTCCAGGTCCTTGAAGAAGTCCAGGTGGTCGGCCTCCACATTGAGGATGACCGCCACCGTGGGGGCGAAGGACAGGAAGGAGTTGCAGTACTCGCAGGACTCGGCGATGATGGTATCCCCATGTCCCACCCGATGGCCCGCCCCCAGGATGGGCAGGGTGCCCCCGATCATCACCGAGGGGTCCCGCCCCGCGGCCAGGAAGATGTGGGTGCACATGGAGGTGGTGGTGGTCTTGCCGTGGGTGCCCGCCACGCACAGGGCGTTTTTGTAGTGGCGCATGATGGCCCCCCAGGCCTGGGCCCGCTCAAAGACGGGGATGCCCGCGGCCAGAGCGGCGGCGATCTCCGGGTTGTCGTCGTGGACAGCGGCGGTGCGGATGACACAGCCCGCCCCCTCCACACTCCGGGGCAGGTGGCCGATGGTTACCGGGATACCCAGAGACCGGAGATGGTCCACCGTCCCGCTCTCCCGCATGTCAGAGCCGGTAATGTCCACCCCTTTCCCTTTCAGCACCTCGGCCAGCGGGGCCATGGACACCCCGCCGACGCCCACCAGATGGGCGCGGGCTCCTGGCCTGATATAGTCCTCGATGTTTCGATTCACTGGTCAGCACCTCTTTACATGGTTTCTCTCTCTATTTTATCCATTTTTTAGAAAATGGGTGCAGATTATCTTATTTTCCCACCGCCAGATCGTAGAGCTGATTCCGGGACAGCTCCAGCTCCTTTGATATCCGCTTTACCGCGTCCCGGAGGGACAGGCCCTCCCCCCGGAGCTTGTCCACCAGAGCCAGGCCATCCTCCAGGGTGGCTTCCTGCTCCTGCGCGGGCTCCGCCCCCCGGACCACCAGCGCAAACTCCCCCTTGGGGTCGTTCTCCTGATAGTAAGCGGCCGCCTCTCCCAGGGTGGTCCGCCGCACCTCCTCATGGAGCTTGGTCAGCTCCCGGCACAAGGTCAGGGGCCGGTCAGGCCCGAAGACCTCCGCAAGATCCCGGAGGGTGGCCGCCAGCTTGTGGGGGGCCTCGTAGAAGATCATGGTTCGCTCCTCTCCCCGGAGGGCGTCCAGGTGGGCCCGACGGTTCTTCTTGTTCATAGCCAGAAAACCCTCGAAGGTGAACCGCCCCGTAGGCTGGCCGGAGACGGCCAGGGCCGTTACCAAAGCGCAGGGCCCGGGGATGGCACACACCGGGATCCCCAAGGCGGCACACCGGACCACCAGCTCCTCCCCTGGGTCGGAGATGGCCGGCGTCCCCGCGTCGGTGACCAGGGCACCGCCTTCTCCCGCCAGCAGGCGGTCCAGCACCGCCTGGCCTCCCCAGTCGGTATTGTGGCGGTGGTAGGTAAGCATGGGCTTTTTCAGTCCCAGGTGGTTGAGCAGCTTCACCGTTACCCGGGTGTCTTCGGCGGCGATAAAATCCGCCTGTTCCAGGGTCTCCGCCATCCGCCGGGAGATATCCCCCAGGTTGCCGATGGGGGTGGGGACCAGATACAGCGTACCGGGCACTCCGCTCACCGCCTTTCCTCAAAATTTTCCAGAATATTATAGCACAGATTGAGAAACTATGGTATCTTTTTCTTACACTTATTTTCAGGGGGCTCCGTCATGGTAAAAACAGAGCAGCTCGGCCCGTATACTCTTTCCTGGCGGCCGGGCGTCTTTCCCTTGGGGGGCGACGCCCTGGCGCTGGGAGCTTTCGCAGCAATAAAGCCCGGCTGGCGGGTGTGCGACCTGGGCACGGGCAGCGGAGCGCTGCTCCTGCTGCTGGCCCGGCGGGCGGACAGACTCGCCCTCACTGGCGTGGACATCGACCCGCTCTCCGCCCAAACTGCCCGGGAGAATCTGGAGGCCAACGGTCTGCCTGGAGAGATCCTCACCGGCGACCTGCGTACCGCTCCCCTCCCTCCTGGAGGCTTTGACCTGATTATCTCCAACCCGCCCTACTATCCCGTGGACAGCGGGAAGAGCGGCGGCCCGGCCCGGAGCGAGGAGTCCTGTTCTCTGGAGGAGCTGTGCGCCGCCGCCGGACGGCTGGTGAAAAACGGGGGTCGTTTTGCCCTGTGCCACCGCCCGGAGCGGCTGGCAGACGTCCTGTGCGCCCTCCGAGCCCACAGCCTGGAGCCCAAACGGATGAAGCTGGTCTCTCACAGTCCCAAGCATCCCCCCTCCCTCCTGCTGCTGGAGGCGGTGAAGCAGGGCAGGCCGGGCCTGCGGGTGGAAATCAGTCAGGGCCCGGTAACATGACAAAAGCGCGTCGGCCGGAAGGGTAAGGCTTCATAAAGAAATTAAGGACAAGGTGAGCCACAATGGTTCGCCTTGTCCTCTTCATACTGTGCAACCCGCTATGACACTTTCAAGGAAAGTGTCTGTGGGCGAGAGTGATATACCTGGAATTTTTTCCTTCGACCCTACCTCCCCCCGATCCGGCCTGTTTCCCATACCTTTTCATCAAGCGGCACTCTGCATCCCAGCGATGCCGCCACCTTCTGAAGCATCTTTTTTGCAATCGTTTTGTGTATCAATCCAATCATCAGGCGCATAGGGAGCGAAAAATATTCCGGGCCGGTGAACTTTTTTGCTTCCTCGCGAAAAAAGCCATCCCCCTCCGTAAACAGTTCGCCCATCGCCTGGTAGGGTTTTGTGATCTGAGCTTGCTTTTCTTCCTCTAAAAACCGAATCGCGAAATTATCTCCCTTCACCAGGCAGCCGCCATAGCGAACGCCCAGATATTCCGGCAATTTTTCCAGAAATGCCTCGCCGCAGCGAAGCTGACACCCCTCCGAGAAGCCGCTCTGCAAAAGGAATGAGAGCCTTGTACGCGCATCTTTTTTGGGGAGCGTTTCCAAAAATTCCAGAAGAAGCCCGGGCACACATTCTACATATAACGGCAGCGCGATGAGAATCTCATCGTTTTTGACATAAGCGTCACGAATGACGCCCCATGTTTTTCGGTTGGAAATTGCATATGTTTCAAAGGTGCTTCCTTTTTCCGACAGTCCCTTTGCAAAGGCGGCAATGATTTTCTCCGTATTGCTGTATTTCTGTACCCGTGGGCTGCCATTGATAATCACGACATGCATGAGACCGCCTCCTTTCCGCTGCTTTCAGAAAAGACGCCCAGCGAACGGCTCCCAATATTCAGCGCAGTACGCTGACACCACCGCTCAAGGTACACCTGGTCGCCGTCCCCGGTATAGATGATCCCAATATCCGGCTGGCGGTCATATCGCATGACGTGACGCATCTGCCCATCTTTGAATTTCAGATACATTGTGACAAGCGGCATGATCCTGTCTACAATGTTTTTGGTCTGCCAGGAGACAAATCCAAAACGGGTATCTGAAACCAGCCAAACCTGGTCAGCTCCGCTCATTTTTCTCAAAATTGGCTCGTAATCGTCCTGAATGGCACAAACTCCCGGCGTTTTCAGCCAGCAGTAATTACATCCGACGCAGTGGGAAATGTGCATCCCGGTGGTGTCGATCAACTCAAACCCGGCCGTGTCTTTACCTCTGCGAAGCAATTCCTCCGCTATTACTTTTCCTATATGCTTCGTTGTTGTATCAACCACCAAAACCATTTATATTTCCCTCCGCATCCTCTGCAAATTTAATCTCAATTGATCGGCACGCTCATTATAAAGCAATACCCGCCGAAAAGCAATTCTTTTCAGCGGGTACTAACTTCCTTACGGGATGCTCTCTAAGCGGCCGGCGCGCGTTTACTGCTATTTCAGTCCAGAGGCTTCATGGTGGGGAACAGGATCACTTCCCGGATGGAGTCGGAGCCAGTGAGCATCATCACGATCCGGTCGATGCCCATACCCATGCCGCCCGTGGGGGGCAGGCCATACTCCAGAGCGGTGAGGAAGTCCTCGTCCATCATCTCGGTCTCCTCGTCCCCCCGCTCCCGCTGCTCCACCTGCTTCTGGAAGCGCTGGCGCTGGTCGATGGGGTCGTTGAGCTCGGAGAAGGCGTTAGCCAGCTCGCTGTGGCAGACGAACAGCTCGAACCGCTCGGTGAGCCGGGGGTCGGCCGGGGACCGCTTGGACAGGGGGGATACCTCCACTGGATACATGGTGATGAAGGTGGGCTGGATCAGCTTCTCCTCCACCTTCTGGTCGAAGCAGGCGTACAGGGCATTGCCCCAGGTCTTCTCGGCGGCGTCGGCCAGCTCCACGCCGATGGCTTTGGCGGCGGCTACCGCCTGGGCGTCGTCGGTGATGGCCCCAAAGTCCACCCCGGCGTACTCCTTCACCGCGTCCACCATGGTCAGCCGGCGCCAGCCGGGGGTCAAGTCGATCTGCTCTCCCTGCCACTCCACCTGATAGGTGCCCAGAATCTCCTGGGCCGCCCCGGACAGGACGCCCTCGGCAATGTCCATCATGTCGTGGAAGTCGGCGTAGGCCTGATACAGCTCCACGGTGGTGAACTCCGGGTTGTGCTTGGGGTCCATGCCCTCGTTGCGGAAGATGCGCCCGATCTCATACACCCGGTCCATGCCGCCCACGATGAGCCGCTTCAGGGGCAGCTCGGTGGCGATGCGCATATACATGTCGATATCCAGGGTGTTGTGGTGGGTGATAAAGGGCCGGGCGGCGGCGCCGCCGGCGATAGTGTTGAGGACGGGGGTCTCCACTTCGATGTAGCCCATGTTGTCCAGATAGCTGCGCATGAACTTGATAAACCGGGAGCGGATGACAAAGTTACGTTTCACTTCCGGGTTTACAATCAGGTCCACATACCGCTGGCGGTAGCGCAGCTCGGTGCTGGTCAGGCCGTGGAACTTCTCGGGCAGGGGCAGCAGGGACTTGCTCAGCAGGGTGACGTTCACCACCCGGACCGACGTCTCCCCCCGCTGGGTGCGGAAAACCACCCCTTTCACCCCCACAATGTCGCCGATGTCATACTTTTTGAAGCGGTTGTACTCCGCCTCGTCCATCTCATCCTTCCGGGCGTAGAGCTGGATGCGGCCGCTCTTGTCCTGAAGGTCACAGAAGGACACCTTGCCCATCCCCCGCTTGGACATGAGCCGCCCGGCGACAGACACCTCCTGTCCCTCCAGGGCGTCAAAGTTGTCCTTGATGTTGGCGGAGTCATTGTCAACCTCATACCGGGTGATAGTAAACGGGTCGTTCCCGCTGTCCTGAAGCTCCTTCAGCTTGTCCCTGCGAATCTGAAGCAGCTGGGACATATTCTCCTGCTCGGCCGGGGCGGTCTGATTATTTTTATCGGACATGTTGATTACTCCTTATCTCTCTACCTTCAGCAGCTTATACTCCACCGGGCCGGCGGGGGCATCCACCGTGACCTCGTCCCCCGCGTTCCTGCCCAGCAGGGCTCTGCCGAAAGGGGAATCCTCCGAGATCGCCCCGTTCACGGGGTCGGCCTCCTGGGAGCCCACGATCTTGTAGACCAACTCCTCATTAAACTCTTTGTCCAGCACGGTAACGGTAGAGCCCAGACGGACATAATCGCCGTCGGTCTCGTCCTCCTCAATGACCACATAGTTGGACAGGATCTCCTCCAGTTCGCTCATGCGGGCATAGAGCTTGCCCTGCTCATTTTTCGCCTCGTCGTACTCGCTGTTCTCGCTGAGGTCGCCAAAGGAGCGGGCCTCTTTGATCAGGTCGGCCACCTCTTTTTCCCGGACCGTCTTGAGGTATGTCATCTCGTCCTGCAGTTCCTTGAGCCGCTGGGGACTCAGCTTATATTCCTTCGCCATGAAATTCGCACACCTTTCAAAATATGATACCGACGGGCCGGCCAGGGGCCGGCCCCTACACAAACCGTAGGGGCCGCC
>CANSSJ010000010.1 GCA_947649625.1 uncultured Bacillota bacterium | reverse complement strand
GCACCTCGCCCTGGGCGATGTAGGCCCGGAGAACGCCCTCGCTGTCGCACTGGAGCCGGTAGAAGGTGATGTCGCTGGCGGCGATGTCGCCCTCCAGGGTGCCCCGGGTGAAATCGGGCTCGGAATCCTTGGGCTCCAGCAGCCGGTGCTGGATCAGCTGATACTTCACCGCCCGGTCGGCGCACAGCTTGCAGGAGGGGGTGTTGCCGCAGTGGAAGCCCATGAAGGTATCGGTGAGCCGGTAGTCGAACTTGCCCTTGATGTCCTCCTCATAGATGGAGGCGGGGACGGAGTTGTTGATGTCCAGCAGGGTCACCGTGTCGCCGGAGACGCACATGCCGATGTATTCGGACAAAGCGCCGTAGATGTCCACCTCGCAGGAGACGGGGATGCCCCGGCTCACCAGGCGGGAGTTGACGTAGCAGGGCTCGAAGCCGAAGGCCTCAGGGAAGGCGGGCCAGCACTTGTCGGCGAAGGCCACGTACTGCCGGGCGCCCTTGTGGGCTTCCGCCCAGTCCAGCAGGGTCAGCTCCAGCTGGGCCATCCGCTCGTTCATATCGGCGTAGTAGCAGCCCTCTCCCATCTCTTTAGCCATGTCGGCGCAGACTTCCGGGATGCGGGGGTCGTTGGCGTGGGCCTTGTAGGCCACCAGCAGGTCCAGCTCGGAGTTCTCCTCGATCTCCACGCCGATCTCGTACAGGCCTTTGATGGGGGCGTTGCAGGCGAAGAAGTCCTGGGGCCGGGGGCCGAAGGTGATGATCTTCAACTGGGACAGGCCGATGAGGGCGCAGGCGATGGGCTTGAACTCGCCAATCATTTTGGCCACGTCTTCAGCGGTGCCCACGGGGTACTCGGGGATAAAGGCCTTGAGGTGGCGCATTCCCAGGTTGTAGGAGCAGTTGAGCATACCGCAGTAGGCGTCGCCCCGGCCGTTGATGAGGTCGCCGTCTCCCTCGGCGGCGGCCACGTACATGCAGGGGCCGTCGAAGTTCTTGGCGATGAGAGTCTCGGGGGTCTCGGGGCCGAAGTTGCCCAGGAAGACCACCAGGGCGTTGCAGCCGGCGGTCTTGATCTCCTCAACAGCCTTGAGCATGTCCTTCTCGTTCTCCACGGTGGTTTTGCACTCGTAGAGGTCCAGGCCGTCCCTGGCGCAGGCGGCCACGATGGCGCTGCGGCGGCGCTCAGACAGGTCGATGATGAAGCAGTCCCGGGAGACGGCAATGATGCCCAGCTTCACTTCAGGGATGTTGGTAAGCATATGTAATTCCTCCTTAAATATCGTTGGAAATGTCGATGTTTTCACCCTTCAAGCCGATGTGGGCGCCCTGAGCAGCTTCGGCGCTCTCCGGGTGGGCCAGCAGCCACTTGTTCCGGGCAGTGAGCCACTTGTCCTCCTCGTTCAGGGGCTGCGCGCCGGGGGCGGCGGTGTTGGTGCCCCGGGGCAGGACCACGGCTACCCGGAAGCCATCCCCCTCGTTCACATGACAGGGGGCGTAGTGCAGGGTGGTGGCGTAGACCTCCACTGCTATCCCGGCGGGCACCCGGAAGGCCTTCACTTTCGCCGTGTCCAGCACGCCGTCCACAATCTCGTCCTGTTTGGCCAGCAGGAGGATGAAGTCAACCGTGCCGATGTTGACCTCGCTGTCCCGGTGGTACTCCAGGCAGTTCAGTTTGGTGTTGCGGCCCCAGCACATACCGATCTGGACGGGCATCCCGCCGTAGGCGTTGTTCTGGAGCGGACCGTAGACGCAGGTGGCCTCCAGCACGGGGATGCTGGGCTCGTAGGCCACCCCCGATTCGGGCAGGGGGATGGTCTCCATGGCTTTCAGCAGACAGGCAGCGTCGTAGCCCTCCAGCACTTTGCCGTAGGGGACGAACTCGGGGTCATGGATGGAATAAATTTTCATGGCGTATCACCTCGTATTTTGTTCAGGCAGAGATCGCACAGCTTCCCGCTGATGGGGAGAAAAACCTGGGCGCAGGGGCCAACCAACCCGGCGCAGACGATGGTGCCCAAGCCTACCACGCCCCCCAGCAGAAAGCCAGTGAGGGCGAAGAGGATGTCCACGATCACCCGGACGGGGCCAAAGGGCTTGCCAGTCTTGTCGCTGAGGACCACCGCCACCAGGTCGTTTGGGCCGGTGCCCGCCTCGGAGCGGATGACCACCGTCATGCCGAAGGCCAGAATCACACAGCCCAGCACCAGAGCCGGCAGCCGCCAGGGCAGGGCCAGCTCCTCGGGGAAGAGGGGGGCCAGGGGGATGGTCCACAGGTCAATGATGGGCCCGCCCAGGGCCATGCACAGGATTGTCCCGATGCGCACATAGCCGCGGGCGATCACCAGCAGCACCAGCACGATCAGGAGGCTGACCAGCAGATGGACCCGGCCGTGGGTCATCCAACCCGGCCAGGGCAGGGCCCGGTACAGGCCCTGAATCAGCACGTTGAAGGGGTCGGAGCCCAGGTCGGACTCCAGAAACAGGGTGACGCCCAGGTGGGCGACGGTAAGTCCGGCCAGCAGCAGGGCCACTCGGACGGCCAGCTCGGTCCAGCGTGTCTGTCTCATGGCTCCAGCTCCTGTTCCCGGCGCAGCTCCGCTTCCTCCTCGGGGGTGAGCTCCGCGTCTTTCAGGTTGGCCCGGTAGCTTTTCCAGGTATACCAGCCGAAAGCGGCGGCCCCGACGGCAAAGGCTCCGCCCGCCAGACGGAAGGCCAGATCCCCGCCCTCCTGAGAGATCAGCCGGAAGCCCAGGTAGAGCAGATAGGCCGACACCAATGCCCGCAGCAGAGCTCTCATGTCCGCCTGCTGCTTCCGGACCACATGGTAGCGCTTTTTCTCCATCTGGCTCACCGGTTCAGCTGGGAAAACAGCTCCCGCATGGCGGGGTAGATGTTCCGGAACTGCTGGTAGCGCTCCTCATACCGGGTGGCCAGCTCAGGGTCGGGGGAGACTGTCTCGGCGGTGCGCACCAGTTTGGCGCAGGCGCCGGCCACGGAGGGGTAGAGGCCGCAGGCCACCATGGCCAGCATGGCTCCGCCCATGCCGGGACCCTGCTCTGACTCGGGGAGGTCCAGCTGGATGTTCAGCACGTTGGACATAATGGTCTTCCACAGGGGGCTCTTGGCCCCGCCGCCGCAGATCTTGCTGCGCTCAATGTGGATGCCCAGTGATTTTGCCACCTCAAAGCTGTCCCGGATGGCGAAGGCCACCCCCTCCAGCACCGCCTGGGTCAGGTCGGAGCGGGTGGTGTCCATAGTCAGGCCGGTGAAGGTGCCCCGGGCGTCGGTGTCGTTGATGGGGGAGCGCTCCCCCATGAGGTAGGGCAGGAAATAGACGTGGTTGTTCCCCAGCTTGTCGGGGGTGATGTCCTTCTGTTCTCCGGCGTAGTCAGAGGTCTGGAAGATGTCCTCCATCAGCCACTTGTTGCAGCTGGCGGCGGAGAGCATACAGCCCATGAGGTGGTAGTGGCCGTCGGCGTGGGCGAAGGCGTGGAGGGCGTTGTTGGGGTCCACCCCGAATTTGCCGCTGGAGATGAAGATGGTGCCCGAGGTGCCCAGGGAGATATTGCAGGCCCCCTCCCCCACGGTGCCGGTGCCCACGGCGGCGGCGGCGTTGTCCCCCGCGCCGGCGCAGACGACGACCTGCTCAGGCAGGCCCAGCTGTTGAGCGATTTCGGGCTTCAGGGTGCCCACCTTCTCGTAGCTCTCGAAGAGCTGGGGCATCTGGGCCTCGGAAATACCGCAGAGGTCCAGCATCTCCTGGGACCAGCATTTGTGGGCCACGTCCAGGAGGAGCATCCCGCTGGCGTCGGAGTAGTCGGTGCAGTGGACGCCGGTGAGGATGTAGTTGATAAAATCTTTGGGGAGCATGATTTTCGCGATTTTGGCGAAGTTCTCTGGCTCATTCTCACGCATCCAAAGAATCTTGGGGGCGGTGAAGCCGGCAAAGGCGATGTTGGCGGTGAGCTGGGACAGCTTCTCCTTGCCGATCTCGTTGTTCAGGTAGTCCACCTGCTTGGCGGTGCGGCCGTCGTTCCACAGGATGGCGGGGCGGATGACGTTGTCCTCCTTGTCCAGCACCACCAGCCCGTGCATCTGACCGCCGGCGCCGATGCCCGCCACCTGGCTGGCGTCGAAGCCCGTTAACAACTCCGGGATGCCCTCCAGAACAGCTTTTTTCCAGTCCTCCGGGTTCTGCTGGCTCCAGCCGGGCTTTGGGAACTCCAGGGGGTAGTCTTTGGAGACGATATTCTTGATCTCACCCTCGCCGTCCATCAGCAGCAGCTTGACGGCGGAGGTGCCCAGGTCGATTCCGATATACAGCATGACGTTCTCCTTACTTGGAGCCGGACTTGCGGCTGGTGACCACGTCGAAGATGACGGCCAGCAGCAGGACGCCGCCCTTGATGACGTACTGCCAGGCGTCGCCCAGGCCCATGATGGACATGCCCATGTTGATAACGCCCAGGAGCAGCGCGCCGATGACCACGCCGCCCACCGTGCCGCTGCCGCCGTAGGCGGAAGCGCCGCCGATGAAGCAGGAGCCGATGGCGTCCATCTCGAAGGAGGTGCCGGTGGAGCCGTTGACCGAGCCTACCCGGGCGGCGCACAGCAGGCCGCACAGGCCGGCCAGCAGGCCCAT
Organism: uncultured Bacillota bacterium; assembly: GCA_947649625.1. Classification (GTDB taxonomy): domain Bacteria; phylum Bacillota; class Clostridia; order Oscillospirales; family Oscillospiraceae; genus Lawsonibacter. The sequence goes on along the minus strand of CANSSJ010000010.1, from coordinate 39,377 downwards.
GTTGGCGTAGGCGATGAAGTAGATTTTGTCGGTGTTGATGCCGGAGAGCTTGGTGGCCTTCTCGTTGCCGCCCACGGCGTAGAAGTACCGGCCGAAGGCGGTCTTGGCGGTGATAAAGTTATAGATCAGGCAGATGGCCAGCACCCACACCAGCATGACGGAGATGCCCCGGTACTGGCTGAGCTGCCAGCAGTACCAGAGGACCAGGGCGGCGATGAGGCCAGCCTTGACAAAGTCGCCGAAGGCGCTGTTCTGGCGGTAGCCCTTTTTGGCCCGGTCCCGGCGGTTCTTCACGGTGCTGAGGATGACCCAGGCGGCGGCCGCCGCGCCCACGATGAGGGGGGACAGCTTGATTTTGCCGTCGTCCAGGCCGGGGATCTTGATGTAGGCGGTGAAGATGTTCAGGAAGGTGGGGTCCTGGATGGCCACCGTCTTGCTGTTCAGCACCAGACGGCCGATGCCCCGGAAGATGAACATGCCGCCCAGGGTGGTAATGAAGGGGGGGATGCGGACGTAGCCGATCCAGTAGCCCTGCCACACGCCCACCAGCAGGCCGATGACCAGGCACAGCAGGATCACCGGGATGGCGGGCAGGTGCATGTTGGTCACCATCACGGCGGCGATGCCGCCCACCACACAGACCACCGAGCCCACGGACAGGTCGATGTTGCCGCCTGTCAGGATGCACAGCAGCATACCGCAGGCCATGACCAGCACGTAGCCGTTCTGAAGCATCAGGTTCGTCATGTTCTGGGGGGACAGCAGGGTCCCCTTGGTCAGCGCGGAAAACAGGACAAAGACCACCGCCAGGGCGATTACCATGGCGTATTTGGTCAAAAATTTTACCAGATTGAATTCTTGTTTCGTTTCTGTCATTGTCGTTCCCTCCCTATTACGCCTTGGCTGTGTCGCGGATGATGTAGCCCATAATGCTCTCCTGGGTGGCCTCCGCCGCGTCCACCTCGGCCAGCAGGCGGCCCTCGTTCATCACGTAGATGCGGTCGCACATGCCCAGCAGTTCGGGCAGCTCGGAGGAGATCATCAGCACCGACTTGCCCTGGGCCACCATCTGGTTGATGAGGCAGTAAATTTCGTACTTGGCGCCCACGTCGATACCCCGGGTGGGCTCATCCATGATGAGGATGTCCGGCTCGGTAAACATCCACTTGCCCAGCAGGGCCTTCTGCTGATTGCCGCCGGACAGGTTGCCCACGTTCTGCTCGATGGTGGGGGTCTTGGTGCCCATGTCCTTTGTCATCTGCTCGGCGGCCTGGACCTCCTGGTCCCGGTCGATGACGCTGCCCCTGCACACCTTGTCCAGACGGGCCAGGGTGGTGTTGAAGCGGATGGACTCGTCCAGGATCAGGCCGTTGGTCTTCCGGTCCTCGGTGATGTAGGCGATTTTGTGGCGGATGGCGTCCTGGGGGGACTTTAAATCCACCTTCCGGCCCCCGATGTATACCTCGCCGGAGATGCCCGTGCCGTAGCTGCGGCCGAAGATGGACATGGCCAGCTCGGTGCGGCCCGCGCCCTGGAGGCCGGAGAAGCCCACCACCTCGCCCCGGCGGACGTGGAAGGAGATGTTGTCGTCTACCACCCGCTCGGGGTACAGGGGGTGGTGGACCGTCCAGTTCTTTACCTCCAGGTTGACCTCGGGCTGGACGTTGTGCTCCCGGGCGGGGTAGCGGTCGTCCAGGGAGCGGCCCACCATGCCCTTGATGATCCGGTCCTCGCTGAACTCGTCCACACCCTTTACCAGGGTCTCGATACAGGTGCCGTCCCGGATGATGGTGGCCTTGTCGGCGCAGTAGATGATCTCGTTAAGCTTGTGGGTGATGATGATGGAGGTCAGGCCCTCCTTCTTGAACTCCATCAGCAGGTCCAGCAGCATTTTGGCGTCCTCGTCGTTGAGGGAGGAGGTGGGCTCGTCCAGAATAAGCAGCTTCACCTTTTTGGAGAAGGCTTTCGCGATTTCCACCAGCTGCTGCTTGCCGGTGCCGATATCTTTAACAAGGGTCTGAGCGGACTCGTTCAGCCCCACCTGGCGCATGTGGCGCTCGGCCTCGCTGAAGGTTTTGTCCCAGTCGATGTACCCCATGGAATTTTTGATCTCGTTGCCCAGGAACATATTCTCCCCGATGGACAGCAGGGGGATGAGGGCCAGCTCCTGGTGGATGATGACAATGCCCAGGGCCTCGCTGTCCTTCTGGGTCTTGAACTGGCACAGCTTGCCCTCGTAGTAGATCTCGCCGGTGTAGCTGCCGATGGGGTAGGTGCCCGACAGCACGTTCATCAGCGTGGATTTGCCCGCCCCGTTCTCGCCGATCAGGGCGTGAATTTCCCCGGCCTCTACCCTCAGATTCACGTTGTCCAGGGCCTTGACGCCGGGAAACTCCTTGGTGATGGACTTCATTTCCAAAATAACATCAGCCAAGCGTATTCCTCCTCTCTATCGCCTGCTAAAATTAAGGCGGGCGGGGCGTCTGCCCCGCCCACCGGTGGTTTGATTGCTTGGGGGGTTTGGGATTAGCCGTTGGTGGCCTCCAGATAGCCGTCAGCGCCTACCTTGTAGTAGCCGGGGGTGACCAGCTTCTCTTCCATGTTGTCGGCGGTGACAACGTCGGGCACCAGCAGGAAGGAGGGGCACTTGTGGCCGGGGGTGGTCTCGTAGGACTCGGTGTCGTAGGCGCAGTCGAAGCCCCAGCCGGAGGCGGAGATCAGGCTGGCGTCGGCGGTCTTGCCCTCCAGGATGGCCTTGGCTAGGTCCAGGGTGACAACGGCCTCGTTGGCCACGGCCTTGTACACGGTCATGGACTGCTTGCCGTCCTTGATGTTGCGCAGGTTGGCCACGTCGCCGTCCTGGCCGGTGATGACCACGGCGTTGTCGCCGGCGTAGTCTTGGGTGACGGCCTGGGTCACGCCCATGGAGGTGGAGTCGTTGGAGCACAGCCAGGCGTCAAGCTTGGTGCCGTCGGCGTAGAAGGAGGCCAGCACGTTCTGGGCGCGGTCCAGAGCCACATCGGTCTGCCACTGGTCGGTGGCCACGGCGTCGAAGGCGGTCTGGCCGGAGGGGACAACCACCTTGCCACTGTCGATGTAGGGCTTAATCACGTCCATAGCGCCGTTGAAGAAGAAGGGGGCGTTGTTGTCGGCGGGGTCGCCGGCGGTGAACTCCATGTTGAAGGGGCCGGCGGCGTTGTCCAGATCGAGAGCGTCACGGACGTACTCGCCCTGGAGCTTGCCCACGGTGTAGTTGTCGAAGGAGACATAGTAGGTGCTGTTGTCGTTCATGATCAGGCGGTCGTAGGCGATGACGGGGATGCCCGCGGCGCCGGCGTCGTTCATGACGGTGTTCAGGCCGTTGCCGTCGATGGCGGCGATGACCAGCAGGTCCACGCCCTGGGACAGCATGTTCTGGATGTCGTTGACCTGCTGCTCGTTCTTGTTGTCGGAGTAGGTGACGATGGTGTTGTAGCCGGCGGCCTTGAACTGCTCGTCCAGATAGGCACCGTCACGGTTCCACCGCTCCAGGGACTGGGTGGGCATGGCGATGCCCACGGTCTTGGTCTCGCCGCCGCTGGAGGGCTGCTGGCTGCCAGCCTGGCTGGTGCCGGCGTTGCTGCCGCCGGCGGGAGGCGTATTGCTCTTGTCACCGCCGCCGCCGCAGGCGACGAGGGAGAGGGACATGCAGGCCGCAAGGATCAGTGCAAGTGTCTTTTTCATATTCATTTCCTCCTGCTATTTATTTTCCCCCGGCTCCGGGGGAAGGACAGAAGCAACTGCTTCTGTGAGCTTAATTCTATAAAGTTGCTTTACTGATGTCAATATTATTTTGCGCTAAAAAGAAAAATTCGCCATATTGCACGGATTCTGCTTGTCTGGTTTGTTGAAAACAGCAAAAGGCTCCCCCTTGTTTTGTAAAGCGCCTTTTGCTATTATAGTGTTATTGGCATAAAAGTGCAGAGAGAGACGGGGAATGAATATGAAATCTGACATTGGGGCGAACGGCCATCGGCTATACCGCTACCTGTATCAGTCCAAAGACTTCTGCTCCCGGCAGAGCCTGGCCCGGGAGCTGAATCTCAGTCTGCCCACAGTGTATCAGAACCTGTCCCGGCTGATGGAGGCGGGGCTGATCCGGGACTCCGGCGAGCAGCAGTCCACCGGCGGGCGGAAGGCCAGCGGCCTGTCCATTGTGCCCGACGCCCGTGTGGCGGTGGGCATCTCGGTGACGGAGCACCGCCTGCGTCTGGCGGCGGCCGACCTGCTGCTCAACGAGCTGGCCTATCAGGAGGTGGATAACACCCCGATCGTCAGCTTTGCCGACATGGGAGAGCTGCTGGCCCAGTCGCTGGAGCAGTTTTTAGACCGCTTTTCCATAGACAGGGAGAAGCTGCTGGGGGTGGGCGTCGCCCTGCCCGCCGTCATGTCCCCGGACAGCCGGAACATCACCGCCGCCCCCACGCTCCGGCTGAGGGACACCTCCCTGGAAGGGCTTACCGAGTCGATCCCGTACCCTACCTATGTGGAGAACGACGCGACCAGCGGCGGCCACGCGGAGCTCTTTGTCCGGAGGAGCGGCCGGAATATGGCCTACCTCTCCCTGGAGAACGGCGTAGGCGGGGCCATCCTCTTCGGCGGGGCCCCCTATCTGGGGGACAACCGGCGCAGCGGAGAGTTCGGCCATATGTGTGTGGAGCCGGGGGGCCTGCCCTGCACCTGCGGGGCTCAGGGCTGTCTGGAGGCCTACTGCTCCCCCCGCCGTATCCTCAGCGCTTTCGGCGTGTCTCTGGAGGAGTTTTTCTCCGTTCTGGAGCGCCGGGGCCCGCGGTATGAGGAGTATGAGGCCCTGTGGGACAACATGCTGCGGCATCTGGCCATCGGGATCAACAACATCCACATGGCGATGGACTGCGACGTGGTGCTGGGCGGTATCCTGAGCGAGTATCTGGCCCCCTACCTGCCCCGCCTGCGGGAGTATGCGGCGGGAATCAATTATATCGTGCCTGACGCCGGCTATCTCCAACTCAGCACCCTGCGGCGGCACACCGTCCCCCTGGGTGTGGCCCTCCATTTTATCGTGGATTTTCTGGAGCATATCTAGCCCGATCCGGCCGCGCTCTGTCCGCCGGGCGGAGAGGGCGCGGAGCGCCATATCATAAAAAACGTACCGCCGGAAGGCGGTACGTTTTTTATGTATCAGAGGGTTCGGGCCTGAGGTAGCCGCTCAGGCCGACGGACAAAAGCTGGAATACAGTATCTTCCGTCTCCTGGTTGTTGGGGAGGAGCCCTTCCACCACGTACTTGGCGTACATCACGGTGCTGGTGAGCACATGGAGCCACAGCAGGTCCTGATTGATCTGGCTGAGCGGGGGGAAGGAGGACATAAACATCCGCACCATGTCGGAGAAGGCAGAGAAGTAGCTGGCGTCCCGGACCTTGTCGTACCTGGGGAAGGAGGCGCTGTCCCGGAAGCGGTGGTAGAAGATGGTCTCGTCCGGGTGGGCCGCCCAGAAACGGAAGTAGGGCAGCCAGAGGCTCTTTACCGTGCCGACCGGATCTGTGAGCATGGCCTGCGGATCAAGTTCCAGGTGCTCAAAGAGTTCCGCGACCTGCCGGTCCACATAGGTGAAGCATGCGATCATGAGGTCGTCCTTGCCGTCAAAGTAGCGGTACAGAGCCCCGGCGGAGAGGCCCGCCAGTTCGCTGATATTCTGGATGCGGGTTCCCTCCAGGCCGTACCTCCGTACCGCCTTCATCGTCGCGGAGAGAATCCTTGTTTTGGTATCATCTAAAAGCGACACCCCCAATAGGCAGATTCCGGCTCAACTACAGACAGAGTATACATTATTTTTCCTGAGATGGCAACGTTTTTTTGCGGATCGCGGGGCGAAGCGGCCCCGCAGGAACGCTTCCGCCCCACCGGAATCCTCTTGGACAGCGCGGCCTGCCCGGGTGCTAAAATACGACACAATCAAGGCAGCCCTATTTTGATAAATGATGATTCAGGAGGGAATTTGTATGGAGATCAAGACGACCATGGCGACCTGTCCCAACGGCCACCACTACGACGGGGCCAAGCACGCCAGCTGTCCATTCTGCGGCGCCGTGCCCGGCACGGAGAACCTGGGGGGCGGCTTCAGCGCCACTGAGCCGCTGAGCGGCGGCGGATATTCCGCCAGCTTTGGGGCCACCGCGCCCCCCGCCGGGGGGACCAACCCTTTCAGCGTGGAGACCATGATCGGCGGCGACCAGGGGAATCCCGGCCAGGCCGAGCCCGTGGTGGGCTGGCTGGTGTGTGTGGAGGGCCCGGTGCGGGGGATGGATTACCGCGTCCACGCCGGCTACAACTACATCGGCAGGGAGTCGGGAGATATCCAGATCCGGGGAGATCAGCAGATCTCCCGCCAGAACCACGCCATGATCGCCTTCGACAGCAGCGAGCTGACCTATTTCGTAGGCCCCGCCGCCGGCCGCAACCTGATCAAGGTCAACGGCAAGACCGTCCTCAACGCGGTGGAGATCAAGAGCTACGACGTCATCTCCATCGGCACGACCAAGCTGATCTTTGTGGCCCTGTGCGGCGAGCAGTTCAGCTGGAACCAGGAGAGCGGCAATGGCTGACGCGGGAAATCAGAGCGTGATGGCCCCAGAGGCGGCCGCCTCCTCTCCGCCGCCCGCCGCGCCGCCGGCCGGGCAGACGGGAGCCTCTTCCTCACAGACGGGGGTCTCCTCCGGGCAGATGGGGAGTACCTCCACCGCCGTCGAAGGCCCGGGACAACAGCTGCCGGGGACGCTCCCGCCCGCCGCCTGGGCGGGGCTGGGACTGACCGCCGGGCTCCTGCTGGCGCTGGCCGGAATGGGCATCGCCAAAGTGCTCCGGAGGAAAAAAGACGCCGGGGTCTCCGCCGGCCGGTGCGTTACCATTGAGAAGCTCCACGAGCAGGGCCGCCGGAAGAGCCAGCAGGACAGCTTTTTTGTCTCCGCCGGGGAGGACGCTCCTCCCCGGGAGCTGATCGAACAGGGCCCCGGCCTGCTGGCCGTGGTGGGGGACGGCATGGGCGGCCTGAGCAACGGCGATCAGGTGAGCCAGGCGGCGGTGACCGCCATCGCCAACAGCTTCGGGATGCTCCAGGGGCCGCCGGAGGAGGTGCTGCTCACCCTGCTGACCCGGGCCAACATGGCGGTGAACGACATGCTGGGCCCCGACGGGCTGTACAGCGGCGGCTCCACCCTGGTGATGGCCCTGCTCCGGGAGGGGCGGTTCCACTGCCTGTCGGTGGGGGACAGCCGCATCTGCCTGTGCCGGGACGGCGCGCTGTTCCAGCTCAACCGGGAGCATGTCTTCCGGGAGGAGCTGTACCTCCGGGCCGTCAACGGCGAGAGCTCCATCGCGGAGGCGCTGAGCCACCCTCAGGGCTCCGGGCTGACCAGTTTTCTGGGTATGGGACAGCTGAAATACGCCGACCTGCCCGCCCAGTCCGTCGAGATCCGCCCCGGCGACGTGTTTATTCTCATGAGCGACGGGGTGTACAACGCCCTCACCGAGGAGGAGCTGACCGGCATCCTGGCCGGAGGGCCGGGGGCTGCGGAGGCCATCCGGGCGGCTATCCAGGGAAAAGACTACTCCAATCAGGACAACTACACCGCCGTGATCCTGCGCTGTTGAGCGGGGGGACGGCACAACGACCGGGAGGCGAAAGCATGTTCCAGATCGCGAGCTATTCAGAGATGGGAGGCCGGCCCCACAATGAGGATACCGTCCGCCGGGCCCTCCGGGGGGAGGACCGCCTGTGCCTGGTAGTGGCTGACGGGCTGGGAGGACACGGCGGCGGAGAGAAGGCCTCGGCCGCCGCCGCGGAGGTGATCTGTGAGGGCTGGGGGGGAAACGCGGACCCGGAGGAGCTGGAGCGCCTGATCCAGGAGGGGAACCGCCGGGTGCTCTCCCTCCAGACCCGCCAGTGTGCCATGAAAACCACTGTGACGGCGCTGGCCCTGGAACCGGGCCGGGCGGTGATGGCCCACGTGGGAGACAGCCGCATCTACTATTTCCGGGACGGCGGGCTGGCCTTTCAGACCCGGGACCACAGCGCCGCCCAGATCGGCGTGATGCTGGGAGAGATCACCCCCGACCAGATCCGCTTCCATGAGGACCGCAGCCGGGTGCTCCGGGCTCTGGGCCAGGACGGGGAGCTGAAGGTGGACGTCCGGGAGGAGGCGCTCCCGCCGGGCAGGCACGCCTTCCTGCTGTGCAGCGACGGCTTCTGGGAGTATGTGCTGGAGCAGGAGATGGCGGACGACCTGGCCGCCGCCGCCAGCCCGGAGGAGTGGCTGGACAAAATGCGGGCCCGGCTGGACGCCAGGGCTCCGGAGGACAATGACAACAATACCGCCGCCGCCGTGTGGGTGGAGGAGGAATAGGAGGAGATCGGATTGAAAAGAAAGATCGGAGCAATATTGGCCGTTCTGGTCCTGCTGGCTTCCATGCCGGCGGCGCTGGCCGCGAAAAACGCCGCGGCGGACAGCCGGAGCGGCGTGGTCCGGGTGCTGTCCCTCTATGAGGTATATCTGGTGGACCTGGACCTGAAGCTGGGGGAGACCTCTGCGGTGGGGTCGGCCTTCGGCGTAGGCAGGGCCGGCCAGGAGACCGACCTCTTTGTGACCAACCGCCATGTGGTAGGCGACAGCACCGAGATCTGGACCATGTACCAGGCCTATCAGTTCGCCCTGGGAAAGGCCCAGGCCGACGCCATGGCCCAGGAGACCCCCCAGATCCACGATATGACGACCCAGATAGACTTTAAGCTGGTCCGGGCCTACCTGCTCAAGGACGACTACGCCTTTTCCAGCGCCACCGGCCTGGACACCAGCCGGGTGGTGCCGTGCAGCGTGCTCTACCAGGCGAGGGAGGACGAGCCTGACCTGGCCGTCCTGCGGGCGGCGGAGCCGCTGGAGGGGCGGAAGGCCCTGCCCCTGGCTCCGGCGGAGGGGGGCGGCGTGTCGGTGGGAGACACGGTGTACGCCCTGGGCTACCCCCTCAGCGCCGATGCCGCCACCACCGACGAGAACCACAACACCGACTACGCCGGCAGCGTGGAGAGCGTCACCATCACCACCGGCGTGGTGTCCCGCTTTGTGGACTACGCCACCGAGAACGCCCGCATCATCCAGCACGACGCCGCCATCAACGGCGGCAACTCGGGCGGCCCTCTCATCAACGATAAGGGGGCGGTGGTGGGGGTGAATACCATCGGCTTCAACCTCACCGGCATGGACAACGCCGCCACCACCAACCACTCCGGCTCGGTGGTCAGCGAGCACGTGATGAAGGTGCTGGACAGCCTGGATATCCAGTACGACACCTACAGGGGCGGCCCCAGCCCTGCGCTTGTCATCGGGATCGCCGTGGGGGTGGCCGGAGCCGCCGCTGTGATCCTGCTCCTGCGGAAGAAAACGGGAGGGAAAAAGACTGCTGAGACAGCAGTTCCCGCCTCGGCAGTTTCGGGAGAACTGCGTCTCCAGGGGGTGTCCGGCGCCTTTGCCGGCCGGCGCTTCCCCATCAGCGGGCAGGTGCGCATCGGCCGGGACCCGGCCCGGAACGACCTGGTCTACCCCGCCAATACCCCGGGAGTCAGCGGCGCCCACTGTGTGCTGACGGTGGAGAACGGCCAGCTCTGGCTGAAGGACCTGGGGTCCAGCCACGGCACCTTCCTGCCGGGCGGGAACCGGCTGACCGCCAATCAGCCCGTCCGCCTCAGCCCCGGCGACCGCTTCTGTCTGGGCTCGGAGACGGAGATGTTCCAGATCGCGGTCAAGGGAGGGGTGTAGGATGGGATACTGTCCCCACTGCATGAGGCCCGCGGAGGAGGGGAACTTCTGCCCCCACTGCGGCAAGAGCCTCCATGACGGCAACCCGGAGCACCTCCTCCCGGTGGGGACGGTGCTCAAGGGGAACCAGAACCACTACCGCCTGGGGGTCCACCTGGGCCAGGGGGGCTTCGGGGTCACCTACATCGCCCTGGAGGAGGAGACCGGCCGCCGCACGGCGGTGAAGGAGTACTTTCCCACCCGCTGCTCCCGCCGGGGACCGGGGGGACAGGTGGAGGCCCTGCCCGGCCAGGAGGCGGTCTACGAGGGCGGGCGCTACCACTTTGTGGAGGAGGCCCGGATGCTGGCCTCGCTGGAGGGGATGCCGGCGGTGGTCCAGGGCATTGACTACATTGAGACCAACAACACCGCCTATCTGGTGATGGAGTATCTGGACGGCACCCCGCTGTACCGCATCGTCAACGAGAAGGGCCGCATCCCCGCCGCCGAGCTGCTGCCCCGCCTGCGGCCCCTGATGGAGGACATCGGCAAGCTCCACGCCGCCGGCATCATCCACCGGGACATCAGCCCGGACAACGTGATGTGGATGAAGACCGGCGCGCTGAAACTGCTGGACTTCGGCTGCGCCCGGTCCATGGAGGACGGCAAGTCCATGACGGTGCTCCTCAAGCACGGCTTCGCCCCGGTGGAGCAGTACCAGACCCACGGCCAGGGCCCCTGGACCGACGTGTACGCCCTGGCGGCCACGGTGTACCACAGCCTCACCGGCGTGGTTCCGCCCACCTCCACCGAACGCCTGCTGGACGACGGCCTCCAGCTGCCCGCCTCCCTGGGGGCGGAGCTGACCTCCGCCCAGGAGGGGGCGCTGCTGTGGGCGCTGACGGTGCGGCCCAGGGAGCGCCCCGCCGATATGGGGGCCTTCTGCCGCGCCCTCTTCCCGGAGGCATATGCCCGTCCCGGCCTGTGGCAGAGGCTGAAGACCCTGCTGTTCGGCGGAAAGAGATAGGTTTTCCCCGCCTCAGGCGGGGAAAACACAAATAAAGTATCCGTTCCTATCATAAAACCATGTTGTGAAAACGGTGATCGTTATGTATAATTGCCTGTATCAGCACAGGCCCGGCCGGAGGAGGTGAGGTACGTGGACCGGCATTTCTGCCCCTATTGCATGTCTCCGGTGGAGCCAGACGCGCCCTGCCCCGTCTGCGGCCTCACCGAGGGCAGCTACACCCCCTCCCACCACCATCTGCCCCCGGGCACCATCCTCCGGGACCGCTACCTGGTGGGCCGGGCCCTGGGGGAGGGCGGCTTCGGAATCACCTACATCGGCTGCGACCTGCGGCTGGAGCTGAAGGTGGCCATCAAGGAGTATTTCCCCACCGACCGGGCCAGCCGGATGAGCTCGGTGTCGCTGGACGTGTCCAGCTACGCCGGGGCGGCGGGCAGCCGCTATGAAAACGGCAAGGAGCGCTTCCTCCAGGAGGCCCGCACCATGGCCCGGATGGAGAAGCTGTCCACCATCGTCAGCGTCCGGGACTTCTTCGAGGTGAACAACACCGCCTACATCGTCATGGAGTACGTGGACGGCACCACCTTCAAGGAGCTGGTGGAGCAGCGGGGCGGCCGCATCTCCGCCGGGGAGCTGCTCCACACCATCGAGCCCCTCTTCTCCGCTCTGGGCTCCATGCACGAGCTGGGGCTCATCCATCGGGATATCAGCCCGGAGAACCTGATGCTGGAAAAGGGGGAGGTCCGCCTGCTGGACTTCGGCTGCGCCCGGGAGACCGCCGGCGGCGAGGCCACCCTGACCATCGCCCTGAAGCACGGCTACGCCCCGGTGGAGCAGTACCAGAGCAAGGGCCAGGGCCCCTGGACCGACGTGTACGCCCTGTCCTGCACCATCTACTACTGCCTCACCGGCCGCAAGCCGCCCCAGGCCATGGACCGGCTGGTGGAGGACGAGCTGATCCCGCCCCGGAAGCTGGGGGCGGAGCTGACGGAAAAGCAGGAGCAGGCCCTTCTGCGGGGGATGGCCCCCACCCCCCGGCGGCGCTTCCAGTCGGTCCAGGAGCTGCACACCGCCCTCTACGAAGGGGTGGCGAGCTTCCAGGAGCCCGAGGCGGAGCCCGTCCTGCCCCCAGAGCCGGAGCAGGAGCCGGAGGGGGAGCCCGCCCCGGAGGCGGCCCCCGCCTTCTGGAGCGGATGGAGCCAGAAACAGATCGGGATCTTCGCCGGCTGCGCGGCGGCCTTCCTCCTTGTGCTGGGGCTGCTGATCTGGCGGCCCTGGCTGGGGCCGAAGGCCCCGGGCGACATGTCGCAGGGGCCCGGGGTCCAGACGCCGGCGTCTGACTTCCAGGATGCGGCGGCCCTCACCGGCGGGGACGAGGCCGGGCTGCGGGCCCTGCTGGCCGACGGCGGCGTGACCGCAATTACCCTGTCGGGCTGCGACATCATCGTGACCGAGCCCCTGGAGATCACCAAGCCCCTGCGGGTGGAGGCCGGCTCCAGGCTGGATACGGTTCAGTATGTCACCGTTGGGGCGGGAGGCTCCCTCCGGGTGGAGGGAGAGGCGAATGTCAACGGCCTGCTGCGGACCGAGGGGGGCGGGACCGTCTCGGTGGCCCCCCAGGGGTCCCTGGAGGGGGTCAACATCCTGTGGCTGGAGTGGGAGTCCGACCTCTCCCTGGAGGAGGGGGGGACCGTCCTGCTCCACAGCGGCGAGCCTCTGGATGGCAGACACCGTCTGATCCTGCCGGAGGAGTCGGTGTTCTCCAGCCCCGCCGTCCACGTGAACTCGGCCAAACAGTTCTTGGCCGCGCTGAACGAGAACAGCCGGCCCGTGGTCATCGACAGCGACATCACCGTCGAGACCGGGGACGGCTTTGCCCAGGAGTGCTCCGTTCTGGTCCCCGAGGGGGTCACCGTCACCCTGACCGAGGGGACCTCCTGGTGCGTCAACGGCTCCAAGCTGGTGAACCGGGGGACCATCCAGGGCGGCAATGTGCAGATGGGCCAGTGGGGGATCAGCAATTCCTCCTGGATCGTCAACTATGGCCTCATCGACGCCGGCGGACATATGGCTGAAAACGGCGGCCTGGTCAACCTGGGGGAGATCCGGCTGCACCAGTGCCAGATCAAGGACGGAATCAACATCTGCAACCTGGGCACCCTGGCCAGCTGCGGCATTAGCGGCAGTCCGGCCCAGCGCGGCCTCGATCCGGACAATGACTTTTTCCTGGACATTGCCTGCGAGAGTCTGTTCAACTACGGCACCCTCCTGGCGGAGGGGGACGGCCCCGGCGAGAAGGAAGCGGGCCGCCTGTGGCTGGCCAACGACCTGCGGGCCTATAATACCGGGGAGATCCTGGTGAGGGCCAACGGCTGGCTGCAAAACGACACCCATCTGGAGAACAACGGCGGCACCCTCCGGGTGACGGACGACACCGGACATCTGGACAACGCCGGCACCATGGAGTTCCCGGGGACCACCGGCTCCCTGGCGGTGCCCCAGGGCAGCGAGAGCTGGAACGGCGGCCTGATCCTGGCCGGACAGGCGGACATCGACGCCCTGCCGGAGCGGATGGTGCAGGAGAGCGGCGGCCGGTTTATCCCCTTCGCCTGGGACGCCATGGAAAACATCAGAACGGTGTCCAACGGTCCTCAGCTCCGGGAGGCCATGGCGGACGAGTCCTGCGGCGTTGTCCTGGTGGAGCGGGGTGCGGAGATCGTCCTGGAGTCGGAGCTCACTGTCACCAAGACGCTGGCGCTGGAGGAGAACGGCAGACTGATCCTCTCCAGCGGCGACCTGACCATCTCCGGGCCGGACGGCTTCCTGCTGGGCAATGCGGACCTGCGGGGCGGCGCCCTGCGGGTGGAGGAGGGCGGCACGGCCTTTGTGCGGGACCTGACGGACTGCGGCGGCCTCCATCTGTCTGGAGGGCGGAGCCTGCTGGCCTTCGACAGCCCGCTCAGCGCCGGCGCCCCGGTGGAGGTGGACGGCGGTACCCTGCTGTCCACCCGAGAGGTGGAGTTCAATGGCTCGTCCATCCGGATCATTGACGGCAGCGCGGCCCGGTTCAGCGGCGGCCTGTCCCTGCGCGGCTGCCAGGTGGAGATCGGCCCTGAAAGCAGGCTGTTTGCCCGGAGCTGCTCCGTCCTGCTGGATGGCGATACCACTCTGGAAAACCAGGGGGAGGTAGAGCTCTTCGGCTGGGAGTGGCAGCCGGTGGAGCTGGCCGGGACGGTGGTGAACCGCGGGGAGCTCCGTCTGCCCGGGCACGCCGCCATCAGCGGGAAGCTGACCAACTATGAGTATCTCTTCCTCCAGGACAGCGGGTCCATCCCGATCCAGATCAGCGGCACCCTGGACAACCGGGGCGTAATCGCCACGGACCAGAGGTGGGACATGGGAATTGAGCTTCTGGAGGGTGGCTCCGCCCCCGGCGTGCCGGAGGATCTGCTCGCGAAATGATCGAAGGACCCCGCGCCCTCAGGGCGCGGGGTCCTTTTCCGTCACATCGGCGAACATCAGCTCGATGACCTTCTCCATCCGCTGGCTCATGGGCTCGTCCACGGCGGTGACGGCGTAGAGCACCAGCCAGTCGGCGGCGTTCCGGGGGTCCAGCGGGGGCATCCCGCAGTCGGACAGGATGGCGTTCAGGCTCCACCAGTGGTCCTCCAGCCGGTCCTGGGGAGTGAGGTACTCCTCGTCCAGCTCACTGTAAGTATCGTCCAGACCGTTCTCGGTGATGACATAGAGCAGCAGGAGCAGCTTCCGGGGCACGTCCTCCCGGTGCAGGCGGATATTTTTCAGCAGAGTGGCGTTGGGCCAGTTGTGCTTGATGAGCTTCTGCACCACGGAGTAGTTCCGGCGGCTGCGGCCCGAGGGCATCCGCAGAGACAGGTACTGGTCCATCACGGCCTCGATAGAGTAGTCGGGTTCCCGCTCCTCCCCCCAGGTGGAGGCAGGGCGGACTAGCAGGGCCAGGTATTTTTCAAAGTAGGAGTAGGCCCGTACATGGAGGGCGCCCAGCTGCTCTAAATTGGCCAGGTAGCAGGCCCGCAGGTCCTGGAGGGACTGGACCCGCTGGAAGTCGGCCCGCAGCTCCTGGGTGACGTGGGTGCGGAGGCTGAGCGGGATGTCCTCCGGGCGGGGGACGGGGGGCAGGGTCCGGAAAAAGTTCCGGGCCTCCAGATAGCCCCGGCCATTGCGCAGGAACCAGGCGTAGACCACTTCCCGACCGTCCCGGTAGTGGATGCCGTAGCCGGTGCACAGGCCCAGCAGGGTGCCGGCCCCCGCCTCGGACAGCCCCAGGGCGAAGGCGATCTGGAAGATATCTTCCCGGCTGGCCGGCGTGCTCTGGCCGGACAGCCAGTTGCGCAGCTTTCGGGCGGTGGACTCCGGGTTGGCCTCGGGGCAGCCGGCCAGAAAGGCCTCCTGAAGCCTGATCTGAAGGTCGGGCAGGGGATACAGCTCCCGCAGAACCTCGGCGAAACCCCGAGGGACAACGCGCCCCTCCCGAAGATACTCCGCCGCCATGGCCGGAGTCATCTGCCCGGATCGGAGCAGGTCATATTCCGCGGCGGAACGCGCCGTCAGATCTACATGCAAGCAAGATCCCCTCCTGAGTATGGGTAATAACCCTATTATACACGGTTTTTCCGCCGGAGGCAAGACATGGGGCTCAAAGGGGGCAGGTCCGGCCGGACAGATCGGGGATATTCATCTCCCCGCGGTACTTTGCCACTGTGCGGCGGGATACGGGGCAGCCAGCCTGGGCCAGAAGGCCGGCCAGCTTCTGGTCGGACAGGGGCCTGGTCTTGTCCTCCTGGTCGATGAGCTGTTTCAGCAGCAGCCTGGCCGCCACGCCGCCCACCCCCGGCTTCCCGGCAGCCGCGCTGCGGGAGAAGAAGTAGCCCATGGGGTATATGCCTTGGGGACACTGGATGTACTTTTCCCGCACCGCCCGGCTGATGGTGGACTCGTGGAGGCCCAGCGTTTCGGCTACATCGGCCAGGCGCATGGGCAGCAGGGCCTGGGGCCCCCGGCGGAAAAACTCAGCCTGGGCGTCCACAATAGCCTGGGCGCACCGCAGCAGGGTGCTCTCCCGCTGGTCCACCGCCCGCAGGACCCCCTCGGCCTGCTGGAGCTTCTCCTTCAAATAGTCCCTGACCTGCGGGTCCTGGGACTGAAGCAGCAGCCTGCGGTAGTAGCTGTTGATCTGGAAGGGCGGGCGGCCCGGCCTTCTGGCCCGGGCGGTGTACCGCCCGTCCTCCTCGTCCACGAAGATATCCGGCAGGATATAGGTGGTCTGCTCCGGCCGCTCAAAGACGGCGCCGGGCCGGGGGTCCAGTTCCCGGATGATGGCCTCGGCCGCCTTCACCTGTTCCACGGAAATATTCATTTTTCCGGCGATGGAGGAGTAATGCCGCTTGGCCAGCAGGGGCAGGTGGCTGCGCACAATGGTCAGGGCGGGGCCCTCCTCCCGGATGCGGAGCAGCTGCAGCTCCAGGCACTGGGAGAGATCCGCCGCGCCTACCCCGGCGGGCTCCAGCCCGCGGAGGACCTCCAGTGCCCGCTCCAGGCGGGGGAGAGGGAAGCGGCCGGCCCGGGCCAGCTCGGCCAGGGGGGCGGTAAGGTAGCCCCGCCCGTCCAGGCTGGAGGCCAGATACCGCACCGCGTCGGCCAGATCCTCCTCCAGGTCCATGGCGTAGAGCTGGCGGGAGAGAAAACGGAACAGCGTCTCTTCCAGGCCGCCCTCCGTCCCGACCCGGGACAGTGGGTCCAGTTCCTCCTCGCTCATCTGCGAGTAGTAGAGGTTCTGATGGTCGTTGTCCTCCAGCCACCGCAGATAGCTGAGCAGGCTGTCGTCCTCCTCACGGGGGGCGGGGTCCGGCTCCAGATCCACCAGGGGGTTCTCCTGGGCCAGCTCCCGCAGATACTGCTCCAGTTCCGGAGAGCTCATCTGCAGCAGCTTTAGCCCCTGCATCTGCTGATAATTAAGCTGTTGAGACTGTGTTTGCAGCAATTCCATGGTATTCATCTCCCGCCTCCCTATTTTAATACAATTTCCCCGGCCCCGCAAGTGGGGGATGGAGGAATAAAAACTCTGGCCCGGAGCGGGTTCTCCCCGCTCCGGGCCAGAGTTTTTCCATTTTGCCCGGTTCTCCCTCCGGGCGGCGGGCCAGGACTACAGGACGGCCCTGATCTTTTCGATCATCGCCTGATACTCCTCCTGGGACAGGGCGGTCTGCCTGGGGTCCATCTGGAACACACCGCCCCACTCAAACTGGTCTTTGTACTTGGGGACCAGGTGGAAATGGAGATGCCGCCCCGTGTCGCCGTAGGCGCCGTAATTCACCTTGTCGGGGTGGAAGGCGGCGTGGATGGCCCTGGCGGCCCTGGCCACGTCGGCGAAGAAGGCATTCCGCTCTTCATCGGACAGCTCCGTCAGCTCGCTGACGTGGTCCCTGTAGGCCACGATGCACCGGCCGGGATGGCTCTGCTCTTTGAAGAGGATCAGGTCGCTGACGCTCAGCCGGCAGATGAAGATGCCGAAGGCGTCCAGCAGGGCGGGGTTGTCCTCCCGCATACAGTAGGCGCAGTTCTGGTCTTTCATATTGACGCACTCCTTTTACAGCACAACGCCGTCCTTGAAAATGGAGATCTCCCGGGCGCCCCGGCGCTCGGCGCTGGTCCGCTCGCCGGAGGCCACCGACAGCACATAGTCCAGAAGCCGGTCCCCCGCCGTGTCCAGGCTCTCGCCTTGGGCCACAGAGCCGGCGTTGAAGTCGATCCAGTTTCTCTTCTTCTCGAAGAGGGCGGTGTTGGTGGAAATTTTCACGGTGGGGGCGGGAGCGCCGAAGGGGGTGCCCCGGCCGGTGGTGAACAGGATCAGGTGGGCTCCGGCGGCGGTGAGGGCAGTGGTGGACACCAGGTCGTTGCCCGGGCCGGACAGCAGGTTCAGCCCCCTCTTTGTGACGGCCTCGCCGTAGCCCAGCACGTCCACGATCTGGGCGGAGCCCCCCTTCTGGACACAGCCGCAGGACTTGTCCTCCAGAGTGGTGATGCCTCCCGCCTTGTTGCCGGGGCTGGGATTCTCATAGACCACCTGGCCGTGGGAGGTGAAATAGTCCTTGAAGTTCTCGATCATCTTCACCGCCTTGTGAAAGACCGCCTCGCTCTCGCAGCGCTGGAAGAGGATGCTCTCGGCCCCGAACATCTCGGGCACCTCGGTGAG
The DNA here is from genome assembly GCA_947649625.1 of uncultured Bacillota bacterium. Classification (GTDB taxonomy): domain Bacteria; phylum Bacillota; class Clostridia; order Oscillospirales; family Oscillospiraceae; genus Lawsonibacter. The sequence continues at coordinate 21,312 of CANSSJ010000010.1, read as the reverse complement.
GACGGTGGAGCCTCCCAGGGCGATGAGCCGGTCGGAAAAGCGGCCCACGGCGGGGTTGGCGGTGATGCCCGACAGGCCGTCGCTGCCGCCGCATTTCATACCCACTACCAGCTTGGAAGCGGGGGTGAGGGTGCGGAAGAAGCTGCCGGCGTACTCGGCCAACTGGCGGAGCAGGGCGGAGCCGGCGGCGATCTCATCCTCAGCTTCCTGGCAGACCAGGAATTTCACCCGGTGCTCGTCCCAGTCCCCCAGTTCCTGTTTGAACTGGTCCATGGTCAGGTTCTCGCAGCCCAGGCCCAGCACCAGTACACCCCCGGCGTTGGGGTGGCGGACCAGGGCGGAGAGCAGCTTCCTGGTCTGGGTGTGGTCGTCCCCCATCTGGGAGCAGCCGAAGGGGTGGGGGAAGGTGTACAGTCCCTCCACGCTCCCCGAGACCAGGTGCTGGTTCTCCCGGACCAGCTGCTGGGCAATGTTGTTGACGCACCCTACCGTAGGGATGATCCAAATCTCGTTGCGGATGCCCACCCTGCCGTCAGGGCGGAGAAAGCCCCGAAAATCCCGGTAAGGAACCTGGGGCAGGTCACAGGTCTTGTGGCAGTAGGTATACGCCCCGCCCTCGGACAGGCCGGTGCGCACGTTGTGGACGTGGACCCACTGCCCCGGGGCGATGTTTTCTTCGGCCAGGCCGATGGCGCAGCCGTATTTGACAATGGGCGCCCCGGCGGGGATGAGAGTCAGGGCGATCTTGTGACCCCGCTGGATGGCCTGGACGGCGGTGACGGCATGGCTGTCAACGGTCAGCACCTCACCCGGGGCCAGGTCCTCCAGGGCCACGGCCACGTTGTCGGCGGGATGGATTCGGATCAGCTTCATGCCAGACACTCCTTCATGGCCTCGTAGGCGCCTGCGGTCCGGATGCGCTCCAGCGCGGCGGTCACCGCCTCCTCAAAGCCCTCCAGGGCGGCCAGCTCGCCGCCCCACATCCGCTCGTTGCGGATGGCGGCGCGGACCAGTTCGGCGGAGGAGTCCCCTTTGTGCTCCTGATAGAACTCCAGCACCCAGGGGTCGTCCTGGGGCTGCTGGGTCTGATAAAAGGCCAGATAGGCCGCGAAGGAGAAGGTGATGCAGCGGGGCAGCCTGCCCGTATTCCGGACGCTGTCCAGCAGGCTGGGCATGACCCGGGCCTTCCATTTTGCGGTGGAGTTCAGGGCGATGGAGAGCAGGGCGTGGTCGATATAGGGGTTGTTGAACCGGTCGGCCACCGCGGCGGCGAAGTCCTCCAGGTCCTTCCGCTCCAGGGGCAGAGTGGGGATGACCTCGTCGTAGAGCAGCTTGTTCATAAAGCCCCGGACGACCTTGTCCTCCATGCAGTCCCGGACGATCTTGAAGCCGGCCAGGTGGGCGGCCAGCACGAAGCCGGTGTGGGCCCCGTTGAGTATGCGCACCTTGCGCTGCTTGTAGGGTACGTGGTCGTCCACCACCTGGATGGGCAGGCCGGCTTTCTCGAAGGGGAGCTCGTCCTTGATGGACTGGGGCCCCTCGATGATCCAGGAGGCAAAGACCTCGCCGGTGTCCAGCAGGTCGTCCTGATAGCCCAGCTCCTGACAGAGGGCCTCTGCGTCGGCCTTGGGATGGCCGGTGACGATCCGGTCCACCACGGTGGAGCAGAACAGGTTATCCTGTTCCACCCAGGTCTTGAACCCGGGCTCCAATCCCCACAGACCGGCGTATTCGCCCACGCAGCGCCGCAGCTCCTCGCCGTTGTGCTCGCTGAGCTCGCAGGCCAGAATGATAAAGCCAGGCAGGCCCAGCTTCCAGCGCTGGTGGAGGAGGAGGGTCAGCTTGCCGGGGAAGCTGGCCGGCGGGGCGTCGTCTGCTTTACAGGCCGGATCGAAGACAATGCCCGCCTCGGTGGTGTTGGAGATGATAAAGCGCAGGTCGGGGTTCTGGGCGCAGTCCAGCACGGACTGCCAGTCCCCCCTGGGGTCCAGGCAGCGGGAGACGCAGGAGACGATCCGCTTCCGGGACACCGCCTCCCCCTTCTCCCGGCCCCGGAGAAGGAGGGTATACAGGCCGTCCTGCTCCGCGAACCGGGTGCAGGTGTCCGGGTGGCCCCCCCGGGGCTGGACCAGGGCCACCTTGGCGTGGAAGCCGGCCTTCTCGTTCATCTGGTCGATAAAGTCCTCCGCGAAGGCCCGCAGGAAAGCGCCCTCGCCAAACTGGAGAACCCGCTCCGGGGCGTCCTTCAGCAGATAACCGTCATAACCCCGGCGCTCCAGAAGGGAATAACTGAGCTTTTCCATAGGTCTATGCTCCTTTTTTTGTGGTTTTTACGCTGGCGACGCTGAGCACGATGCTCAGCAGAAGCAGAGCGGTGAACACCGCAACCAGCCCCATGCCGGCCCGGATGCCGGCCCGCTCGGCCACCAGTCCCACTAGGGCGGGGGTGATGATGCCGCCGGCGCTGCCGGTGAAGATCATGATGCTGCATCCTAGGTCGTTGCCACGGATGCAGTCGCTGCCGAAGGCGAAGGCGGTGGGGTAGATGGTGGCCATGAACAGCCCTACCCCCATCAGCCCCAGCACGATGAGGACCGGGTCCCGGCTGAAAAACATCAGCAGGAAGAAGGCGAAAAAGCCCACGCCGTCCATGAGTAGCAGCCTGTTCCGGCTGACCTTACCCGTGATGGCCGCGCCGATCATCCGGCCGCAGAAGATGACCAGCCACAGCAGGCTGTTCATCATCTGGGCGTAGTCAGCGCTGAGGATGCCGGTATCCTGGAAGTAGGACACCAGCCAGCCCACGATGGCGTACTCCACCGAGATGTAGAAGAACAGCATGGCGCTGCCCAGCCAGAACTGCTTCACCTTTAAGAAACTGCGGTCCACCGTCTTGACGCTCTTGCCGCCGGGTTCCTGGGGCAGAGGCATTTTGGCGTAGATGGCGATCTGGCTCAGGCACAGCAGGGCCAGCAGCGCCGCCACCAGCCGCCAGCCCATGCCGGGCCACCGGTTGGTGCAGAACACCAGCACCAGGGGGGAGAGCAGCGCCCCCACGGCAAAGCAGCCGTGGAGCAGGTTATAGCCCCGGGTGGCCTTGTCGCCGGGCAGGGTGGAGATCATGGTGTTGGAGAAGTTGGAGTTGCCTCCCCGGGCGATACCCGTCATGGTGAAGGCGGCCACGAAGAGGGCGGGGGAGCCGAAGCCGCTGGCGAAGATGAGGTAGGCCACCGCCATCCACACCGAGGTGGTGAGGATGGCCCGCCGGCGGCCCAGATAGATAGGCAGGAAGCCGGCCAGCAGCACGGAGATCAGGTTGCCCGTGGACTGGCAGGACAGCAGCACGCCGGACAGGTCATAGCTGAAGCCGTACTGTTCCCGGAGGAAGGGGATGAAGGAGCCCAGGGGCTGAGAGGCCGCGCCGCTGACAAAAAAGGCGAAGAGCACGTTGCGCAGCAGGCGGTTTTGCTGGTGCTCCGCCGGAGACAGTTCCTTTGTCATAGATCACACCCCAAAGTACCGGGCGGCGTTGTGGTAGGAGATGCCCTCCACGATCTTCTTCAAAGAGGCCTCGTGGTTGGGGTACTCCCCGTTCTCCACCCAGTTGCCCATCAGGCTGCACAGGATGCGGCGGAAATAGTCGTGCCGGGCGTAGCTGAGGAAGGAGCGGGAGTCGGTGAGCATCCCCACGAAGTTGCCCAGCAGGCCCAGATTGGCCAGGGACTTCATCTGCTCCTCCATGCCGGACTTGGTGTCGTTGAACCACCAGGCGGAGCCGTGCTGGATCTTGCCGGGGATCTCGTCGGACTGGAAGCAGCCGAGGATGGTGCCCAGCTGCTGATTGTCGGCGGGGTTGAGGGAGTAGAGGATGGTCTTGGGGCACCTGCCCTCCTCGTCCAGGGCGGACAGCAGGCGGGCGATGTCCTCGCCGCAGGTGTTCTGGGAGATGGCGTCGAAGCCGGTGTCCGGGCCCATCTTGGCGTACATCCGGGCGTTCATGTTGCGCATACAGGAGTAGTGCAGCTGCATGGCGATGCCCAGGCGGTGGTACTCCCGGCCCAGATGGAGCAGGATGGCGGTCTGATAGCGCTCCGCCTCCTCGGTGCTGATCTCCCTGCCCTTCATGGCGTCCTTGAACGCCTCGTTGACCTTCTCCATGGAGGCGGGCCGGAAGGGGATGTAGTCCAAACCGTGGTCGCTGGCCCGGCAGCCCAGTTTGGCGAAGAACTCCAGCCGCTGGGTGAGGGCGGCGCACACGTCCTCCACAGTGTCCAGGCTGTCCTTGCCCACGCTGGCGGCCAGCTTGCCGATGTACTCCGCGAAGCCGGGCTTGGTGATGTTGATGGCCTTGTCGGGGCGGAAGGAGGGACACACCTTCACGGTGATGGTGGAGTCGGCGGCGATCTTCTCGTGCCACACCAGCGAGTCGATGGGGTCGTCGGTGGTGCCGATCATGGCCACGTTGGCCTTTTTGATGATGCCCCGGACGGTGAGATCGGGGTCGTGGCGCAGTTTCTCATTGCAGAAGTCCCAGCACTCCTGAGCGGTCTCGGGAGTGAGGGGCTTGTCGTAGCCGAAGAACTGGCGCAGCTCCAGGTTGCACCAGTGGTACATGGGGTTGCCCATGGCCATCTCCAGGGTCTCGGCGAACTTCAGAAAGCGCTCGAAGGCGGGCCTGGAGCCGGTGACATAGTCCTCGGGAACGCCGTTGGAGCGCATGAGACGCCATTTGTAGTGGTCGCCGAAGTAGGTGCCGTCGGGGTTCTCGCCCCCCAGCCAGACCTCCACCAGGTTGTCGAACCGGCGGTCCTCAAAAATCTCCCGGGGGGAGATGTGGCAGTGGTAGTCCACCAGGGGCATGGGAGCGGCGTAGTCGTGATAGAGATGGCGGGCCGTGGCGGTCTCCAGCAAAAAGTCCTTGTCCATAAATTCTCTCATGTTGAAACCTCCTTGATACTTTCGCAGGGCCGCCCAAACGGGCGGCCCTAAAAAATATTACCGCTGGATTCTGCCGGACCCGTCGCCGCCGGCCAGCTTCTCCACCTCGGCCACGGTGACCATGTTGTAGTCCCCCTCGATGGAGTGCTTCAGGGCGGAGGCCGCCACGGCGAACTCCACCGCCGCCTGGGTGGACTTGCCGGTGAGCAGGGAGTAGATCAGCCCGCCGCCGAAGGAGTCACCGCCGCCCACACGGTCAATGATGTGCAGCTCGTACTTCTTGGAGAAGCAGTACTCGCCGCTGGCCGCGTCGTAGAGCATGGCGGACCAGCCGTTGTCAAAGGCGGAGTGGGACTCCCGCAGGGTGATGGCCACCTTCTCAAAGCCGAACCTGTCGGCCAGCTGCTTGGCCACCGACTTGTAGCCCTCCCGGTTGATCTCGCCGGCGTAGATGTCGGTGGCCTCAGCCTCGATGCCGAACACGTCCTTGGCGTCCTCCTCGTTGGAGATGCACACGTCCACGTACTGGCACAGGTCGGTCATGGCCTCCCGGGCCTGCTCCCGGGTCCACAGCTTGCCCCGGTAGTTCAGGTCGCAGGAGATCTTGACGCCCTTGGCCTTGGCGGCCTTGCAGGCCTCCCGGCAGATGTCCACCACGTTGGGGCCCAGGGCCGGGGTGATGCCGGTGAAGTGGAACCAGTCCACGCCCTCGAAGATCTTGTCCCAGTCGAAGTCGGTGGTGGCCGCCTCCTGGATGGCGGAGTGGGCCCGGTCGTAGATGCAGACGGAGCCCCGCTGGGAGGCGCCCTTCTCGTTGAAGTAGATGCCCACCCGGTCGCCGCCCCGGACGATCATGCTGGTGTCCACCCCGTAGCGCCGCAGGGAGTTCACCGCCGCCTGGCCGATGGCGTGGGCGGGGAGCTTGGTGACGTAGGCGGCGTCCAGGCCGTAGTTGGCCAGGGAGACGGCCACGTTGGCCTCGCCGCCGCCGAAGGTAAACTCCAGGTGATCGGCCTGGACGAAGCGCTCGTAGTTGTAAGGCTGGAGCCGGATCATCAGCTCGCCGAAGGTTACTACTTTAGCCATGTTCATTTCCTCCTTATTTCTGAACAAGATGGATGGCGAAGCCGCCCACCTCGTCCTTGAGGTAGATGGCCTTGGGCTTGCGGGTGGACTCGTCAAACTCCACGCCCTGGCGGCCCAGGTGATAGACGGCCCGGTCCAGATCGTTGGCAGCGATGGCGATATGGCCGTTTTTACCCAGATAGGGAGCCTTCATGCACTCCACGGCGCTGCCGGCGAAGATGGAGCTGTTGCCCGCCCTGTAATCGAAGCCGAAGAGGGCGCACAGGGTTTTGGCGGCTTTCTCTGCCTCCGACTCATTCTCGCAGTTGATGCCCACATGGGCCAGGGAGAAGCCCAGCATGGTCTTGACCGCCTCCCTGCAGATGGCGGTGATCTGGTCCCAGGCCTCGGCCTCGATCAGGTCCTTCTTGCACATCCAGGTGCCGCCAACGGCCACGATCTGGGAGTAGCCCAGGTAGTCGTTGACGTTCTTGGCGTTGACGCCCCCGGTGCACATCCACTTGGCGCCCTTCAGGGCGGCGCCGATGTTTTTCAGCATGGCCACGCCGCCGTTGGCCTCGGCGGGAAAGTACTTCAGCACCTCACAGCCCTGGTTCATGGCCTGCTGCATCTCTCCGGCGGTGGCGGTGCCGGGCACCATCAGGCCGCCTCTGTCGATGACGTGCCGGGTGACGTGGGGATCGTAGCCGGGAGCCACGATGAAGGAGGCCCCGGCGGCCATGGCCCGGTCGGCCTGCTCGGTGGTCAGAACGGTGCCCGCTCCCAGCAGCATCTCGGGGACCTCCCTGGCGATGGCCTTGATGGCGTCCTCAGCGGCGGCGGTGCGGAAAGTGACCTCAGCGGCGGGCAGGCCGCCGTCGGCCAGCGCCCGGGCCAGAGGGACGGCCTTGGCGGCGTCGTCAATGGCGATGACGGGGATGATGCCGATATTTGATATGGTTTGCAGAATTTTGTTCATCACTGCATTCCTCCAGGTAGATAAATAGTCTGTCGCTTGCAAATGACCCGCGTTAAGAGCTTTGCAGTCTCATTATATACCTAGTATACTAGAATACAATTGGAGAAAGCATAAAAATTTCAGGACAATTTTTGTGCAGATTATAAAAGAAGCCGGATCAGTGTCTGAGATCCCTCACCTTTTCGTCAGGCAGGCGCTGGCAGATCTCCCCCCAGAGGCGGTCCCCAGCGTCCCCGGGCTCGGAGGGGAGCAGGAAGGCCCTGCGGGGGGCGGCGTACAGGCAGATGGACCGGCGTAGCCGGCAGGCCCGGTGGAGCTGAGACCAGGGAAAGTCGGCCTTCTCGGTCTCATTGGATACCGCCAGGCCCTGATTGGTGAGACGCAGGGTGTAGGCCACCGGTGCCCGGGCCAGCTTGAGCTTCTTTGTCTCGGCGCGGAGGGACAGGTAAAAGGAGAGCAGCCACCCCAGGGGGAGGATGATCCCCACCCCCAGCAGCACGCCGCCCAGCAGGGCGGCTCCCCGCACCCGGCCGGCCGTTAAAAAGCAGACCGCCGAGAAGGCGGACATGATAAGAAGGAAAAGCAGGGGAGTCCGCCAGCGCTTTTGCTGGCGCAGCAGGTCGAACCAGGCAAATTCCTGAAAGATTTCCGGCGTGATCCGGGCCTGAACGGTATAATTCATAGAGGAGCCCTCCCTTTATCTTGGATATCTTTATACTTTTTTAACAGATGCAGAGGTTTTTGGCAACCCCACAAGATCATTTTTGCCATATTACACAAAAACAGCCGCTCATTTTTTACTAGTATACTAGTAGACAAAACGGGGAGGTCTGTGGTAAAGTATGTGTGCGTTAAGAGCAAGTCCAACCCCAGCTTTCAGCAAAACCACTTAATTCAGAAATATGAGGAGGATTTCATCAATGAAGAAACTTGTATCTGCTCTGCTCGCCACGGCTATGCTCTTCAGCCTGGCCGCCTGCGGCGGCGGCGACAAGCCCGCCAACAACGGCTCCGCCAGCAACCCCGGCTCCAACGCCGGCCAGTCCAACCCCGTCTCCGGCGGCGACGTTGGCGATGTCGCCAACGACCCCAAGGTAACCTTGGTGTATGCCGAGGTCAACCCCCTGGATACCATCGTGGGCCAGACCGCTTCCGAGTTCAAGCGCCTGGTGGAGGAGAAGTCCGGCGGCTCCATCACCATCGACGTCCGTGACTCCGGCGTACTGGGCTCTGAGAACGACGTTCTGGACGCCATCATCGGCGGCGACGACTCCATCGACATGAGCCGTATCTCCGCCTTCGCTCTGACCAGCTACGGCGCCGAGAAGTCCGTGCTGCTCTCTCTGCCCTTCACCTTTGAGAGCCGTGACCACTGGTGGAACTTCGCCAACAGCGACCTGGCCACCGAGTTCCTCAACGAGCCCCAGGAGATCGGCCTGCCCCTGCGGGGCATCTTCTACGGCGAGGAGGGCTTCCGTCACTTCTTCGCCAATAAGCCCATCAACGGAATCGAGGACCTGGACGGCATGAAGATCCGCGTGTCCAACGACCCCATCATGAACGGCATGGTGGAGGGCCTGGGCGGCTCCCCCACGGTGGTCTCCTTCGGTGAGCTGTACTCCGCTCTGAACACCGGCGTGTGCGACGCCGCCGAGCAGCCCATCGCCAACTACAAGTCCAACGCCTTCCCCGAGGTGGCCAACAACCTGATCCTGGACGGCCACACCCTGGGCGCTATCCAGTGTGTCATCACCGACACCGCCTGGGCCAAGCTGACCCCCGCCCAGCAGGCCGTCATCATGGAGGCCGGCAAGGAGGTCCAGAAGTTCAACCAGAACCTGTCTCAGTCCGCTGAGGATGAGGTCCTGGAGCAGCTGAAGGCTGAGGGCTGCAACGTGGTGGACGTGCCCGATAAGAGCCCCTGGCAGGAAGCCTGCTCCAGCGCTCCCGCCATCAAGGAGGCCATTGACAAGCAGGCCGATCTGTATCAGCAGATCCTGGGCATGAAGTAAACTGTTCGTCCAACTTATCCGTCATACGGGGGACGCGGGATCAGTCCCGTGTCCCCCGCAATTTTCTGTGTTAATTTTCTGTGAAAGTGAGGGAACTCAATGCCGAAGATTTTTACGACCTTGGATAAGGTCCGGCCGGCCTACGACGTGACGTATAAGATCGTCCTGATTTTGTGCAAGCTGCTGCTGATCGCCGACATCGCCATTACCAGCTACGCCGTGCTGGGCCGCTACTGCCAGGAGTGGGGCCACAAATACGATTTCCTTCAGTTCCTGCTGATCATCAAGGATCCCCCCTGGACCGAGCAGATCGTGCTCACCTGTATGTCCTACATGGCGGTGCTGTCCGCCGCTCTGGCGATTCGCACCGGCGCCCACATCCGCATGACCGCCTTCGACGTCTACCTGCCCAAAAAGGTGCTGAAAGCGCTGGAGGTCCTGGCTGACGTGGCCGTGATGGTTCTGGGCTTTATTATGGTGACGGAGGGCTGGAAGTACACCACCACCCTGGGCAGCAAGGGCTTTTACGAGTCCATCCCCTGGCTGAGCCGGTTCTGGATGTACTTCCCGGTGCCCCTGGCGGGCGTGGCCATGATCGTCTTTGAGCTGGAATCGCTCTACAGCCACGTGAAGGCTTTCTTCATTGAGGACGAGGAGGTGCAGAAATAATGGATGTAAACGCTCTCGCGATCGCTGTTCTGCTGGGCTCCTTCGCGGTGATGATCTTCCTGCGGTTTCCCATCGCCTACGCCGTGGGCCTGAGCTCCGTGTTCTGTCTGATGGCCATGGGCAACAGCCTCAACGCCGTCTGCCGCCTGATGGTGAAGGGCATCTCCTCCTTCTCTCTGATGGCCGTGCCCTTCTTTATCACCATGGGCGTGCTCATGGGCAAGGGCGGAATTTCGGATAAGCTGATTGCCCTGGCCAACGCCTGCGTGGGATGGATGCGGGGCGGCCTGGCCATGGTGAATATCGTGGCCTCCTACTTCTTCGGCGGCATCTCGGGCTCCGCCTCGGCCGACACCGCCTCCATTGGCTCCATCATGATCCCCATGATGGTAGACCAGGGCTATGACGCCGACTTCTCCACCGCCGTCACCATCACCTCCTCCTGCGAGGGCCTGCTGGTGCCTCCCAGCCATAACATGGTCATCTTTGCCACCACCGCCGGCGGTATCTCGGTGGGCTCCCTGTTCCTGGCGGGCTACCTGCCCGGCGCCATTCTGGCCATTGCCCTGATGATTGGTTCCTATATCATCTCGGTCAAGCGCAACTACCCCAAGGGAGATAAGTTCCGCCTCGGCGCCTTCCTCAAGCAGCTCAGCGTGTCCATCTGGGCCCTGCTGGCTATCGTGGTCGTGGTGGTTGGCGTTGTGGGCGGCGCCTTCACCGCCACCGAGTCGGCCGCCATCGCCGTGCTCTACTCCCTGGTGGTCTCCGTCTTTGTGTACAAGGGCGTGGACTGGAAGGGCGTGTGGAAGGCTCTGGACGAGTGCGTGGGCACCCTGGCCATTGTGATGATCCTCATCGCCACCTCCGCCGTGTTCGGCGACTGCCTGACCAAGCTGCATGTGCCCGACCTGGCCGCCAAGGCCATCGTCGGTCTCACCGACAACCGGATCATCCTGATCCTCCTGCTCAACGTAATTCTGCTGATTCTGGGCATGATTATGGATATGGCCCCCATTATCCTCATCGCCACCCCCATCCTGCTCCCCGTGGCCACCCAATACTGCGGCCTGGACCCCATCCAGTTCGGCATCATGGTGGTCCTCAACTGCGGCATCGGCCTGCTGACCCCCCCTGTGGGTGCGGTGCTGTTCATCGGCTCCGCCGTGGCCAAGCGGCCCATGGAGAAGGTGGTCAAGGCCACCCTGCCCTTCTACCTGTGCATGATCATCGCCCTGCTGCTGATCTCCTTCATTCCCGACATCAGCCTGCTGATTCCCAAGCTGTGCGGGTATGATCCCACCGTTCCGCTGCTGTTCTTGAAATAAGGGAGGATTGACATTATGCAGATGACATTTCGCTGGTACGGAGAGGGCAACGACCAGATCAAGCTGTCCGACATCAAGCAGATCCCCGGCGTGACGGGCATCGTCTGGGCCCTTCACGACAAAATGCCCGGCGAGATCTGGCAGCCCGAGGAGATCGCCGCCGTGAAGAAGCAGCTGGACGAGTACGGCTTCAACATGGACGTGGTGGAGAGCGTCAACGTCCACGACGACATCAAGATCGGCCTGCCCACCCGGGACCAGTATATCGAGAACTACAAGCAGACCCTGCGCAACCTGGCCCCCTTCGGGGTGAAGGTGGTCACCTACAACTTCATGCCCATCTTCGACTGGACCCGCACCGACCTGTTCCACCCCGTGGGGGACGGCTCCACCGTCCTGTACTACGAGAAGGACAAGATCCAGCAGGACTACAAGGCCATGGCCGACTATGTCATGTCCTTCACCGAGAAGTACCACATGACCTTCCCCGGCTGGGAGCCGGAGCGGATGGCCAAGCTGGACGAGCTGTTTGAGAAGTATGCCCCCGTCACCAAGGAGAAGCTGTGGGAGAACCTGAAATACTTCCTGGAGGCCCTCATGCCCACCTGCCGGGAGACGGGCATCAAAATGGCCATCCACATGGACGACCCTCCCTGGGATATCTTCGGTATCCCCCGCCTGCTGGTGGACAAGGAGTCCATCCTCCGCTTCCTGAAGATGGTGGACGATCCCCACAACTGCCTGTGCCTGTGCTCCGGCTCTCTGGGGGCCAACAAGGCCAACGACGTGGCCGACATCATCCGCTCCTGCTGCGACCGGGTGGCCTTTGCCCACATCCGCAACGTGAAGCACATGCCCAACGGCGACTTCTCCGAGGCCAGCCACCGGGACTGCGACGGCGACACCGGTATCCTGGAGATCATGCGGGCCTACCACGACTGCGGCTTCGACGGCTATATCCGTCCCGACCACGGCCGGCACCTGTGGGGCGAGGAGCCCGGCACGGTGCGCCCCGGCTACGGCCTGTACGACCGGGCCCTGGGCATCATGTATCTGTGGGGCTGCTGGGACATGTTGGAGCGGGAGAAGAGCGAAGCATAGGCGCATAGGGGAGCTTGGAGCGGCGCGAGGGGAAAAGCCCAGCCGCCGCAGAGCGGCGGGTTTCACCCGAGACGGAGCGAAAGCGACCCGGCCATGCGCCCAATGCGCAGCTTGACAGCGGGTTAATGCAGAAAACTATGTTTGGAGGCAGACCATGAAATTATCCTATCAAGGCATTCAGGACGCCGCCGCCTGGGAACAGGCCGGCATCGCCCTGCCCAAATTCGACTGGAAAGCCATGGCGGCCGAGACGGAGCGCAATCCCATCTGGGTCCACTTCGGCGCGGGCAACATCTTCCGGGGCTTCATCGCCCGGCTTCAGCACCGGCTGCTGGACCAGGGGCTGGTGAAGAGCGGCATCATCGCCGCCGACACCTTCGACTACGATATCATCGACAAGATTTACACCCCCTTTGACAACATGACCCTGATGGTCTCCCTGCTGCCCGACGGCTCCCTGGAGAAGGACGTGGTGGCCTCCATCGCCAAGGGCCTGCGGGCGGGGAGCGCCTTCCCGGAGGACATGGAACAGCTGAAAGCCATCTTCCGAAATCCCTCTCTCCAGATGGTGAGCTACACCATCACCGAGAAGGGCTACGCTTTGCAGAACATCCACGGGGAGTTCTTCCCCTTTGTCCAGGCCGACTTCGACAACGGCCCGGCCAGGTGCTCCCACGCCATGAGCATGACCGCCGCCCTGCTGCTGGAGCGGTTCAACGCCGGCGGGACCCCCATCGCCATCGTGAGCATGGACAACTGCTCCCACAACGGGGAGAAGCTGCGCGCCAGCGTGATGACCGTGGTGGACAAGTGGCTGGAGAAGGGCCACGTCTCTCCGGAATTTGCCGCCTGGGTGCGGGACGAGGAGAAAGTCTCCTTCCCCTGGTCCATGATCGACAAGATCACCCCCCGCCCCGCCAAGGTGGTGGAGGACGCTCTGGCCGCCGCCGGGGTGGAGGATATGGCCCCCATCGTCACCGGCAAGAACACCTTCATCGCCCCCTTCGTCAACGCCGAACAGCCCCAGTACCTGGTGGTGGAGGACCGTTTCCCCAACGGCCGGCCCCCTCTGGAGAAGGCCGGGGTGTATATGACCGACCGGGACACGGTGAACAACACCGAGAAGATGAAGGTGACCACCTGCCTCAACCCCCTGCACACCGCCCTGGCGGTCTACGGCTGCCTGCTGGGCTACGACTCCATCGCCGCCGAGATGAAAGATGCGGAATTGAAGGCCCTGGTGGAGAAGATCGGCTATGTGGAGGGCATCCCCGTGGTGGTGGACCCCAAGATTCTCAGCCCCATGGACTTCATCCACGAGGTCATCGACAGGCGCCTGCCCAACCCCTTCATGCCCGACACTCCCCAGCGCATCGCCACTGATACCAGCCAGAAGGTGGCCATCCGCTTCGGCGAGACCATCAAGAGCTACATTGCCCGGCCCGACCTGGACCCTGCCAGCCTGACCTATATCCCCCTGGCCATCGCCGGCTGGCTGCGCTATCTGCTGGCGGTGGACGACAGGGGCGAGGCCATGGAGTGCAGCGCCGACCCCATGTTGTCCACCCTCCAGGAGCAGCTGGCCGGGGTGAAGCTAGGCCGGCCGGAGACCGCCTCCGACGAGGTGCTGGCCCCCATCCTGTCCAACGCCGCCCTCTTCGGCGTGGACCTGTGCCAGGCGGGACTGGCGGGTAAGATCGGCGGGATGCTCCGGGAGGAGCTGGCAGGGCCGGGCGCGGTTCGGCAGACTTTGACAAAATATCTGAAAAACTAGTATACAATTTCTTGACGCGCGGGAGACATTCCTGTATGCTGGTACTATATATGGAGGCGACGCTATGAAACTGTTGGAACGTCTTCCCCGTGAGACCGGCCGGGACTACGCCCTGCGGAACATCAAGGAGAATATCGTCAATCTGGAGCTGGCTCCGGGCAGCCAGATCAGCGAAAACGAGCTGGCCGCGGAAATGGGGCTGTCCCGCACCCCGGTGCGGGAGGCGCTCATCGAGCTGTCCAGGGTGAAGATCATCGAGATCCACCCCCAGAAGAAGAGCACCGTCCCCCTGATCGACTACGAGCTGGTGGAGGAATCCCGGTTTATGCGCAACCTTCTGGAGTGCGCGGTGGTGGAGCTGGACTGCCAGATGGCCCAGCCGGTGGATCTGGAGCGGCTGAGCGCCAACGTCCGGCTGCAGAATTTCTACCTGGACAACTACTACACCAACGAGCTGATGACCCTGGACAACCAGTTCCACGGGATCCTGTTCGAGATCGCCAAGAAGTCCCAGATCTTCGCGCTGATGCAGAACATCGCCATCCATTTCGACCGGGTGCGCAGCATGGCGCTGTCCACGGTGAAGAACACCAAGATCGTGCAGGACCACGAGGACATCCTCCAGGCCATCGGCCGGAAGGACCCCAAAGCGGCCCGGGAGCTGATGGAAATTCACCTCAGCCGGTATAAGATCGACGCGGCCGATATCCGGGCGGCCTATCCCCAGTATTTTAAATGACAGAAGGCGGGGACGCGGAGGCATCAGCCGCCCGCGCCCCCGCCCTTTCACAGGAGGAAAGACCATGTTTACCGAAAAAGACGCCCGCTGGGTGCCCCACGGGGACGCTCTCCCCCAGAGTGCCGGAGAGGGGGTCACCCGCCGGGTGCTGGCCTATACCGACGCGCTGATGTGCGTGGAGAACACCTTCCAGGCCGGGGCGGTGGGGGCCCTCCACAGCCACCCCCACACCCAGATCACCTATGTGGTCAGCGGCCGGTTCTCCTTCACCATCGACGGGGAGACCCGCGAGGTGGCGGCGGGGGACACCCTGCTCAAAAAGGATGGCGTGCCCCACGGCTGCACCTGCCTGGAGGCGGGTGTGCTGCTGGACATTTTTAACCCCATGCGGGAGGACTTCCTTCCGGAACATCAATAGGAGGCTTTATCTATGGACATCCGCTATTCCGCCAACCCCAACGACGTCAAACGCTACACCACCCAGGAGCTGCGGGAGGAATTTTTGATTGAGGATCTGTACCGGCCCGACCAGGTGGTGGCCGTCTACAGCCACGTGGACCGGATGGTCACCCTGGGCTGTATGGCCGTGAACGAGTCCGTGTCCATCGACAAGGGCATCGACGTGTGGGCCAACTTCGGCACCCATTACTTCCTGGAACGCCGGGAAGTCGGCATGTTCAACATCGGCGGGGCCGGCACCGTCACCGTGGACGGCACGGTGTACGAGCTGGGCTACAAGGACTGCCTCTATATCACCATGGGGGCCAGGGAGGTCCACTTCGCCAGCGCAGACAGCGCCAAGCCCGCCAAGTTCTACATGGTGTCCGCCCCCGCCCACCGCAGCTATGGGACAAAGCTGCTGAAAATCGCCGACGCGGCCAAGAAGCCCCTGGGCAGCGCCGCCGCCTCCAACAAGCGGGTTATCAACCAGTTCATCCACCCCGACGTGCTGAAGACCTGCCAGCTGTCCATGGGCATGACCGTGCTGGAGGAGGGCAGCGTGTGGAACACCATGCCCGCCCATACCCACGAGCGGCGGATGGAGGTCTACATGTACTTCGAGGTCCCGGAGGACCAGGTGGTCTTCCACATGATGGGCCAGAGCCAGGAGACACGGCACATTGTCATGAAGAACGAGCAGGCGGTCATCTCCCCCTCCTGGTCCATCCACGCCGGTGCGGGCACCGCCAGCTACACCTTCATCTGGGCCATGGGCGGGGAAAACCAGGCTTTTGACGACATGGACGTCATCCCCACCACCCAGCTGAAATAAATGCCGGAGGGCCGCCGCCGGCGGCCCTCTTCTGAAAGGAACGACCAATATGGATATGCGCATGCTGTTCTCCCTGGAGGGAAAGACCGCCCTGGTCACCGGCGGGGCCTACGGCATCGGCTTCGCCATCGCCCAGGCGCTGGCGGACGCGGGGGCGAAGATCGCCTTCAACTGCCGTAGCCAGTCCAACCTGGACAGGGCCCTGGCCGATTACGCCGCCAAGGGCATCGACGCCCGCGGCTACATCGCCGACGTCACCGACGAGGCTCAGGTCAGCGGACTGATCGCCCAAATCGAGGCCGACCTGGGGGGCGTGGACATCCTGGTGAACAATGCCGGCGTCATCAAGCGGATCCCCATGACTGAGATGTCGGTGGAGGACTTCCGCCAGGTGGTGGACATCGACCTGGTGGGCCCCTTTATCTGTGCCAAGGCGGTCATCCCCGGAATGCTGAAGAAGGGCCACGGCAAGATCATCAACATCTGCTCCATGATGAGCGAGCTGGGCCGGGAGACCGTCTCCGCCTACGCCGCCGCCAAGGGCGGGCTGAAGATGCTCACCCGGAACATCTGCTCGGAGTACGGCGGGGCCAACATCCAGTGCAACGGCATCGGCCCGGGCTACATCGCCACCCCCCAGACCGCCCCCCTCCGGGAGCGGCAGCCCGACGGCAGCCGCCACCCCTTCGACCAGTTCATCGTCTCCAAGACCCCGGCGGGCCGCTGGGGGGACCCGGAGGACCTGATGGGCCCGGCGGTGTTCCTGGCCTCCGACGCCTCCAACTTCGTCAACGGACACATTTTATATGTGGACGGCGGCATCCTGGCTTACATTGGCAAGCAGCCCTGAGAAAAAGGTCCGCGCTCCGGAAAAACGGTTCCGGGGCGCGGATTTTGCGTTAATTCAGATAGTCTCCCGGGTCCACCGGCTGGCCGCCCAGAGTGGTCTCCAGGTGGAGGTGGGAGGGGACGCCCACCTCGGCGATGGCGGAGGAGCCAACGGTGCCCAGTTCGCTGCCGATGTCCACCTTGTCCCCGGCCTGGACGGTCACGTCCTCAGCCAGATTGCAGTACCAGGACTGGAGGCCGCCGCCGTGGTCCACCACCACGGTGGTGCCCATCATGGCGTCAGTGTAGACCTGTTCCACGGTGCCCGCGCTGATGGACAGCACCTTCACCCCCTGGGCGGCGGCGATGTCCAGTCCGCCGTGGGTGCGCCAGTCCCCCATGGTGGGGTCCAGGGACAGGACCTCCACACTGTAGTCCCGGAGCACCGCCCCCTGCACCGGCCAGGTGAAGACCTTGGAGACAGTCTTGCCGCTCTCCTGGGTGTCCGGCTGGGGGGCGTCGTCCTTTACCGGCTCCGGGTCGTCCGGCTGGGCGCTGGGCGTTGGGGCCGGCTTGGTCTGGGGGGACGGGGTGACGGCGGGGGGGTCCTTCACCGGCTCGGGGACAGAGGGCCGGCTGGCGCTCTGATCGGGGATGGTGACGGAGGCGCCGCCTCCCGCCGGTTCGGAGGGATGGGTGCCGTTGACAACGGTGCGGAGCAGATAATAGCCCGAAATTCCTATGGTGGCGACACACAGGAACAGGACTATGTAAAAGCCCTTTCCCATGGCGAAGTCGCCCAGTTTTCTCCAAAAGCTCTGGTTTTTCAAAAAACCACCTCCGAAGCCTATTTTGGACAGGCCGGGCGGTGGTTATACATGGAGGGCAAAAATTTTCCCGCCTCTTGCAAAAAAGAGAAAGATGGACTACAATGGAAGAAAAAACGGGAGGAATTACTTATGATCGCCATTGCGTCTGACCACGGAGGCTATCTGCTGAAAGAGCACATCAAAGCATATCTGGCCGCGAAGGGCATTACCTGCGAGGACTTCGGCACCGACAGCACCGACAGCTGCGACTACCCCATATTCGGCAAAGCGGCCGCCCGGGCGGTGGCCGACGGCCGGTGTGAGCGGGGCATTGTCATCTGCACCACCGGCATCGGCATCTCCATTACGGCCAACAAGGTGAAAGGCATCCGCTGCGCCCTGTGCGGCGACGTGCTGTCCGCCGAGCTCACCCGCCGGCACAACGACGCCAATATGCTGGCCCTGGGGGCGGGCGTTACCGGCGTGATGACCGCCGAGCGCATTGTGGACGCCTTCCTCAATACCGGGTTTGAGGGGGGCCGCCATGCCCGCCGGGTGGGACTGATGATGGACGTGGAGAAGGAGTGAAATTCGCTCTTGCATATTCCACGTCAACTGTGGTATAATCATTTCGGCAAAAGCCAAATTTAACCCGCTCACGAGATATCACAAAAAGAAACCCCGGAGAGATGTGACCTCTCCGGGGTTTCGATTGTGCTTACCGTCTTTTGCCATGACCATCAAGCCACTTGCAAATGTAATATGCGATTACATTTACTGCGACGGCCATCAAAAAATCGCATGGCCCGCTCACGGGATCTCACCCCCTTTCCCTTAGCTGGGGCGGGGAAAGACGGCACAGCCATTATACCGATATCCAACAAATTTCGCAAGTGCGAAAAATTAAGCCGCTCTGCCTTGGAAGGCAGAGCGGTTTTTATAAGGCCGCCTAAAATTTCCTTGTACATTCCGCAAAACTGTGATATAGTAGGGCTACGAGGCAAATAAAGGCAGGACGTGGGGGAGTAGCAGTCCCCCGCGCCCCTATGCGGGAGACACAACCTCCCACACAACAGCATTGCTGCGCCAGCCCTCATTATATCGGAAAAGCCGCCGCTTTACAAGGGGCGGTTTGAGGGTTTGTGTCTGGATATGCGGTGTGGGATAAAATGATCCTGCGCCGCTTTTGTTTGTCTCGGCGGAAAACGCCTTCGGAGGGCCGCATGATCCCGCCCTCCGGGGGTATGTGCCGCCGGGAATACCCAAATCAAAGGAAAAGAGGTACAAGCGATGAAAAAACTGAAAAAGGCACTTTCCCTTTCTTTGGCGCTTATCCTGTCTCTTCTGGCTCTGGCTGTCCCCGTATCCGCATTGTCTATTGCTTCAGGTGACGCCGAAGAATTTGAAAAGACGAAGGATTTCGCCTCAATTTTCAACAAGGACCACCTTATCCGGGCCTCGGCTGACCCTGTTGGAGCAACCATTATAGAAATTGGCGGCGAGGAAGACCCGGATTATGGGTTCGACGTATTGGTGTTTCTTTTTCCGGAGAATACCACACTCACCCCGACCGGCTCCTGGGAATGGACCGGTGACTCTGACTTGGGCGCCATAGGAGGCGAACAGAATACTGTCACCCTGACAGGCGCAGATATATACTATTTTGGCCTGTGGATGACGGATACGATCAGTGGGACGCCCGGCATGGCCCAACTCTATGCTAAAGTCGCTGACAGCTCTCAGTCCAGCACCCCCATCACACCCACGACCCCCAGCACTCCTGCCGAGACCAAAACCGCCTCTCCCACCAACGACAAACTGGCGGTGGACGGCGTAGAGCAGACCCCCACCGTGTACAAGATCGGCGGGAGCAACTACTTCAAGATCCGGGATATCGCCGCCATGCTCAACGGCACCGGGAAGCAGTTTGCGGTGGGCTACGCCGGCGGCAGGGTGACGGTCACCTCCGGCCGGCCCTACGAGGCCACCGGCAAGGAGCTGGCGGGCGCGCCCGGCAGCGCCAAAGACGCCTCCCGCTCCAACGACGTCATTGTCATTGACGGCATGGAGGCCAGCCTCACCGTCTATAAGATCGGCGGCAGCAACTATTTCAAGCTCCGTGACCTGGGCGAGGCCCTGAACTTCTACGTGGGCTGGGAGGCCGGCCGGGGCGTGTACATCGAGACCGGAAAGCCCTACAGCAAATAACGAAGAAGCCCGTCCGGCTTTGCCGGGCGGGCTCTGATTTTGCACAAAATTATAAAATTTCGCAAAATAACCATTGGTTTTTCCCTAAATATGTGATATAGTATGGGCGACAAAATCCAGTTTTTGGCTGTTTTCCACCAGAGAGGAGGCGCGGCGCTGTGGACGATCTGTCTTTCTCCGTATTTCCCAACGAAAATTTTCTCGACCTGCGGCTGTTTCAGTACGGCTGGGAGCAGTGCGCCCCGCTGCACTCCTACGGCCCCTCGGTGCGCAACCACTACCTGTTCCACTATGTGATCTCGGGCAGGGGCTGTCTGGATTCCAACGACCAGAGCGGCGCCACCCACAGGTACGCGCTGAGCGGGGGCCAGGGCTTTCTGATCTGCCCCGGACAGGTCAATACCTACCGGGCCGACAAGACCGACCCGTGGAAATACACCTGGCTGGAGTTTGACGGCCTGCGGGTGAAGGAGTACGTGGAGCGGGCCGGGCTGGGGATGTCCCAGCCCATCTACCGCCCCCTGAGCTCCGCCCAGGGGGATGCGGTCCGGGACACCATGCTCTACATCGCGGACCACAGCCAGGCCTCCGCCCTCCATCTCATCGGCCACCTGTGTCTGTTCCTGGACGGGCTGATCCAGTCCTCCTCCACCCGGCGGGAACTGCGGGGCGGCCAGCTGAAGGACTTCTATATCCAGGAGGCCGTCACCTACATGGAGCACCACTATCAGCGGGAGGTCACGGTGGAGGACGTGGCCGACGCCTGCAAACTGAACCGCAGTTACTTCAGCAAGCTGTTCAAGGAGGAAATGGGCTGTGCCCCTCAGGAGTTCCTGATCCGGCTGCGTCTGTCCAAGGCGGCGGAGCTGATGAAGACCACCGGAAGCCCCATCGGCAGCATCTCCGCCTCCTGCGGCTACCCCAACCAGCTCCATTTTTCCCGGGCCTTCAAGAAGCGCTACGGCCTCTCCCCCCGGGAGTGGCGGGCTCAGAATCAAATCAAGAAAACGAGGTGACCGCTGTCGCGGCCGCCTCGTTTTATATTGCTCAGACCGCGGACAGGTACAGCTGCAGGGACTGGTAGTCCCCCTGGAACATGGGCAGAGGATAGCCGGCGTTCATCAGCATGTCGCCGGGGTAGGCCTCCTGGCCGTTGACCCGGTAGGTCAGCGCCGGGTCCAGCCCTTTCAGCCGCAGGGTCCGGAAGGGGGCGGCGGCCTGGAGGGAGGTGGTCACCAGGGAGACCAGGGCCTCCCGGCGGTCGGGGGAGACCTGCTCCCAGGCGGTGTAGGGACCGTTGGCGAAGGGGTCGGTGAGGCGGTAGTAGTCTCCAAGCTGGATCAGGTCGTAATGCTCCTTGAAGAAGGCCACCTGCTGTTTGATGACCTCCCGCTCCTCCGGAGTGGTTTTGTTGGGGTCCAGCTCATAGCCGAAGGTGCCCGCCATGGCCGTCACCCCCCGGGTCTCCATTGGGGTGAGGCGCCCGTTGGCCTCGTTGGGCACGGCGGAGACGTGGGCTCCCATGGCGCTCACGGGGTAGCAGAAGGAGGTGCCGTACTGGATGCGCAGCCGGTCGATGGCGTCGGTGT
>CANSSJ010000009.1 GCA_947649625.1 uncultured Bacillota bacterium | reverse complement strand
TGGAGGCCAAGGGCCTGCCCACCGAGCAGGACGCCCGCCTGGTGGCCCGGTCCATCGCCGGTTCTACCCTGTTCAAGGCCGCCCTCTTCGGCCGGGATGCCAACTGGGGCCGCATCATGGCCGCCGCCGGCTACTCGGGCGCCGATGTGGATCCCACCAAGGCCGACTGCATCCTGAAGAGCGCCGCCGGCGAGGTGGCGGTGATGGAAGCCGGCTTCGGCACCGATTTCAGTGAGGAGCTGGCGAAAGAGGTGCTCACCGAGCACGACGTCACCATCGTGGTGGACTTCCACAGCGGCGACGGACAGGCCACCGCCTTCGGCTGCGACCTGACTTACGACTACGTGAAGATCAACGGCGACTACCGCTCTTGATGGGAGGCCATACCGTGAACGAAATTGCCAACAAGGTGGAAACCATGCTGGAGGCCCTGCCCTATCTGAGCAAATACACCGGTAAGATCGTGGTCATCAAGTACGGCGGCAACGCCATGATCAACGAGGAGCTGAAAGCCAACGTCATCAAGGACGTGGTCCTCCTCAAGGCCATGGGCCTCAAGCCCGTGCTGTGCCACGGCGGCGGCCCCGGCATCAACAAGATGCTGGAGCAGCTGGATATCCCCGTGAAATTCATCAACGGCCTGCGCTACACCTCCGCCGAGATCATCCGAGTAGTGGAGATGGTGCTCATCGGCCAGGTGAACAGTGAGCTGGTGGGCCGCATCAACGCCCAGGGGGGCAAGGCCGTTGGCCTGTCCGGCATCAGCGGCAACCTGTTCCAGTGTGTCCAGCGCAGCGAGGAGCTGGGCTACGTGGGCGACGTGGTAAAGGTGAACGCCGAGCCCGTCCTGGCCATGCTGGACGCCGGGTTCATTCCCGTGGTGGCCCCCGTGGGCACCGACGGCAAGGGGAATAGTTTCAACATCAACGGCGATACCGCCGCCAGCAAGCTGGCCGGAGCGCTGAAGGCGGAGAAGCTGATGATCCTCACCGACATCGAGGGCCTGTGCAACGACATCAAGGTCCGGGACGTCATCTCCTACCTGAACGTGGCCGACGTCCAGGGCCTGAAGGACCAGGGCACCATCGCCGGCGGCATGATCCCCAAGGTGGACTGCTGTGTGCAGGCCATTGAGGAGGGGGTCACCAGCGTACATATTATCGACGGCCGCCAGCCCCACAGTATGCTGTACGAGGCCTTCTCCACCGAAGGAATCGGCACCACTGTGGGCACCGCCCAGCCCAGCGTGGGCATCAAGTGGAACAAGTGAGAACGCGCGTGAGCGCACAATAAAATTTTATAGGAGGACATCTCTATGCTTCAGAATTACAAGAGCAACGCCGAAGCCATTGCCGATGCTGACAAGTATCTGTATGGCAACCACGCCCGTATGCCTATCGTTATGGACCGGGGCGAAGGCTGCTGGGTCTGGGACCTGGACGGCCGCAAGTTCCTGGACTTCGTGGGCGGCATCGCCGTTAACGGCCTGGGCCACTGCCACCCCGCCATCGTGAAGGCCATGGAGGAGCGGGCCCACACCATGCTCCACTGCTCCAACTACTACTACAACGCCCCCGCCATCCAGGTCTGCAAGATGATCGTGGAAAACAGCTGCTTTGAGAAGGTGCTCTTCGCCAACTCCGGCGCCGAGGCCAACGAGGGCCAGATCAAGCTGGCCCGGAAGTACGCCGTGGACCACGGCCACCCCGAGCGGTACGTGGTCATCAGCATGCTGAAGAGCTTCCACGGCCGCACCCTGGCCACCGCCACCGCCACCGGCCAGGAGATCGTCCACAACCCCAAGTGGTACTCCCCCCTGCCCGAGGGCTTCCGCTACGCCGAGTTCAACAACCTGGAGTCCGTGAAGGAGCAGCTGGACGACAAGGTGTGCGCCATCCTCACCGAGCCCGTCCAGGGCGAGGGCGGCGTCCGTCCCGCCACCCAGGAGTTCCTCCAGGGCCTGCGTGACATCTGCGACGAGCGGGGCATCCTGCTCATGTTCGACGAGGTGCAGGTGGGCTCCGGCCGCACCGGCAAGCTGTTCGCCCACCAGAACTACGGCGTGGAGCCCGACACCTGCTCCATGGCCAAGGCGCTGGGCTCCGGCGTGCCCATCGGCGCGGTCTGCGCCCGGGGCGACGCCGCCAAGACCCTGATTCCCGGCACCCACGGCTCCACCTTCGCCGGCGGGCCTCTGGCCTGCGGCCTGGCCGCCGCCACCCTGGACACCATGCTCAACGAGGGCGTGATGGACCAGGCCGCCAAAACCGGCGAGCACTTCCGGGCCGAGCTGCGGAAGATGGCCGAGAAGCATCCCGGGGCCGTGAAAGAGGTCCGGGGCATGGGCATGATCAACGGCGTGGAGCTGACCGACAACGAGATCGGGCCCAAGGTGGTGGACAAGTGCTTCGAGCAGGACGTGCTCATCAACTGCACCGCCGGCAACGTGCTGCGCTTCATCCCGCCTCTGATCGCCTCCGAGGCTGAATGTGACATCGTGGTCGCCGCCATCGACAAGGCCCTTACCGAGCTGGGCAAGTAAGATTTTTCTGCCCTTGGCGGGCGGATGCGGCTGGCATCTGCCTGTCAAGGGCAATAAGTATGCCTTTTTGCCTGCAGGAAAACCTGCAAGTTTTACTCTGCGGTGTACAGGCGGTTGTGATAACATATAGTGAAAGGCGGGAACGCTCCTCTTCCTTTTGGCAAAAACAACCGATACTTTATATTATATCCTGTTTTTTCTCCGAGAAAGCTGAAATCTTCCAGAAAAAGACTTGCGTTTTTGTCAACGCTGTAGTATAATAAACTAACGGCCCGTGTGCGGGCCGTCCGCCGCGTCCGGACGCGGCGAAAAGAGGAGAGGAATAGGGGAGGAGAGGTGTTGCGATTGACCCTGCGCGGAATACCCACGGATTACCAGAAAACGTAACGTTTCCCCAAAAAATGCATTTGCTTGTCCTGGAGCCGGACCGGTCCCCGGACAAGGGAGTGTGTGCATTAAGAAAGGTTGGTAAAATCAGTGAGTGAAGAAAAGAAATCCTCCGGTCGTATGCCAAAAATGGTGGAGGCCCTGATTTCTCTGGGCTTCCTGGTTGTCGTCCTGGCGGTAGGCATCCTTATTTTCGGGGTTGACCCCCATGTTCCCATGTTTATCGGCGTCATCGGCGCCGCCCTGATGGCCCTGTATCTGGGCTATAAGTGGGAAGAGATCGAGAAATCCATGATGGACGGCATCTACAAGGCCCTCCAGTCCGTCTGTATCCTGATTATTGTCGGTATCCTCATCGGCGTGTGGATCAACGCCGGCGTGGTGCCCGCCATGGTTTACTATGGACTGAAGATCCTCCATCCCGCCATCTTCTTCATCGCCACCGTGCTGATCTGCTCCATCACCTCCCTGGCCACCGGTACCTCCTGGGGCACCATGGGCACCATGGGCGTGGCTTTCATGGGCATCGGCTACGGCCTGGGCATGAGCCAGGCCATGACCGCCGGCGCCATCCTGTCCGGCGCCTACTTCGGCGATAAGATGTCCCCCCTGTCCGATACCACCAACTTGGCCCCCGCCATGGCCGGCACCGACGTGATGAGCCACGTGAAGGCCATGATAGTGCCAACCGCCATCACCTACGGGCTTACCCTAATTATCTTCGGTGTGCTGGGCGCCATGCAGTATCACGGCGGCGACGCCGACATGAGCCGCGTCGTCGAGTTCTCCAACGCCCTGAACGCGGCCAACGGCGGTGTGTTCAACATCAATCCCATCCTGCTTCTGCCTCCCGTTATCGTTATTGTGGCAGTGGCTATGAAGGTGCCCGCCATTCCCGGCATCACTCTAGGTATCCTGTCCGGTGCGGTCCTGGGCCTGATCTTCCAGGGCGACAGCTGCACCTTGGGCTCCCTGTTTGCCTTCGGTAAGGACGGCTTCACCTTCAGCGACGACACCTTGGCCATGCTGGAGAGCACCCTCACCCCCGACACCTTCTACACCATGACCCGACTGCTCCACGACACCGGCGGTATCATGGGCATGATGTCCTCCGTCTCCATGACCATCATCGCCATGATGTTCGGCGGCATTATGGAGTACACCCACCAGCTGGAGGTCATTGTCAATCAGCTCAAGAAGCTGGTCAAGGGCCCTGCCGGTCTGGTCACCCTCACCGAGGTCACCTGCGTGGTCTCCAACGCCGTTATGCCTGAGCAGTACATCTCCATCGTGGTGCCCGGCTCCATGTATGCCGACGAGTATCGCAAGATGGGCCTGCATCCCACCGTGCTGTCCTCCGCCCTTGAGGGCGCCGGCACCGTGACTTCCGCCCTGATCCCCTGGAACACCTGCGGCGTGTTCATTTCCGATACCCTGAAGATGGGCGTCGGGCAGTACGGACCCTGGGCCTTCTTCAACTGGCTGATGCCGATTATCAACCTGGCCTGCGCCTATGTGGGCGTCACGCTGAAAGACCTGGAGGGCAAACCCTTCAAGAAGCAGAAGGCCAAGGCTTGAGCGGCTGCGTCACGCATGACCGAAAATTGAAACAGGGGAGCCCGCCGGCTGGCGGGCTCCTTTTGATCTTGTCAAAATAATGAAATCGGGCTGGCCTTTTTCAGATTTGCGTGGTATAATAAACTCCGCGAAAAGCCCACGAAAATATGGAAAGGAGGCCGGAGCGGTGGAAGGATATATGCCGGCCGCGGTGACGCGGCAGACAAACCGCCGGAAGGTCTATCAGTACATATATCAAAAGTCCGGAGCTGTCACGGCCGCGGAGCTGGCCGAAGCGCTGTCTCTGGAGCAAACTGCGGTAGAAGAGGGCTTGGCCAGTCTGCTGGAGGAGGGGATGATCATCCGGGAGAAGGATTCCGCCTGCGCTCTGGAACCCCGGGGCCGTGTGGCGGTGGGGATGTTCCTCCGGGACGACGGCATCCAGCTTTTGGCCCTGGATATGCGGGCGGAAGAGCTGGGGTTTCAGGAGCTGTCCCTTCCCTTTGCCCATACGCCGGAGTATTATCAGACGGTCGCCCGGCGCCTGGAGGAGTTTATAGACGTCAGTGGACTGGACCGGGACCGGCTGCTGGGAGTAGGGATCGCTATACCGGCTATCATTGACCAGACAGCGGGCCGGCTGGTGAGGTCGCCGACCCTGGAGCTGTGGGATTTGCCTCTGGAGGAGATTTATAGTCATTTCTCTCATTACCCCACCTTTATTGAAAATTCCCCCAATGCCAGCGGTTACGCCGCCCGGTGGATGAACCGGGAGAGGACTAATGTGATTTATCTCTCCCTGGACCGGGGAGTAGGGGGCGCCATCATCCAGGGGGATGGACAGTATATGGGGGACCACGGCCGGGGCGGAGAGTTCGGCCATATGCGCCTCGTCCCGGACGGGCGGCTGTGCAGCTGCGGCCGGCGGGGCTGCGTGGAGGCTTACTGCTCCATCTCCCGGCTCAGCGACGACCTGGGAATCACGTTGAGAGAATTTTTTACCCGGCTCCAGGCGGGGGACAGGCAGGCCGCGGCCGTCTGGGAGGAGTATCGGACCCACCTTGTGGATACGCTGGTCAATCTCCGTACCTGTTTTGACTGTGATATCATTCTGGGCGGTGAGCTCTCCTCTTACCTGGAGGGGCTGCTCCCGGAGCTGTGCTGGGAGTTGGGAGAAAAGACCTTTTTTGAGGAGGACAGTCTGTTCCTCCAGCTGGACCGCTTTGGTTCCCGCAGCGTCTGCGCCGGTTCCGCCCTGCGGTTTATTGACGACTTCCTGCTTACCTACTGAAAACGGAAAAGGCCCCCATATGGGGGCCTTTTTGCGTTATCCGAGCCTGGCGGAGAAGTCGGCCAGGGCCTCAGAGATCTTGATCTGCTGGGGGCACACCGCCTCGCAGCTGCGGCAGCTCACGCAGGCGGAGGGCCTCTTGTCCTCGGGCAGCTGGGCGATCCGCATGGGGGCAATGAAGCCGCCGCCGGTGAAAACATGTTCGTTGTACAGCTCCAGCAGCATAGGGATATCCAACCCCTGAGGACAGTGGGTGGTGCAGTAGCGGCAGGCGGTGCAGGGGACGCTCGTCCGTCCGGTCATGCTGTCGGCGATGGCCAGCAGGGCCTTCATTTCCGGCTCAGTGAGGGGCTTTTCCTCTGAGAAGGTGTGCAGGTTGTCCTCCACCTGCTCCATGGAGGACATGCCTGACAGGGTGACCGTCACCGACGGGATGGACTGGACGAACCGGAAAGCCCAAGCGGGAACGCCCACGCCGGGCCGCAGCTCCTCCAGCCGGGCGGCGTACTCGCCGGGCAGGCTGGCCAGCTTGCCGCCCCGAACCGGCTCCATCACCCACACTGGGATGTTCCACTCTTTGAGCAGTTCTACCTTGGCTTTGGCGTTCTGGAACTCCCAGTCCAGCCAGTTGAGCTGAATCTGGCAGAACTCCATATCTTTGCCATAGGCCTCCAGGAAGCGCTTCATGGTGGCCAGATCACCGTGAGCGGAGAAGCCCAGGTGTCTGATCTGCCCCGCCTTTTTCCGGGCCATGAGGGACTCGTAGATGCGGAATTTTGGGTCTAAGTAGGCGTCGAGGTTCATCTCGCAGACGTTGTGGAAGAGATAGAAGTCGAAGTAATCCACCTGGCACTTGACCAGCTGCTGGTCAAAAATCTCATCTACCTTGTCCATATTGGACAGGTCGTAGCCGGGGAATTTGTCGGCCAGATAGAAGCTGTCCCGGGGGTACGCCTTCAAAATCCGGCCCATGACGGTCTCGGAGTTGCCCGCGTGGTAGCCCCAGGCGGTGTCGTAGTAGTTGACGCCCCCCTCCATAGCCCGGGCGATGAGTTTGGCGGCCTCCGCCTCGTTGACGTTGGCGTCGTTTCCGTCCACGGTGGGCAGGCGCATACAGCCGAAGCCCAGGGCGGACAGTTTCAGGTTTTGAAACGGCTTGTAAATCATAAAATCTTCCTTTCTGTTGACGTTTATTCCGCGGGACGCTATAATGTTAAGAAGAATATACAACTTAAAGCCAACTGTAAGTCAAGACTTTTTGGGGAGAGATTGCCATGTTTTACACCATTGGAGAGATGGCCCAGCGGCTGAATGTGGCCCCGTCCACGCTGCGATATTATGACAAGGAGGGCCTGCTCCCCTTTGTGGAGCGGTCCAGCGGCGGCATCCGCATGTTCAAGGACGAGGATATGGAGTGGCTGCGGATGCTGGGCTGCCTGAAAAAGGCGGGGATGCCGTTGAAGGAGATTCGCTCTTTCATGGAGCTGTCCCGCCAGGGGGACGCCACCATTAACCGGCGGCTGGAGCTCATCGAAAAGCAGCGCCAGTCGGTGCTGGAGCAGCAGAGGCAGTTGAAGGAGACTCTCCTCATGCTGGACTACAAGCGGTGGTATTACCAGACCGCCCAGGCGGCGGGCACCTGCGCCGTCCACGAGACCATGCCCCTGGACCAGGTGCCGGAGCAGTTCCGGCCCCTGATGGCGGAGTGGGAGGCGGAGAAGTAGGGGCAGATAACATCTGCCCGCAGTCTGTAGGGCGGGACGACCCGGCCCGCCGTATCAGTAGGGGCGGCCTGTGGCAGCCCGCAAGGAGGAACACTATGAAATACACCAGCACTGTAATTTCTGTCGCAGATATCAACGTGTCCAGAAGGTTTTACCAGGACTTGTTTGGGTTGGAGCTTTACCAGGACTATGGAATCAACATCTTTTTTACCTGCGGTCTGTCTCTCCAGCAGGAGTTTGACTGGCTGGTGTCCATCCCCAAGGAAAAGGTGATGAGGCGGTCCCACAATATGGAGCTGGCCTTTGAGACGCAGGATCTCGACAGCTTTTTGGAAAAGCTGAAGGAATATCCCGATATCGAATACCTAGGAGAGGTCATCGAACACAGCTGGGGCCAGCGGGTGGTCCGGTTTTATGACCCGGATGGGCACATTATCGAGGTGGGCGAGAACATGAAAATGGTGGTGGAGCGGTTTCTCTCCACCGGTATGACCATGGAAGAGGTGTCCGTCCGAATGGACGTATCTATAGAAGATTTGAATAAATTATTGAACGATTAAAACAGGAGAAAAACCTATGAGCGAATTATTTGAAAAATCCATGGCCACCCTGGAGCTGCCCCGGGTGCTGGAGCTGCTGTCTCAGTGCGCCGTCACCGACGAGGGCCGGGAGCGGGCGCTGGAGCTGCGGCCCATGGACGACATGGACGATGTCCGCCGGGCCCAGGACGAGACCACCGCCGCTGTCAAAATGCTGGTGGTGAAGGGCACCCCCGGCTTCGCGGGCATACGCCCTGTCGCCGCCAGCTTACAGCGGGCGGACATGGGGGGCAGCTTGAACACCCGGGAGCTGTTGGAGATCGCCGCCGTCCTCCGGGCGGCGCGGACCGCCTCCGACTACGGGGCGGGGGAGGAGAAGACCCCCATCTCCCACCTGTTCCGGGCGCTGACCGCCAACCGCTTTCTGGAGGACACCATCACCAACTCCATCGTGGGGGAGGACGAGCTGGCCGACTCCGCCAGTCCGGAGCTGGCCTCCATCCGCCGGCACATGCGGGCCACCGAGTCCAAGGTGCGGGACATCCTGCAAAAGCTGATCTCCTCCAACCAGTCCAAGTATTTGCAGGAGTCCATCATCACCATCCGCTCCGACCGGTACGTGGTGCCGGTGAAGTCGGAGCACAAGAACGCCATCCCCGGCCTGGTCCACGACGTGTCCTCCTCGGGCTCCACCTTCTTCATCGAGCCCATGGGCGTCGTCAAGGCCAACAACGAACTGCGGGAGCTTTTGGCCAAGGAGAAGAAGGAGATCGAGCGGATTCTGGCCGAGCTGTCCGCCCAGTGCGCGGCACACAAGGAGGATATTTCTGAGGACTACCAGCTGCTCATCTGGCTGGATGCCATTTTCGCCCGGGCCAAGCTGTCGGTAAAGCTGGAATGTACCGAGCCCAGGCTGTCTGACAAGTATTTACACTTGCGGGGGGCGCGACACCCCCTGCTGGACCAGAATAAGGCCGTGGCTAACGACCTGGAGCTGGGGGAGCGGTTCGACACCCTGGTGATTACCGGCCCCAACACCGGCGGCAAGACGGTCACCTTAAAGACCCTGGGCCTCATCACCCTCATGGCCCAGTGCGGCCTGCACATCCCGGCCAGGGATGATTCCACCGTCCGGGTGTACGCCCGGGTGCTGGCCGACATCGGGGACGAGCAGTCCATCGCCCAGTCCCTGTCCACCTTCTCCTCCCACATGACCAACATTGTGGGCATCCTGGGCGAGGCGGACGACAATACCCTCATCCTCTTCGACGAGCTGGGGGCGGGCACCGACCCGGTGGAGGGGGCGGCGCTGGCGGCGGCTATCATTGAGTCCGCCCGGGGCATCGGGGCCCAGGTGGCGGCGACGACCCACTACGCCGAGCTGAAGGTCTACGCCATGACCACCCCGGGGGTGGAGAACGCCTCCTGTGAGTTCAACGTGGAGACCCTGGCCCCCACCTACCGGCTGGTGCTGGGCATCCCCGGAAAATCCAACGCCTTCGCCATCTCCCGGCGGCTGGGGCTCCCGGAGTATATCATCGAGAAGGCCGCCGCCCGGCTGGACGCGGAGAATGTCCGGTTTGAGGACGTGCTCACCCGGCTGGACCAGCAGCGGCAGGAGATGGAGAAGGAGCGGGCCGAGGCCCGGCGGCTCAAGCTGGACATGGAGCAGAGTGCGGAGAAGGCCCGGGAGTACCGGGAGAAGCTGGAGGCCGAGCGGGCCAAGGTGGTGGAGAAGGCCAACGCCGAGGCCAGAGCCATTATTGAGGAGGCCCGCGCGGCCAGCGACCTGGCGATTTCCGAGCTGAAGGAGCTGAAAAAGCGTCAGGACCTGGACTGGCAGCAGGTGAACGACGGCCGGGCGGAGGCCCGGCGGCTGCTCAACGAGGCGGAGCGGAACATCGGCGGGGGAGCTCCGGAGGTGGAGGCCCCGCCCCCCACCCGCCCGGCGGAGAAGGGCGACACGGTGGAGCTGGTGTCCATGGGCACCAAGGCCACGGTGCTGTCCGTCAACAAGGACGGAACGCTCCAGCTCCAGGCGGGGATTTTGAAGATTTCCGCCAAGCAGGAGGAGGTCCGGGTGGTGGAGGGGGAGACCCAGGCCCAGAAAGACGTCCGGCGCATCATCGCAAAGGCGGAGCGTACCATCCGCACCGCCGCTGTCCCGTCTCAGGTGGATCTGCGGGGGATGATGACCGACGAGGCCCTCATGGTTCTGGAACGCTTCCTGGACACCGCCATGATGGGCAAGCTAGAGACCGTCACCATCGTCCACGGTAAGGGCACCGGGGCGGTGCGCGCCGCCGTGCGGACCTACCTGAAACGCAGCCGCTATGTGAAGACCTTCCGCCCTGGCCGCTACGGCGAGGGGGAGGACGGCGTCACGGTGGCCGAGCTGAAATAGAAGCCTTGTAAAGGGGGAACACTTTATGGACAGGGATCAGCTGAGAGCCGCCTGGGAGCGGGAAGAGGCGGCGGCGCATATCCACGGCTGGGACTTCTCCCACATCCGGGGCCGGTACGAGGTAGAGCGGGACCTGCCCTGGAGCTACGAGGCGCTGGCGAGGGGCCGTCTGAAACCTGACATGCGGCTCCTGGACTGCGACACCGGGGGCGGCGAGTTTCTGCTGTCCCTTGGTCACCCCTGTGAAAGGACCGCCGCCACCGAGGGGTATCCGCCCAACGTGGCCCTGTGTGCGGAAAAGCTGCTCCCCCTGGGGATCGACTTCCGGGCATGCGGCGACCCGGCCCATATCCCCTTTGAGGACGGTTCCTTCGACTTGATGCTGAACCGCCACGGCGCGTTCCACGCCGGCGAGGCGTACCGGCTGCTGCGCCGGGGCGGCCTGTTCCTCACCGAGCAGGTGGGGAGCGACAATGACAGGGATCTGGTGGAGCTGGTGCTGCCCGGAACGGAGAAGCCCTTTCCCGATCTGACCCTGGAGAGGCAGCGCAGGGCCTTTGAGGCCACCGGATTTAAAATTCTCAGGGGGGAGGAGGCTTACCGCCCCATTCAATTTTATGACGTGGGGGCGTTTGTCTGGTTCGCCCGGATTATTGAGTGGGAATTTCCCGGTTTTTCTGTGGACAGATGCTTTGAGCGCCTGCTGAACATGCAGGAGACCATCGACAGAGAGGGAAAGATCGAGGGCACCATCCACCGGTATCTGATTCTTGCGGAAAAGTAAGAAAAGGGCCGTTATCCACAAGGGATAACGGCCTTTTCGCGCTCAGAACTGATACAGAAGCAGATACTGGGTCTCCCGGTCCGGGGTGTGGGCGTTGATGCTCACAGTGTTGTTGTCCTCCCAGCCGATGGCCTCCTCTTCCAAATTCTCGTAGCCCTCCCGGTCAAAGGCGATGAAGGTTTTCTGTTCCAGGTCCACCACCCCCAGCTGAGTGATGCCCAGACCTTCCGTTTCGGAATCCATGGAAAAGTACAGCAGCTTGTCTCCGGAGGGGCTGATGGAAAATTCGTCTCCCTTCTGGAAGGTGAAGCCCTCCACCGCAGTCGATTCTCCGGTTTCCAGATCGACGATCTGGAGCTGCCCTGACTCCGAAATCAGCACACAGCGGCTGCCGAACAGCTGAGCGCCACTGGGGTTTTCGTCAAACCAACGGTAATAGGGGACGTTATCCAGAGTCTTGACCAGCTGTTTAGAGGAGAGATCAAAGGTATAGCAGCTTACGCTCTGGTAGAGGCCGTCCGCGTCCCTGAAATACTTCTTGAGGGTCAGCGTATCATGGTCCATAAAGCTGGCGGTAACATCCCCATCCAGACCGGTGACCTCCGTCAGCGGGGTGAGCGTCTTGGTGTCCAAATCGCACAGCCAATCCTCCTGCCAATCCGGTCCCTCGCCGCATGAGATCAGCACCCGGCGCATATCCTCGGACCAGAGGTGGGAGTAGGCGCGCTCCAGCTCCGCCGCCCCTGTGCCCGCCAGTATGTCCTCCGTCTCGCCGGTGTCCAGGCGGTAGAGCATGGGGTACTCGGTATAGTCCATCTGCCGGCCCTGGGCCAGATTTAAAAGCACCACGTCGGTGCGGCCAGGGATCTGTTCAATATACCACTCGTCCTCCGGTGTGGTCTCAATGCCGAGGGGGGTGCCTCTGGTGACATACAACAGGCCATCCCGGACAAACCAGTACAGCTCCCCCTGATAATGGATACCGTCATAGGTGATGTCAATCCTGTTGGTATTCATTTCTACTTCAATGGGGACCAGCTGACCGTCCTGAATTTCCACAAATTCAGCGGACAGGAGGGTCCGATGGTCCTCGCTCCACTCCAGATCGGCGAGAAGTCCGGAAAAATAGTTGTAGCCCCGGCCAAAGGTATTTTGTTCCATTTTGATATATTGCGCTTTCACCGATTCTCCGATGTCCGCCCGGCTGATGTCGGGGCCGTTCGGACTGGCGCTGCTGTTGGGCACCTGTTCCCGCTCCTCCATATGGAAGAAGGAGAGCACCGCCGCGCGCAGCTCCGGGCTGGCGGCGAAGGCCACGGCGGTCAGGCAGGTGACGGACAGGGCCGCCGCCAGGGCGACGGTAAGTACCCGGCGGGCCGGGGTATACTTCTTTTTTGTATTTTTCTGATTCATAATACGCTCCTTTAAAGCGGGGTCAGGGAGGATTTTGTCCATCGCCTGACGGTAATCGTTGATGTTCAATGTGATCCCTCCAGTTCGATCTTCAGCAGCTCCCGGCCTCGTTTCAGCCGCATTTTCACGGCCGACTGCCCCAGCTTTAGGACTTCAGCGATCTCCGCCACTGAATAGCCCTCATAATAATAGAGGTGAATGGGGAGCTTGTACTGTTCCGGCAGGGCCATGACCGCGTCCAGGGCCTCCCGCTCCTCCGCCGGGGCAGCGGGGAGGGTGTCTTCCAGTACGGCGACCTGTTTCCGCCAGAGCCCCCGGAGCTGGTCCCGGCACAGATTGGCCGTCACCCGGAGGAGCCATCGTTTTTTGTGTCCCTCGCCGGTAAAGGCGGGGGCGCGGCAGAGCAGGCGGACAAAGACCTCCTGGGTCACGTCCTCCGCGTCGGCGCGCTGGCCCAGATAGACCAGGGCCAGACGGTAGACCGCCGCGCTGTAAGTATCATAAGCTGTTTCAAATTCGTCAGCGCTGACTGTTTGTCTCATCGTTTGACCTCCTTTCACAGGTAAAACGATTTTGGGTGGGAAATGGTCACATTGGGGCGAAAATTTTTTATGATATTCATTCTATTTTCTCATAGAATAGAGAAAAAGGGAATAGAACTGGATGATTTTTGGGAAATAATAGGCGTGCCGGGCCGGAACGGACCAAATTCCCCAGTCAGGGCCTTAAAAAGTTTTATGTTTGTGACAAATGCGGATTTATTTGGAAAAATAGATGAAATGGGATAAAAAGGGCGGTTTTTCTGAGTTAACTGGAAAAAACAGGGCAAAAAGTGAAATTTATTCCGTAAAAGCAAGTGAAAATAACGGTAATATTTGTGCAATTGTCCATTGACGAAACAGGGATAAATCTGCTATGCTTATCCCACATCCTAATGAATAGGGCGGAGGTACGCGATATGTATAGTCAGGAAGCCGTCGTAAACAACCAGGTCGGTCTCCATGCCAGACCCGCTACATTTTTCATCCAGAAGGCCAACGAGTTCAAGAGCTCCATCTGGGTGGAGAAGGAGGAGCGCAAGGTCAACGCGAAGAGTCTGCTGGGCGTTCTGTCTCTTG
Source organism: uncultured Bacillota bacterium (assembly GCA_947649625.1). Lineage (GTDB taxonomy): Bacteria > Bacillota > Clostridia > Oscillospirales > Oscillospiraceae > Lawsonibacter. The sequence continues at coordinate 34,010 of CANSSJ010000009.1, read as the reverse complement.
GCATTGTGAAGGGCACTCCCATCAAGCTGATCGCTGATGGCGCGGACGAAAAGGAAGCGGTGGAGGCTCTCTACAAGATGATCTCCTCTGATTTCTCCGAGTAAACCCCCCAATCATGGAAGGCGCCGCGCTGCGGCGCCTTTTTTGATGTTACACGGGGAGACTGTAGGGGGCGACGACCCCGGCGCCCCGCCGCCGGATACATGGTACATTTGAGGGAGACGGGCCGCCGGGGTCGTCGGCCCCTGCAATGGAGGGATACCATGACCTTTGACGAACTGAAGGAAAAGGCCCACAGCCTGCCTTTAAAGCCCGGGGTCTACATCATGCAGGACGCCCAGAGCACCGTCATCTACGTGGGCAAGGCCAAGGCGCTGAAAAACCGGGTGAGCCAGTATTTTCAGGACTCCGCCAGCCACACCGAGAAGACCCGGGCCATGGTGGCCCAGATCGACCACTTCGACGTGATTATCGCCGACAGCGAGTTTGAGGCCCTGGTGCTGGAGTGCTCCCTCATCAAGCGCCATCAGCCCCGGTACAACATCCTTCTCAAGGACAGCAAAGGCTACCCTTATGTCCGTCTGTCCAACGAGGCCTATCCCAAATTCTCTCTGGCCTCCAAGGCGGCGGAGGACGGTGCCCGGTACTTTGGCCCTTACGCCGGCCGGCACAGCACCCAGGGCATTATCGACGCCCTGCGCACCGCCCTGCGTCTGCCCTCCTGCAACAAGAAGTTCCCCCGGGACATCGGGAAGGAGCGGCCCTGCCTCAACTTCCACATGGGCAAGTGTGACGGCTACTGCCGGGGGGACGAGCTCCGGGAACAGCACGATCAGGCCATCGCCCAGGCGGTGTCTCTGCTGGAGGGCCGGTTCAGGGACGTGCAGAAGGACCTCACTCAGGAGATGGAGCGGGCGGCGGAGGAGCTGCGGTTTGAGCGGGCGGCTCAGCTCCGGGACAGGCTCCGGGCCATTGAGCTGCTGGGCAAGCGGCAGAAGGTGATCGCCGCCTCCCTGGCGGACACCGACGTGGCCGGTTACTTCCGGGGGACGGCCAGGAGCTGTTTTGTGGTGCTCCACTTTGTGGAGGGGGAGCTGGCGGCCAAGGATTTTGACCTGCTGGAGACCCCTATAGAGGAGGAGGAGGGGGCGGTGCTGTCCTCCCTGATGCGGGAATACTACGTGGGCCGCACCCGGCTCCCCAGGCAGATCTTGATCCCCTGCGGGCTGCCCGACCAGGTGCCCCTGACACGGATGCTGTCGGAGCAGGTGGGATACCGGGTGGAGCTGGTCACCCCCCAGCGGGGGGCCAAGATGGACCTGATTAAAATGGCCAACCAGAACGCCCGGGAGGAGGTGGAGCGGGCCACCACCCACGAGGAGCGGCGGAACAAGCTGCTGGAGGCCCTGGGGAAGATGCTCAGTCTGGAGGGGCCGCCTAAGCGGATGGAGTCCTACGACATCTCCAACCAGGGGGCCAGCGATATTGTGGCCTCCATGGTGGTCTACGTGGACGGCAAGCCGCTGAAACGGGACTACCGGCGGTTCAAGCTGAAGGATATGGACGGCCCCGACGACTACGCCTCTATGGAACAGGTGCTCACCCGGCGGTTCCGGCGGTATCTGGAGGGGGACGAGAAGTTTTCCGACAGGCCGGACCTGCTCCTCATTGACGGCGGGCACGAGCATGTGAAGGTGGCCCGGCGGGTGCTGGAGAGCCTGAATCTGGACATCCCCGCCTATGGCATGGTGAAGGACGACCGCCACCGCACCCGGGCTCTGGTCCACCCAGACGGGCGGGAGATCGGGATTCAGGCCATTCCGGCGGTGTTCGCCCTCGTCGGGCAGATCCAGGAGGAGACCCACCGCTTCGCCATTGAGTACCATCGCCAGCTCCAGGCGGGGCACGTTAAGACCTCCGTTTTGGACAAAATACCCGGAGTGGGGGAGAAGCGGAGACAGCAGCTGCTGAAGCAATTCAAGACAGTGAAGGCCATCAAAGCGGCTTCCCTGGAGCAGCTCCAGGAGGCCGTCCCCAAGAACACCGCCCAGGCGGTGTACGACTATTTTCATAACGAAGAATAAGCATTCAGGAGCGCGCCCAAAGCCTCCCTTCGCAAAGGGAGGTGTCATTTGCGTAGCAAATGACGGAGGGTTTTCTCCCTAAAACCCCCAGTCACGGCTCCGCCGTGCCAGCCCCCTTTGTGAAGGGGGCCTTTGGAGAAAGGAAGGTCACTATGCGCATTATATCCGGCACGGCCAGGGGCCGCAAGCTGAAGGAGCCCCAGGGGATGGACACCCGGCCCACCACAGACAAGGTGAAGGAGTCCCTGTTCAACATTATCCAGTTCGAGCTGGAGGGGCGGCAGGTGCTGGACCTCTTCGCGGGGACCGGCCAGCTGGGTTTGGAGGCCCTGTCCCGGGGCGCGGAGCACTGTACCTTTGTGGACCAGCGGCGGGAGGCCGCCGCCCTGGTGCGGGAAAATGTCCAGTTGTGCCGTTTTGAGGCTCAGTCCCGGGTGGTCCAGGAGGAGGCGCTGTCCTTTCTGACCGCCTGCCGGGAAAAATTTGACGTGGTCTTCCTGGACCCGCCCTATCAGAGCGGTTTGTTGGAGAAATCCTTAAAATTGCTGACACAGTTTGACATTTTGCGGGAACATGGTATAATAGTCTGCGAAAGCGGGACAGATTGGTCTGTTCCGCCCCTGACGCCCCCCTATGAGGCGGGACGGGAGTACCGGTATGGACAGATCAAGCTGAGCCTCTGCCGCCGGACCGGGAGCGTGAGACAGTGAGCACAGCCATCTATCCGGGCAGCTTCGACCCGGTGACCCTGGGACACCTGAACATCATAAAGCGGGCGGCCGCCTGCTTTGACAATGTGATCGTGTGCGTCATGGTGAACTCCAAAAAGACAGGGATGTTCACCCCCGAGGAGCGGGTGGAGCTGCTGGAGCGGTCCACCGCCCGGTTCCCCAACGTGGAGGTGGATTCCTCCAACGAGCTGTTGGCGGCCTACGCCAAACGCCGCCGGGCCCATGTGGTGGTCAAGGGTCTGCGGGCGGTGTCCGACTTTGAACAGGAGGTCCAGATGGCGGTCATCAACCGGCACCTGAACCCCAAGCTGGAGACCATGTTTCTGGCGTCCAGCGAGAAATACACCTATCTCAGCTCCACCATCGTCAAGGAGATGGCCCGGTATGGGGCCGATCTGGCGGACTTTGTCCCCAGAGAGATCGTGGACGACGTGAACCGGCGCATGAGAGAAATGGAAGGAAAGGAAGGCTGACCCAATGGCAAGCGGTGTGGAAGAACTTTTGGATATGCTCTTTGAACTGATCGACGAGGCGAAAAACGCGCCCCTGTCCAGCGATAAGTGCGTCATTGAGCGGGACCGGGCGCTGGATCTGATCGACGATATCCGCAGCCAGTTCCCCATGGAGCTGACGGAGGCCCGGAAGATGATGGCCCGCCGGGCGGAGATGGAGGCGGAGGCCAAGCGGAAGGCCGAGTCCATCGTCCGCTCCGCCGAGGACCGGGCCAAACAGCTGCTGGCCACCGACAGCATCGCCCTCCAGGCCAAGCAGCGGGCTAACGACATGATGCGTCAGGCGGAGGAGCGCAGCCGGGAGCTGAAGCGCTCGGCCAACGAGTACTGCGAGGACGCCCTGCGCCGCACCGAGGAGGCGGTGGCCGAGGCCTACGATGAGATCAAGCAGTCCCGGGTCCGCTTCCGGGCCGCGGCGGCAGCCACCGCAGGGGCCAAGCCCGCCGCTCCCGGCGCGCCCGCCGCTCCCGGCGCGCCCACTGGGCCCGCCCCAGGCGGCCGGACTATGTTCGATGCGGAAAAGGATTAAAGGATAAAGGACGGCTCCTTTCAGTGAGAGCCGTCCTTAAAAAATTTCTGAGAAAAATAGGAAACTGTGGACCCGCAGCCAAAAATAAACACGCCCATGCTTCGCATCACGATCTCCTGGGTCAGATTTACATCCAAGATATCCGGAAATCCCAGGAATGTAACGATGCCGCAGATAGTCAGCAATTCACCGATCGACCTGATGGCAAATAGTTTTTTCCTGTCAAGCAGTAAACGGAGCAAGTTGTTTTCCGCATTTTCTTTGTAATTCTCCATATCCAGTTTTTCTCCGGTCAGCAGTTCATTGACATTGATGTTCAAGAGCCCACAGAGTTCCAGCATAATGGAGGGGTCCGGAAGAGATCTTCCCGTCTCCCATTTTGACACGGCCCGGTCCGTAATGCCGAGCCGCTCTGCGAGCTGGACCTGCGTGAGACCCTCGTTTTTTCTGCGCGAGGCAATAAACTGTCCGATCTGCTTCTGATCCATAATAGAGCCTCCTTTTCTGCGTAAACATTATCATTACAGCTTTTAAAATACCACGAACCAGCAGTTGAGACAAGCTCTACCGATGGTTGAGTGTGTGAGATCGACCAGGATATGCGCAATCGCAGAGCCGCCCAATCGGGCGGCTTTTTTATGTCACACTTTCCCCCGACCCGCATAGGATGAAACAGCCGTCATGGCAAATCCAACAGGGAGGGGAGGCGTTTTCATGGGTATCGTGGTGGTACGTTCCCCCCGGTGCCTGCGGGGGCTGCTGCGCAGGATCTTTAAAGTGAAATAAGCCGTCATACTTACAGACTCCCAGGCATATAGTGTCAACAAAGCCAGGCTGACATTATGACAAGGGAGAGGACACCATGGAATTTGAACGAGATACCATCATCAGCTATGAAACGGTGGCGGAGGTCACCCTTTGCCAGGAGGAGACCCTGGAAAGCATCGTGCCCGACGCCTGCCCTGATATCCTGCGCATTGTAGACGTGTGCGGCCAGGCGACGCTGAGCGGCAAGCAGGCCAGGGAGGGAGTGGCTCAGGTCACCGGAATGGTGCGGGCAGTGATTCTCTACCAGCCCGAGGGGGGCGGCGGCCTGCGGCGGATGGAGGTGGGGCTGCCCTTCACCTGTCAGGCGGAGGCCCCCGGCCTCACCGAACGGGGGACGGTGCTGGCCGAGCCCCGGCTGCGCTGCGCCGAGGCCCGGGTCCTCAATCCCCGGAAGGTGCTGCTGCGGGTGGACCTGGCGGTGGACGTCACCGCCTGTCAGCCGGTGGAGCGGCCCGTGTGCAGCGGTGTGACCGACAGCGGAGCGGAGAACCTGTGCCAGAAGCAGTACAGTGGAGAGGACTACCTACTATGCACTGTACAGGAAAAGCCCTTTACATTCTCTGACCGGGTCCGGCTCCAGTCAGGTTCCGGGGAGACCCCTGTACTGCTGGCGGCCCGGGCCGAGCCGATGTGCACCGAGAGCAAGCTCATCGGCTCCAAGCTCATCTTCAAGGGCGCGGTGGAGCTCTATTTCCTCCTTCAGGAAGCGGGGGGCGGACTGTCCGCCGGCCACGAATCCATGCCCTTCTCCCAGATCATCGAGGCGGCGGGAGCCGCCGAGGAGGGGGAATGTCAGGTCAATGTTGAGGTGGCTGCCTTCCGGTGTGAGCAGGACCCCGCGGATGGGCGGGAGCTGGATGTGGAACTGGAGCTGCTGGCTCAGGCCCAGATCCGTTGTCACCGGTCGGTGGTGCTGCTTCAGGACCTGTACAGTACCAGCCATCTGATGGAAGTTGAGCGGGAGAACCAGCCGCTGTGCCGGCTTGTGGAGCAGTCGGTGCGGCCCCAGGCTGTCCGGGAGCTGCTGGAGACAGGGGAGATGGTCCGCTCTGTGGTGGATGCCCGGCTGGCTCTGGGGCAGGTGCGCCAGAGCCGGGAGGGGAAGGAACTGGTCCTCACCGTGGAGGGCTGGGTCACCGTCCTCTACCTGGATGAAAATGAATTGGTCCAGTGCATCCGGCGGTCCATCCCGGTGTCCTGCCGCCTGGACTGCCCGGAGGGGACAAAGTGCTCCTGCCATTGCGCCTGCCCCGGAGAGGTGTTCGTAGCTCCGGCCGCCGGCGGGGTCGAGGTACGCTTTACGGTGGAGTTCCACTGCCTGACCACTGAGACGGCCAACCTTCCGGCTGTGACCTCGGCTCAGCTGGGGGAGGCCCGGAGTGCGGGGGAGGGGGCGCGCCCCTCGGTAGTCCTGCGGATGCCGTCCCCCGGCGAGGAGCTGTGGGATATCGCCAAGGCCCACGGTACTACCACGGAGCAGATCCTCCAGGCCAACGAGCTGGAGGAGGACGCCCTGCCCATGGGCCGGATGCTCCTCATCCCCAGCACCCGATAAAACCAGGAGGCAGACCCGTCCGGGCCTGCCTCATTTTTTGATGGAACGTCAATATATCGAAACGGCCCGGCCGTCCGGCAGGGTTACTGTGTCAGTCCTCCAGTCATATTCCAGCTCCTGGCCGTGGACAAGGAGGTTGACAGGGAGGTAAAAACGCCGTACAGCACCGCCGTTCATCTTGCTCTCTCTGACAACTGTTTGTCCGTCAATGGTGGCGACGGACTCATATAGCCGGTCCTGGGACAGACCAATTATAAGAATGGTGACGAGGATTGCGGCCGGGAAGAGGGAAAGACAGCTGACCACCCAGACCGGGGAGAGGTTCTTGTCCGGAAGGGAAACGAATGTTTGGACGCAGCGGGCGATTGTCACAAGAAACAGAACCCAGATCAGGAAGTTCATGGTATATCGGGGAGTAAGACGCCAGCCCATATCCAGTTTGGAGAGTACATAATTGCCGCCGAAGCGGAGCAGGATCATCCCGCCCAGCAGGAAGAGAGACCAGCACAGCCGTTTTCGGGCCGGTTCGGCGCCCCGAGCCAATGCAAAAATCGGGGCAGATGCCCCCAGAAGAAGAAAAACGGCGATCAGAAAACGGCACTGTGTTTCGGTCATAATAGCACCTCCTGTGTTAGTGGCGCTATTATACAGGAAAGCGGCCAGAAACGCAATGTTTTTTTTGTTTTTGGACACTTTTTTAACTTCTGTCATAATCCCCAGCCTGTCTCATACACTGTAAGGAACAAATACCGGCTCACACAGCCGAAGGAGGAATTGCAGTGGAAGATCGCAAAATCTATGAGGATATTGCGCTCCGTACCGAGGGCGATATCTACATCGGCGTGGTTGGGCCGGTCCGGACAGGAAAATCCACCTTTATCAAACGATTCATGGAGACCCTGGTGATCCCCAACATCGAGAACGTCTACCGCCAGGAGCGGGCCCGGGACGAGCTGCCCCAGAGCGGCTCTGGCCGGACCATCATGACGGCGGAGCCCAAGTTCGTCCCCGAAGAGGCTGTGGCCGTCACGGTGGACGGGGGTGCGGCCTGTCAGATGCGGATGATCGACTGCGTGGGTTACATGGTGGCCGGCGCGGTGGGCCAGCTGGAGGGGGAGAACGAGCGGATGGTGACCACCCCCTGGTTTGACCACGAGATCCCCATGGCCGAGGCGGCGGAGATCGGCACCCGGAAGGTGATCTCGGAGCACTCCACCATCGGCGTGGTGGTCACCACCGACGGCACCATCACCGACATCCCCCGGGAGGACTACCTGGAGGCGGAGGAGCGGGTCATCTCCGAGCTGAAGGAGCTGGGCAAGCCCTTCGTGGTCCTGCTCAACTCGGCCAGTCCGGACTCCGACCGGGCCCGGGCCATCCGCTCCGATATCGCCCAGCGGTACAACGTCACCTGTGTGGCGGTCAACTGCCTGGAGCTGGGGGAGGAGGAGATCGGCTCCATTTTGAAGAGCGTCCTCTACGAGTTCCCCATGAAGGAGCTGGACCTGTTCCTGCCCCCCTGGGTGGACGCCCTGCCCCAGGAGCATCCCATCAAGGCGGCGCTGTACGCCGCCATCCGGGAGGGCACCGCCCAGCTCAGCCGCATCCGGGACATCGAGGGCGCGGTGGAGGCCTTCCGGAACTGCGAGGTGGTCAGCGGCGCGCAGGTCTCCGGCATCGACCTGGGCACCGGCGTGTCCTCCGCCAGCCTGGAGCTGCCCCGGTCGCTGTTCTACAACACCCTGTCCCAGCAGTCGGGCTTTGAGATCGGGGACGACGGCGATCTCATGGCTCTGCTCACCGAGCTGGCCGGGGTGAAGAAGTCCTACGACAAGGTAGCCGACGCCCTCCGGCAGGTGGAGGAGACGGGCTATGGCATCGTGGTGCCTCCTATCGACTCTTTGATACTGGAGGAGCCCGAGATCATGAAGCAGGGGGGACGGTACGGCGTCCGGCTCAAGGCCAGCGCCCCCTCCATCCACATGATCCGGGCCGACATCGAGACCGAGGTGTCCCCCATCGTGGGCGGCGAGAAGCAGAGCGAGGACATGATCAACTACCTGCTCCAGGAGTACGAGGGGGACTCCAGCCGCATCTGGGAGGCCAATATCTTCGGAAAGTCCCTCCACGAGCTGGTGAACGAGGATCTGAACGCCAAGATCAACCGGATGCCCGAGGACGCCCGCACCAAGCTGCGGGAGACCCTCCAGCGCATCATCAACGAGGGCTCCGGCGGGCTGATCTGCATTATTCTGTAAACGGAAGCGACCCCCGCCGCCGGCGGGGGTCGCCCTTTTGAGCTTGTTCAGCAAAAGACATACTGGCTCAGCCGGCGGAACGCCTCCTGGACCCGGGAGAGGGGCAGGGCCAGATTCATGCGGATGTGACAGGGGCCGTGGAAGGGCCGTCCGTCCTGCCAGGCCACCCCCACGTCCCAGCCCGCCTTCAGCACCTGCTCAATGGTCCGGCCGTGCTCCTCACACCACCGGGCGCAGTCCAGGAAGAGCATATAGGTCCCCTGGGGCCGGGCGGTCCACACGCCGGGGAAATGGCTGCGGATATAGCCGCAGGCGTAGTCGATGTTGCCCTCCAGCACCTGACACAGCTCGTTTGTCCACCGCTCCCCCTCCGGACTGTAGGCGGCGATGAGGGCGTGCATGGAGAGCACATTCATCTCGTTGTAGTGGGACAGGGAGCTCTCCTTTTTCAGCCGGTCCTGCAGGCGGCGGTCGTAAGCCACGTGGTAGCTGCCCACCAGCCCCGCCAGATTGAAGGTCTTGGAGGGGGCGTACAGGGCCACCGTTCTGCGGCGGGCGTCCTGGGAGATGGTCTGGGTGGGGATGTGCTGAAAGCCGGGGAGGACCAGGTCGGACCAGATCTCGTCAGAGATCACGGACACGTCATATTTGGCATACAGCTCCATGGCCCGCTCCAGCTCCCAATGTTCCCAGACCCGGCCGCAGGGGTTGTGGGGAGAACAGAGGATGGCGGCGTGAATCTGCTGTCCGGCCAGCTTCCGCTCCATGTCCTCATAGTCCATCCGCCAGACGCCGCCGCTGTCCACCGTCAGGGGGCTGTGAACGATGCGGTATCCGCAGTTGGACAGGCTGCCGGTAAAGCCTACATAGGTGGGGGAGTGGACGAGCACCCTGTCCCCACGGGAGCAGAATACATTCAGCGCGCTGACCACGCCCCCCAGGACGCCGTTCTCATAGCCGATGTGCGCCGGCTCCAGGCCGGTCACCCCGTGGCGGTCCCGGTGCCAGCGGATGATGGCGTCGTAGTAGTCCTGGGAGGGGGAGAAGTAGCCGTAGACCGGATGCTGGGCCCGGCGGATGATGGCGTCTGTAATGGCGGGGAAGGCGGGGAAGTTCATGTCGGCCACCCACATGGGGATAATGTCAAAGCCCTCTTTGGGGGCCGCGGGGGCGAAGCCGGATCCACTCCCCAGAGCGTCGAGTGCCAGAGCGTCCTTCCCGCGGCGGTCCAGCACGGTGGTAAAATCGTAGCTCATGATTGCAGCTCCTTTTCTGTCGGTATCACTCGTTCCTACTCTAACACCGTTTCTGCGTGCTGTCAATCACCGCGTACCCGCCTTCCTGTTGATTTTTCCCCAATGAGGCGCTATAATAAAGCAGACAAAAAACGCCCTTCCGGGCGATGTGAGCAGGTGAGCGGGAATGGCCATAATAGGTATTGATCTGGGCACCACCAACAGCCTGGCGGCTGTGTGGCGCGGCGGGAAAAGCGAGCTGATCCCCAACAGTCTTGGGGAGTATCTGACCCCCAGCGTGGTCAGCGTGGACGACGACGGCTCTATCCTGGTGGGGGCGGCGGCCCGGGACCGGCTGATTACCAACCCGGAGCGCACCGCCGCCGGCTTCAAGCGGGCCATGGGCACCAGCCGCCGGTACGAGCTGGGAGGCCGGATTTTCACGGCGGAGGACCTGTCCTCCTTTGTCCTGCGCCGCCTGCGGGAGGACGCGGAGGCCTATTTAGGCGAGGTGGTGGACGAGGCGGTGGTCAGCGTGCCCGCCTACTTCGCCGAGGCCCAGCGGGCGGCCACCAAGCGGGCCGGAGCCCTGGCCGGGCTGACGGTGGAGCGGCTGGTCAACGAGCCCTCCGCCGCCGCGGTGGCCGGCCACATCGGCGAGGGGGACGAGGACAAGGTGTGTCTGGTCTTCGACTTCGGCGGCGGCACCCTGGACGTCTCCCTGGTGGAGCGGTTTGACAACGTGGTCAGCGTCACCGCCGTCAGCGGGGACAACTTCCTGGGGGGCCGGGACTTCGACGAGCTCATCGCCCGGGGCTTCTGCCAGGACTGCAATCTCAATTTCGACGGCCTGTCCCGCCAGCGGCAGGAGACCCTGATCCGTCAGGCGGAGACCTGCAAAATGGCCCTCACCAGCCAGGAGCCGGTGATCATGGCGGTGTCCGACGAGGAAATTTCCGCCTCCCTGGCCCTCACCCACGAGTGGGTCATCCGCAAGAGCGGCGCTCTGTTCCAGCGGATGCTGGCCCCGGTGCGCAAGGTGTTCATGGACGCCGGCCTGGGGGCGGGGGAGCTGGACGAGCTGGTGATGGTGGGGGGCTCCAGCCACATGCCGGCGGTGCGCCGGTACATCGCCAGGGCTCTGGGCCGGGAGCCAGCCGGCGGGACCCGGCCAGACACCGCAATCGCCGTGGGGGCGGGCATCTGCTCCGGCATGAAGGCCCGGGCCGCCGACCTGCGGGAACTGGTGCTCACCGACGTGTGCCCCTTCACCCTGGGCATTAACGTTTTGAACGAGGCCCAGCCCGACAAGGCCCTCATGTCCCCCATCATCGAGCGCAACAGCGTGCTGCCCACCAGTAAGGAGGGCACCTACTACACCGCCCGGGACAACCAGCGGGCCATCGACGTGAAGGTGTACCAGGGGGAGCAGCGCTACTGTGACGACAATACCTATTTGGGCCACCTGGAGATCGCAGTGCCTCCTGGGCCCCGGGGACAGCAGTATGTCCGGGTGCGCTTTACCTACGACATCAACGGCCTGCTGGAGGTGGACGTGGTATCCAAGGAGGGACAGTCCGCCCGTCTGGTCCTCCAGGGCTCGGGCATGACCGAGGAGGAGGTGGAGCAGCGCCTGAAGGAACTGGAGGCGTTAAAAATGCACCCCCGGGATCAGGAGGGCCCCCGTACCCTCATCGCCCGGGGAGAGCGGCTGTACGCCATGACGGTAGGCCAGATGCGGGACCAGGTGGCCGCCGCCCTGGACTGGTATCAGATGCAGCTGTCCACCCAGGAGAGCCTGCGCATTGCCAAAGCCAGCCGAAAGACAGCCGCCTTCTTCGACCAGGCGGAGGCCTATATCGGGCTGGGTGATCTGCCGCCCCTGGACCTGGACCCCCTGGCCCGGGATGAGGAGGAGGAGCTATGAGCTGGCCCTGGAGCCAGCTGGGCCTGCCCGGCCCCTCCGAGCTGCCGGAGGTCCGCCACGCCTACGCCGAAAAGCTGAAAACCACCCACCCGGAGGAGGACCCGGAGGGGTTCCAGCGCCTCCACTCCGCCTATCAGCTGGCCAGCCGCATGGCCCGCCAGCGCAAGCGCCAGACCGGGGAACAGCCCCCTGAGCCTCAGACGGAGGGTCCCGCTCCGCAGCCCCGTCCCCCGGAGGAAGAGGAGGACTTTGACTTTGACGCGCTTCTGGGGAGCGGGGAAGAGGACCCGCGCAGGCTCCAAGGTGCGGAGGAAGAGCAGGATTTCGATTTCGACCGGCTGCTGGAGGAGAACGATGCGCCGCCCCGTCCTCCACAAGAGGAGGAGCAGGACTTTGACTTTGAGCGCCTCTTTGCCGAGGGGGAGGCGGAGCGGGCGGAGGCCCGCCGCCGCCGGGGTGAGGAACGTCGCCGGGAGCAGCGGCACACCTATGAACAGGAGCGGCGGGACCGCTTCGGCCAGGAGCAGTTCCGGTGGCAGAGCACCGAGACCATCCTCCACACCATTGAGATGATGTACAACGCCCGGACCGGGGCGGAGGAGTGGCAGAAGTTTTTCCAGAGCCCCCTGTTCCAGCAGGCCAAGGGCGGCCTGGACCTGGTCTTTGGCCTGGAGGACTTCGTCAGTACAAGACAACTGTCCCAGGAGGTGCGGCTGGCCCTGTTCCTGGCCTACGGCTTCGACAAGGGGGTGGCCCGGCCCGAGCTGCGGCCCCTGTATCAGATGCTCCTGCCCGCTTGGAGGGAAAAAAACAGGGAGAAGAACCACGAGCGGTTCCTCATGGTTTTAGGTTTGGTCCTGGGCCTTGTGTTCCCCTTTATCCTTGGCCCGCTGCTGGACCTGGGGCTGATTCCCGCTCTTTTCGTCAGTTTAAGCCTAGTCTGGGTCCTCTGGGTGGTCCGGAAGGTGGTAAAGACCGGAAATCTGGAGCGGCGGGCCAGAGGCCAGAAGGTCAGCAGGAAGCAGGAGCGGCGGTCTGTTATTCTGGGTTCTGTGTGCGTCCTGGCGTTAATCGGGGTGATGTACTGGGTGCGGTCCGCCCCTCGGCTTGATATCAAAAAGCTACTGCCCACCAAAGACCCCCGGGAGCAGGTGTGCCGGTATATCCAGGAGGACTTCGGCCTGGAGGTGGGCTCCATCTACAACCGGAACAGCCAGTACGCTACCGAGGAAAACGGAAATCTGTTTTACCTGGAGCCTGACACGGCAAAGGTATTTTTGGCCGGACCAGACGGTGCGCGGGATCAGAAGAGCGGAAAACCGGGTTATAGCACCAATCTCCCCGAGATGATGGTGCTGTGGGCGCTGAAGGACTTTGCCAACGCGAACACGACCATCGAAGTGTACAACACGGACCGGGGGCTGAAACGGGGAGAGACCAGCGGCACCTTCCTTGTTGCCCTGCCCGCCTATGGGGCGGGGGAGGCCATCACCGGACTGGGGGCGCTGCTGGAGGAGCTGTCCCGGGAAAAATGGTATCAGGCCCGTGTTCCAGAGGTCGAGATCGTGCTGTGCAGCCGCCAGATGAAAGAAGGCAGGCTGATCCTCACCGACTGGAAGCCCGCCGACGGAGCCTTCGTCTCCGAAGGGGTCCGCGCCCTGTACGAAAATGACTTCGCCCACGCCTGCTGCGGGCAGCTGCTGAAGGAGCTGGAGCTGGACCGGGACTTCCTCCAGGACGGGGAGACCCCCTACACCCTGACAAAGGGCGGAATGGCCGAGATAAAGGGGGAGGAGTGCTGTAAGCTCTACGGACTGGACGGCGAGGGCAGGACCGCCCTGGAGTATTATGTCAACCTGAAAGGGACCTCCGTCTACTGCGTCCCCGGGGACTTCTGGCAAAACGGCGGCTCAGAGGAGCAGATCAGCTTCTACCGGCTTCTCCACTGGAAGGACGGGAGCGATAACCCGCTGGGGATCGTCAGTCTGTTTTACCCGTGGCTGAAGGTGAGCGGTTAATTCACAGCGTTTCCCCGCCCGGAGGGCGGGGAAACAGATCAAATTGATACCTTTAAGGAGATGAGGACATGCCCCGGTTTGACCCCTGCAAGTATACATACCCTTCCCGGAGAAATGTGGTCTATGCCAGAAACGGGATGGCCTGCACCTCGGTGCCCCTGGGGGCTCAGGTGGGGCTGGAGGTGCTGAAAAACGGCGGCAACGCCATGGACGCCGCCGTGGCGATGGCGGCGGGGATGCCCCTCTTTGAGCCCACGGGGAACGGTCTGGGCTCCGACGCCTTTGCCCTGGTGTGGGTGGAGAAGGAGAAACGCCTCTATGGCCTCAACGCCAGCGGAGTGGCCCCGGCGGCCCTCAGTGCAGATACCGTAAGGGAATCAGGCTTTACAGAGATGCCCAAGGCTGGCTGGCTGCCCACCATGGTCCCCGGGGCTCCCGCCGGATGGGCGGAGCTCAACCGGCGGTTTGGAACAAAGCCGCTGGATGAGCTGTTCGCCCCAGCTGTTCGCTACGCCCGGCAGGGGGCGCCGGTCCCCGTTAATGTAGCCTTTCAGTGGGCCAGGGACTCCCGGCGGATCAAAAAGGCCATGGAGGCCGACCCCGCGCCCTACGCCTATTGGTGGAAGTCCTTCATGAAGGAGGACGGGAGCCCCTACGGGGCGGGGGACCTGTTCCGGTGGGAGGAGTACGCCGACACCCTGGAGGAGCTGGCCGCCACCGGCTGCGAGAGCTACTACCGGGGGCCGCTGATGGAGAAGATCGTGGCGTTCAGCCGGGAGACGGGGGGATACTTCACCGAGGAGGACTTCCGCAATTACCGCCCGGAGTGGGTGGAACCCATCACCGCCGATTACCGGGGGTACACCGTCTGCGAGATCCCGCCCAACGGCCACGGGATCACCGTGCTGATGGCGCTGAATATCCTCAACGGACTGGAGCTGTCTCCCGAGCGGGAGAGCGCCGACACCTACCACAAGATCATGGAGGCCATCAAGCTGGCCTTCGCCGACACAAAGACCTACGTGGCCGACCCCCGGTACATGCGGACAAAGGTGGAGGACATGCTGTCCGAGGAGTACACCGCCCGCCGGCGGGGCCTCATCACCGACCGAGCCCTCACCCCCGAGGCGGGGGACCCCTCCTGCGGGGGCACCATCTACCTGTGTACCGCCGATTCTGAGGGCAACATGGTGTCCTGGATCCAGAGCAATTACACCACCTTCGGCGCGGGGGTGGCGATTCCCGGGACGGGCATCTCCCTGCAAAACCGGGGGGCCAACTTCTCCCTGGACCCGGAGAGCGACAACTGCCTTGCCGGGGGGAAGAAGTCCTACCACACCATCGTCCCCGGGTTTTTGATGAAGGACGGGGAGGCCGTTGGCCCCTTCGGGGTGATGGGGGCCTTTATGCAGCCCCAGGGGCACGTGGAGGTGCTGGTGAACACCATCGACTACCATATGAACCCCCAGGAGGCCCTGGACGCCCCCCGGGTGCAGTGGGTCGGGGGGAAGCATATCCAGCTGGAGCGGGAGGCCGGGCCGGAGATCGCCGAAGCTCTGGCCGAAATGGGCCACCAGGTGGAGGTCATCGACGACCGGATCGACATGGGCCGGGGGCAGATCATCTGGAGGACCGAGAACGGCCTGCTCATCGGCGGCACCGAGCCCCGGTGCGACGGGACCATTGCGGCGTGGTAAAAAACCGCCTTGACAAACTGTCAGGGCGGAGGTATAATAAATATAGAGGGACGCCGTCCGCAAGACGGTTCAGCCCGGGGTTTAGATTTTCAAGAGAAAACCGTCACCGTTCCGGGGTGGCGGTTTTCAGCGTTTTATACGTATGGTCACAGTACAACCGAAGATGTGGAATGTAACTGTGATTGGCATACGCTCACCCCCTTTCGGGTGGTGTAGCTGAACCGCCTCGCCTGTATTGGACAGCGTCCTTACAAAAATATACCATGCTTCGACAGCCGGGTCAAGAAAAAATCTGTGGTCTGGCACATGATATTGTTGCAATTATTGGATGAATGTGATATCATAAATTTAGAAAGGCGCCTTTCTATCCTTTGCAATGCAAAGGATAGAAAGGCGCCTTTCTATCCTTTGCAATGCAAAGGATAAGGCGTTCAGAAAGAAAGAGAGGTACAAACCATGAGAAAACTGAAAAAAGCGTTTTCCCTGACCCTGGCGTTTGCACTTTCCCTGGCATTGGCCGCCCCCGCATTTGCGGCGGAATCAAATTACAAGCTGGAAGTGTCTGGCAAGCCCAACGCTTATGTGGGCGAAAGAACATTTACCGTCCGCGACTGGAATCTCTCTGATCCCTATGAAAATGAAGATGGATATTCGATGGTGTCCTTGACCAAAACAGACAGCCATGCGTATACGGTGTCAAATTTGTACGTAGTCTCAAAGGGTGACACAATGGTATTTACCAAGGGCGGAGAGGAGTTCCATTTCTTCGGCTTGGAAGCGTGGTCGGACCCGGAGGGAGACGGCGTGTATGACGGTCGAGTGTGGTCGTTCGAGGAAGATTATGTTCTTTGGCCGGCCGACACCGCTGGTCCCCTACATGTTACTGCTTCGGGGATGAACGACCAATTTTATCTCAATCACTGGCCTGATGGGTCAGGCATTAGCTTCGATATGCCATACATGGATTCAAACTATAAGTTAGTTGAAACGACAGCGGCTAAGTTGTCCGCTGACACGTTGCTGGAAATGTTTGGCCCCAATACTCTTGTAGTTGTATCGGGTGATGACTGGAGCTGTGCCATTCTCGTAGGTAATACCTCCCAGCCCACCACGCCGCCCCAGCCCGAGCAGCCCGCCGGGGTCAAGACCGCCAACCCCACCAACGACAAGCTGATGGTGAACGGCGCGGAGCAGAGCCCCACCGTGTACAAGATCGGCGGCAGCAACTACTTCAAAATCCGTGACGTGGCCGCCGTCCTCAACGGCACCGGGAAGCAGTTCGCTGTGGGTTACAGCGGCGGCAAGGTGACGGTGACCTCCGGCCAGCCATACGAAGCCACCGGCAAGGAGCTGGCTGGCGCGCCCTCTGAAAGCAAGACCGCCTCCCGTTCCAACGATTCCATCGTCATCGACGGGACAGAGGCCAGCCTGACCGTCTACAAGATCGGCGGGAGCAACTATTTCAAGCTCCGGGACCTGGGCAAGGCCCTGGACTTCTATGTGGGCTACGAGGGCGGCAAGGTGACCATCGACACCGGCAGGTCCTACGCGAAGTAACAACCGCATAACAGCGCGGAACGGCGGATGACAGAGCTGTCATCCGCCGTTTTCCTTGTGTTCTTCCCTGATCTGCGGTATAATATGGAAAACGAAAGAAAAGAGGGACACTATGGAAAAGCGCTACATCGCCGCCCTGGACCAGGGCACCACCAGCAGCCGCTGTATCCTCTTCGACCGGGAGCAGAACATGGTGGGGGTGGCCCAGAAAGAGTTCACCCAGTTCTACCCCCGGCCCGGCTGGGTGGAGCACGACCCCATGGAGATCTGGTCCAGCCAGTACGGGGTGCTCATGGAGGCGCTGGCCCAGAGCGGGATCAACGTGCGGGAGCTGGCCGGCGTCGGCATCACCAACCAGCGGGAGACCGCCATCGTCTGGGACCGGGAGACCGGCAAGCTGGTATACAACGCCATTGTGTGGCAGTGCCGCCGGACGGCGGGGCTGTGCAAAGAGCTGAAATCCGACCCCGCCTTTGTGGACTACGTGAAGGACCGCACCGGGCTGCTCATCGACGCCTACTTCTCGGCCACCAAGATCAAGTGGATTCTGGACAACGTCCCCGGGGCCCGGGCGCGGGCGGAGGCGGGAGAGCTCCTGTTCGGTACGGTGGACAGCTGGCTGATCTGGAAGCTGACGGGGGGCAAGGTCCACGTCACCGATTATACCAACGCCAGCCGGACCATGCTGTACGACATCAAAAACCTGCGCTGGGACGAGACCATCTGCAGGCGGCTGAACATCCCCATGTCCATACTGCCCCAGGTGCGGCCGTCCAGCGAGATTTACGGCTATGTGAACATCCAGGGGGTGGAGGTGCCCATTGCCGGCATCGCCGGGGACCAGCAGGCCGCCCTCTTCGGCCAGACCTGCTTTGAGCCCGGGGAGGCAAAAAATACCTACGGCACCGGCTGCTTCCTGCTGATGAATACCGGGGAGACCCCCTTCGTCAGCAAGAACGGCCTGCTCACCACCATCGCCGTGGGGCTGGGCGGCAGGGTGACCTACGCCCTGGAGGGCAGTATCTTTGTGGGCGGGGCGGTAGTCCAGTGGCTCCGGGACGAGCTGGGGCTCATCTCCGACTCGACCGACACCGAGTACTTCGCCGGGAAGGTGGAGGACACCGCCGGGGTGTATGTGGTGCCCGCCTTTACCGGCCTGGGCGCCCCCCACTGGGACATGAACGCCCGGGGAGCCATCCTGGGCCTGACCCGGGGGGCGGGGCGCAACCACATCATCCGGGCGGCCCTGGAGTCCATCGCCTACCAGACCGCCGACGTGCTGAAGGCCATGGAGGAGGACACCGGCATCCCCCTGCGGGAGCTGCGGGTGGACGGCGGGGCCTCGGCCAACAACTTCCTGATGCAGTTCCAGGCGGACATCGTGGACCGGGCCATTCAGCGGCCAAAAATCCGGGAGACTACCGCCCTGGGGGCCGCCTGTCTGGCCGGACTGGCCACGGGGGTGTGGAAAAATCTGGACGACATCCGGGGGAGCTGGACCCTGGACCGGCTGTATCAGCCCGCTATGGAGGCGGGACAGCGGGAAAAGCTGCTGTCCGGCTGGCACGACGCGGTAGATCGGGTGCGGACCCATTCTAAATAAATGGAGGAATAAACCATGAAAAAGAAACTGATGAGCCTGGCGCTGGCCCTGACGCTGGCGCTGTCCACGGTCCCTGGGGCCTTCGCGGCGGAGACGGCCAATCCCACCAACGACAAGCTGACGGTGGACGGCGTGGAGCAAACCCCCACGGTGTACAAGATCGGGGGCAGCAACTATTTCAAGATCCGGGACGTGGCCGCCGTCCTCAACGGCACCGAAAAGCAGTTTTCCGTGGGCTACAGCAACGGCAAGGTGACAGTCACCTCCGGCCAGCCCTACGAGGCCACCGGCAAGGAGCTGGCGGGAGCTCCCTCCGAGAGCCGGACCGCCTCCCGCTCCAGCGATTCCATCATCATCGACGGGACGGAGGCCAGCCTCACCGTCTACAAGATCGGCGGGAGCAACTATTTCAAGCTCCGGGACCTGGGCAAGGCCCTGGACTTCCAGGTGGACTGGGCCGCCGGACAGGGCGTGATGATCGAGACCGGCGGGACCGCCGCGCCGGTGGAGCCCGACCAGCCCACCGAGGCCACCCTCGCCAACGGCAAGCCCGTCACCGAGGAGAACGTCCTCGCCATCATGGCGGAGATTGAGCGGGAATATCCCACCGGGACTCCGTGGGCTGAACGTACCGTCGCAGGAACTGCCTACAACCCCAACAAGGTCAGCGCCGCCTTCAACGTCATCATCCACGGCCAGTACGGCGTGAATACCACCTACGCCTGCGGCGGCTTCGCCGCGATGGTCAGCGACCGCGTCTTCGGCTACGACGCTCCCTGCCGCAAGGTCGACGACGTGACCGAAATTCGTCCCGGCGACATCATCGTCCACCTGGACAAGAACGGCAACGCCACCCACGTCTCCATCGCCATGAGCGGCGTCCTGAACGAGTACAACTACGTCGCCCGCTGCGAAGGCAACAACAACTCCCAGGTCAAATGGCCAACCGATGACGGCCTCAATACAGCGCGTCCCACTGCCGCCAAGCCCTGGGCCATCTACACCCGCTACCCGGAGGGGTAAAAATCTCTGTCCCCCGCAGGGCAAAGCCTCCCTTCTTGAAGGGAGGGGGACCGCCGCCGCAGGCGGTGGTGGAGGGTTTTCCCCTTTTGACCACATCTGGTTCTTTCGGAGAAAACCCCCAGTCACGGCTTCGCCGTTCCAGCCCCCTTGCGAAGGGGGCCTTGGGAGCGCCCGCGGGCGGGACGGAGGGGCGCTCCCGTCTTGTTTTTTCCGGGAAACCGCGCTATAATAGGCCCATGAGAAATCCCAAAGGAGCGACCGAGATGGTACAAGAGACGAAGCGGTTTTTGTCCTACATCTGCCCCCACTGTATGCAGTCGGTGATCGTGGAGCGGGACCTGTTCTCCCTGGCGGCGGCACCCGCCCACATCAAGTGCCCCTGCGGCAAGTCGGAGCTGGGGGTGGAGTTCCTGCCCAACCGGGTCCAGCTGACGGTGCCCTGCCTGTTCTGCGGCCGGGAGCACAGGGTGAGCTGTTCCTCCCACGCCTTCATCCGGGAGAAGGCCCTGGCCTTCTCCTGCGCCGCCTCCGGGCTGGACTGCTGCTATGTGGGGGAGGAGGGCCCGGTGTACGCCGCCACCGCCCGGCTGGAGGGGGCGGTGGACAAGCTGGGGGAGGACGCCGCCGAGCAGGGGGCGTTCCTGGACGAGATCGTCATGGAGGAGATTCTGTCCGAGCTGAAGGACATCGCCGCCCGGGGCGGCATCTCCTGCACCTGCGGCAGTAAAAAATGGGGCTTTGACGTCCATTTCAGCTCGGTGGACCTGTACTGTCAGGAGTGCGGCGGGAAATACCGCATCCCCGCCGCCACCGCCGACGACATCGACGACCTGTGCTGTAAAACTTCTATTCTGATTCGAGGCAAAGAACAATGAGCAATTTTTATGAGTACGAAATTCGTTTGAACGGCCTGGATGTGGACGGTCGGAACCAGTGCAAGGCCTCCGCTCTGCTGAACCACCTGCAGAACGCCGCCACCCTGGCGGCGGAGGACGGAGGGTTTTCCCGGGACGTACTGGTGGAGCGCTACGGGGCCTTCTGGATGCTGGCCCGGTCCTGGTACCGGCTGGCCCGGCCCCTGCGGTATGAGGACAGGCTGACCGTCCGCACCTGGCACCGGGGGGGCAAGGGGGCCATCATGTACCGGGACTACGACATCCTGGCCAACGGCCAGCCGGTGGGGGAGTCGGTGTCCGCCTGGGTGCTGGCCAGCCTGGATAGCCACAAGCTGGTGCGGCTGTCCGCCATCCCCGAGCTGGAGGGCACCGGGGGAGGGGAACTGTGCAAGACCATGGCCCTGGCCAAGCTGCGTCAGCCGGGAGACCTCCGGGAGGCGGAGCGCCGCCCCATGCGGTACAGCGACTCCGACCTGAACGGCCACGTGAACAACACCCGATACGCCGACTTCGCCTGCGACGCGGTGGGGATGGAGCGTCTGTCCGATGACCGCTACCTGGCCGAGATGCAGATCGGCTACCTGGCCGAGTGCCGCCCGGGGGAGACGCTGTCCATCCAGACCGGAGGCCAGGGGGACAGCCGGTTCGTCCGTGGCGTGGACACGGAGGGCAAGGCCCGGTTTGAGTCTGTTTTGCTGTTTGGGGAGACGCCGGTTTAGGGAATCCCCCAGTCACCGCCTGCGGCGGTGCCAGCCCCCTTTGACAAGGGGGCCTTTGGAGGAGAACTGGGAGGTTCAGCGTTTAAAGCCCCCCTTGTGAAAGGGGGGGAGGGCCGCCGGACAAAGTCCGGTGGCGGGGGGATTCCAAACCGGTGAATTTCCGCCTTGACAAGCCCGGGGCCGCAAGGTACAATAGATAAAATATCGCATGAAAGGGCGGCGCGCCGAGGTCGTCGCGCCCTACAGAGGATAACTGGCGCGGAATGTAGGGCGTGACCACCGGGCACGCCGCTCGATGACAAATAAGTAAAGGAGAACTGCACTATGGTGAATCAGGACGCCTCCCAGAAGTTTGTGAAGCAGGGTCTCACCTTTGACGATGTGCTGCTCATTCCTGCGGCCAGCGACGTGCTGCCCGCCGACATCGACCTGAGGACCCGGCTGACCCGGAAAATCAGGCTGAACATCCCTCTCATGAGCGCCGCCATGGATACCGTCACCGAGTACCGCATGGCCATCGCCATCGCCCGGGAGGGGGGCATCGGCATCATCCATAAAAATATGTCCATCAGCCAGCAGGCCGAGCAGGTGGATATGGTGAAGCGGTCGGAGAACGGCGTCATCACCAACCCCTTCTGGCTGGCCCCCGGCCACACCCTCCACGAGGCCGACGACCTGATGGCCAAGTTCCGCATCTCCGGCGTGCCCATCTGCGACAACGGCAAGCTCATCGGCATCATCACCAACCGGGACATGAAGTTTGAGACCGACATGAACCAGCTTATCGACAACGTGATGACCAAGGAGAACCTGGTCACCGCCCCCGAGGGCACCACCCTGGCCCAGGCCAAGGAGATTCTCCGCCGGCACAAGATCGAGAAGCTGCCCATCGTGGACGAGGAGGGCCGGCTCAAGGGCCTCATCACCATCAAGGACATCGAGAAGGCGGAGGTCTATCCCAATTCCGCCCGGGACGAAAAGGGCCGGCTGCTGGTGGGCGCCGCCATCGGCGCCACTGCCGACGTGCTGGACCGGGTGGCCGCCCTTACCGACGCGGGGGCCGATGTGCTTACCCTGGACTCCGCCCACGGCCACACCCAGAACGTGCTGGAGACCGTCAAGCGCATCAAGGCCCTGTACCCGGACGTGCAGCTCATCGCCGGCAACGTGGCCACCGCCGAGGGGTGTAAGGCCCTCATCGAGGCGGGGGCGGACTGCGTGAAGATCGGCATCGGCCCGGGTTCCATCTGCACCACCCGGGTGGTGGCCGGCATCGGTGTGCCCCAGATCACCGCCATCTACGACGCGGCCCGGGTAGCCGCCCAGTACGACATTCCCATCATCGCCGACGGCGGTGTGAAGTTCTCCGGCGATATCGCCAAGGCCATCGCCGCCGGCGGGGACGTGGTCATGCTGGGCTCCCTGCTGGCGGGCTGCGAGGAGTCCCCCGGCGAGACCGAGATCTTCCAGGGCCGCCAGTTCAAGGTCTACCGGGGCATGGGTTCCCTGGCCGCCATGAACAAGGGCTCCAAGGACCGCTACTTCCAGGAGTCCAACAAGAAGCTGGTCCCCGAAGGAGTGGAGGGCCGGGTCCCCTACAAGGGAGGGGTGGGCGAGACCATCTATCAGCTCATGGGCGGCCTGCGGGCGGGCATGGGCTACACCGGCTGCCACAACATCCCCGAGCTTCAATCCAAGGCCCAGTTCATGCAGATCACCGCCGCCGGTCTGAAGGAATCCCACCCCCACGATATCTACATCACCAAGGAGGCCCCCAACTACACCATCAGCCCCAACTGAGGCCCCATATATTATGTCGGCAAAAGGCCCTGAGCAGTGCTCAGGGCCTTTTCCTTCTGCCCGTGGGCCCGGATATTCAGCAATACGGACTGCCTGATCAAATTTTGTGCATTCCCTCCCATGTGTCTATTGAAGGTGGAGGAGTCCGCCGTTACAATCGGCTTAATCAAAGGGGCGGCAGACAATTTGGCCGCCGGAACAATTAGGAGGAGTGCTTTATGTATAAGCGGAAACG
This sequence comes from uncultured Bacillota bacterium, assembly GCA_947649625.1. Taxonomy (GTDB): domain Bacteria; phylum Bacillota; class Clostridia; order Oscillospirales; family Oscillospiraceae; genus Lawsonibacter. Next base: position 10,803 of record CANSSJ010000009.1, on the reverse strand, counting down.
AACCCTGGCTCTGGCCCTGGCTGTGATGATGACGGCGGCCAGCGCCATCCCGGCCAGCGCCGCCCCCATCGACAGCGGCGTTGTTCCCACCTATGATGAGGCGTACTATGCCACCCTGGACTATTACGGCAACCTGCTGGAGGGCAGTGTGGTCAAGAGCTACGCCCTCAACGGTGCCGACCGGCTCACCGACTACGGCGTCTACGACGAGGTGGTCAACCTCACCGACGGCGCCCCCGTCACCCTGGGGGAGGGCACGGCCAGCTTCCAGTTCAATCAGTCCCCCGGCCACTTCTACTTTGAGGGAAAGACCGGGGCACCCTTCCAGAACCTGCCCTGGACGATCACACTGCGGTATAACCTCAACGGCGTTCCCGTTCGAGCGGAGGATCTGGCAGGGCAGAAGGGCGTAGCGGAGATCCAGATGGACGTGGTGCCCAACAGGAACGCCAGCGCCTATGCCAGGTACAACTACACCCTGGAGGCCATGGCCATGTTCAATCAGGACGACATCCTGTCTCTGGAGGCCCCCGGCGCCCAGGTGCAGCTGGTGGGCAACCTGCGCACCGTGCTGTTCATGTGCCTGCCGGGGGAGGAGGAGCACTTCACCATCCGGGTGGGCAGTGACAGCTTCTCCTTTGACGGCATGACCATCCTGATGGTGCCCGCCACCCTGGGGCAGCTGGAGGAGATCGCCAAGCTGAGCCAGCGCAAGGATGAGCTGGAGGAGGACTACCGGGCCCTGTCCGGCAGCCTGGACGCCCTGCTGGACGCTCTGAACGACGTGCAGGACGGTCTGAACGCATCCGCCAGCGGGCTGGACCGGCTGGACACGGCCCGGGGGACCATCTCCAGGGGCAAGGGGCAGCTTTACGACGAGGCGGGAGTCCTGCGGGGCGACCTGTCCAGCATCGCTGACCTGCTGGAGCCGGTGGAGCAGCGGACCCTGACGCTCAGCCAGACCATCACCAGTTCCAAGCTGGTGTTCAATGAGATGGCGGATACGGCAGTGTCTCTCCGGGCTCAGCTGGAGGAACTGGAGGAGGCCCTGGAGGAGCTGGAGAACGGGGCCGGCGACGTGCGCCGGGTCGTTCGGGGCCTGGCGGACATGAAGAGCAGTCTGCGCTCCCTCCAGCGGGCTTTGGGAGATACCCATGTCAGCGGCGGCGGCAGTTCCACCTCCATGAGCGCCACCGTAAGCCAGGTAAAGAGCGTTCACGCGGTCTATGAAAGCAGGGAGAACGCCTTTCTTGCCGGGATGCTGAAGCTCGGCGGCAAGACGGCGACCGTGGAACAGGTGAGAGACCTTCAGAGGATCCCCACCCTGGAGCAGTTCAAACTGGCCCAGGCAGCGGGGGCTGTCGGCACCGCCACAGAGGCGGACTGGCAGAGCGCTCAGGAGCTGAAAGCCCTGGAGGGAGCGGTCAGTGCCGGTATGAGCTTCCAGAAATTCTGTGAGAATCTGCCCGGCGTGGATAAGGACACCGCCAAGCAGATGAACGACCTGTGGACAGTCTACAGCAGCGGGCCGGTTGGAAAGACTGCCTCGGAGCCCGCCGTGCAGGCGGATGCGCCGGAGGATGAGGCGGCGGTCCTCCCGGAGGGAGAGGAAGCTCTGCCGGGAGGAATGTCCCTCAAGCCGAGCCGAGGGCTGACATCCGCCGCGCTGGCAGCGGGAGGCATCGTCCCGGAGATCCATGAGGCCGCCGCCGAGGCTCCAGCGGCCGACACGGCGCCCGCCGGCGATCCTGCCCCCACAGCGCCCAGCGCGCCCTCCGACGAGAGCCAGACCGTGGGAGGCGCGGCGGTGGACCTGATTGTAGGCGGCCTGGATTCCGCGAACTCGAAGATCAACGCCATCCAGAGCGAGCTGAACAGTACCATCAACGGGATCGCCCGTCCCACCGGACGGGTGGTGGGCGAGCTGGCCGACCTGTGTGACGATGTGGACGAGCTGGTGGACCTGATCGACGACGCGGAGGATATGACGGCCGCCCTGCGGCAGACCTCGGGGAAGATCCGGGATATCCTGGGCGATGTAGACGCTTTGCAGGATATTTTGAACGAGTATGAGCCCACCCTTCAGGAGGGGATTGCCAATATGGGTGCCCTGAGCACCTCCGCAGCTACCGCCCTTCGGGATATGGAGACCCTGCTGGCCGACACCGAGGCACTGATGAAGACCTCCGGCAGCCAGCTGGACGACGGCACCCATCAGGCCCTCCAGGGGCTGTCGGCTACCCTGCGGCAGACCGCGAAGGCCCTGGCCGCCACCGGCGACGTGCGGGACGCCAAGGCCACCATCAACGGCATCATTGAGGACACCTGGCAGGAGTACACCGGCGACATCAACAACATCCTCCTGATGGACGCGGAGGCCCAGGCCATCTCTCTCACCGACCCCCGCAACCCGGCTCCCTCCAGCGTTCAGATCCTGATCCGCACCCAGGAGATCAAAGAGCGGGAGCCCGAGTTGACCGCAACCACGCTGGCGGTCACAGCCGCCAGCAGCCAGCCCACTACCTTCTGGGGCCGGGTGGCCCAGATGTTCAAGGACTTCTGGAATGCCATAACCGGCATCTTCCATTGAAAGGAGAGGAGCCCCTATGGTGGAAAAAATTGCCCATAAGCTGACCCGAAGGCCCAAGCTGGTTGCCCTCATCGCCCTGCTCCTGCTCATCCCCTCCGCTCTGGGCTATGTGGGCACCCGGGTCAACTACGACATCCTTACCTATCTGCCTCAGGACCTGGAGTCCTCCCAGGGAGAGCGGCTGCTGGAGGAGCCCTTCCACATGGCGGCCACCAGCATGCTCATCGTGGAAAACATGCCGGCGGCCTACACCAACGATCTGGTCAACGAGATCAAAAAAGTGCCCAACGTGTCCAACGCCGTGTGGCTGTCCAACGCCGTGGGCATTCAGATTCCCGTTGACTTCATCCCGGCCAACTTGCGGGACATGTTCTATGCCGGGGAGGCCACCATGATGATCGTCCAGTACGGCAAATCCGGCGCCGACGAGGAGACCATGGAGGCCATCCAGGCGGTCCGGGATATCTGCAATGAGAAGTGCTTCCTGGCCGGCTTCTCGGTGGTCATCAAGGACACCAAGGACCTGGTGGACCGGGAGCTGCCCGTCTATGTGGGGCTGGCGGTGCTGCTCTCCCTCATCGCCATGTCCCTGACCATGGAGTCCACGGTGCTGCCCTTCGTGTTCCTGGCCAGCATCGGTATGGCCATTGTCTACAACTTCGGCACCAACATCTTCCTGGGGCAGATCTCCTATATCACCCAGGCCATCGCCGCCGTCCTCCAGCTGGGGGTGACCATGGACTACTCCATCTTCCTCTACCACCGCTATCAGGAGGAGAAGACCCGCTACGAGGACAAACGGGACGCCATGACCCAGGCCATTGTGGCCGCCTTCACCTCCCTGTCCGGCTCCAGCCTGACCACCATCGCCGGCTTTATCGCTCTGTGTTTCATGCGCCTTACCCTGGGCCGGGATATCGGCATCGTCATGGCCAAAGGGGTTGTGCTGGGGGTGGCCACTGTGATCCTGGTGCTGCCCGCCTTCCTGCTCCTGTTTGACAGGCAGATCGAGAAGCATAAACACCGCAGCCTGCTGCCCGACTTTTCCCGGGTCAACGGATGGGTGGTCCGCCGCCGCCGGTGGCTGGCCGTGCTGTTCCTGCTGCTGTTCCCTCCGGCCCTTTACGCCCAGTCCCACGCCGGGGTGTACTACAAGCTGGACGAGGCCCTGCCCCAGGATATGGACTCCATTGTGGCTAACAACAAGCTGAAGGACGAGTTTGACATGGCCGTCTCCCACTTCGTCCTCCTCCGGGACGACCTGCCCGCCACCGATATGAACCGGATGGAGGAGGCCGTCAGGGAGGTGGAGGGGGTCACCTCGGTGCTGTCCTACCACTCCATGCTGGGCTCCGGCATCCCCGACTTCTTTGTGCCGGAGGACGTCCGGAACATGGTGAAGCAGGGGGGATGGCAGATGATGATGGTCAACTCGGAATACGCCACCGCCTCCGACCAGGTATCTCGGCAGCTCAAGGAGCTGAACGCCATCGTAAAATCCTATGACCCGGGCGCTCTGATCACCGGCGAGGCCGCCCTCACCGATGACCTGATCTCCACCTCCGCCGTGGACTTCCAGGTGACCAACTATATCTCCATCGCCGCCATCCTGCTCATCGTGGCCTGGGTGTTCCGGTCGGCGTCCATGCCGGTGGTGCTGGTGGCCGCTATCGAGCTGGCTATCTTTATCAATCAGGGGATCCCTTACTTCACAGGAACGGTGATCCCATTTGTCTCTCCCACTATCATCGGCTGTGTCCAGTTGGGAGCCACGGTGGACTACGCCATCCTGCTGGCCACCCGCTTCCGGGAGGAGCTGCAGAGCGGCAAGGACCGGACGGAGGCGATCACCATTGCCGCCACCGCCTCCGACGGCTCCATCATCACCAGCTCGCTGGTCATGTTCTGCGCCACCCTGGGGGTGGGGCTCATCTCGGAGATCGAGATCATCAGCTCCATCTGCACCATGCTGGCCCGGGGCGCCCTCATCTCCGCCCTGGTGAGCATCTTCCTGATGCCGGCTGTGTTGTGCGTCTGCGAGCCCCTGTTCCAGAAAACCAGCCGTGGCTGGCGGCAGCCCATTCCGGTCCGGGAACACCGGTTCCGCCGCGCGGCCCACGCCTCCTGACAGAAAATGCTCCGTGTCCCGGTCTGGGGCACGGAGCGTCTGTTTAGATACGGGCTTCGTCCTGCCAGCCCAGGTGTTGGACGACCTGGTGGAAATAGGAGGACATGTCGTCTTTCATCCCGGTATTCAGCCAGTCAATGATGTGGCCGAAGCAGGCGCATTTGTGGTAACGGATGAGCATATCCTTTTTTTCCGGCTCCTGACCGGCGAAGGCGGTCTCAATATATGTGGCGACCACATAGCGGCAAACCTCCATGAGATAGCGTTCAAAGACGTCCCGGCTCATAGAGTTGTAGATGTGGAGCACGGCCCGCTTGTGGTCCAGAACAAAGTCCAGCGCCGCGTCGAAGCTGTCCTCGATGGAGTCGATGGTGGGGTGGTCAGACATCAGCGCCTGCAGCCGCTCAGCGATGATCTCCTCCAGGAGGGCGGGCAGGTCCTGATAGTGGTAGTAGAAGGAGTTGCGGTTGATGCCGCAGGCCTCCACAATGTCCTTGACAGTGATTTTGTTCAGAGGGCGTTCATCCAGCAGTTCGATGAAGGTCTCTTTAATGGCTTTCTTTGTAAAGTTTGGCATTGGAGCGCCCTCCCTTGCATCAAAAGTCAGTCGTGCGGCGGCAATTCCGGCTGGGCGGGCCGCGCGCGGGCCACAAGAATGATATCCTCCCCGAACCGGCTGACCGCTTCCCAGGGGATGTATTTGTCCTCCTCCCGGCCCAGCAGGCCGAAGAAGCGGCGCCGGCCAGGGACCACCAGGGCCTTGACCCGCCCGGTCTCCAGGTCGATCTCCATATCCCCCACATAGCCGTATCGGGTCCCATCCTCCACGCTGATGACCTCTTTATACCTCAGTTCCGCGATCCTGGTCTCCATATCCGTTCCCTCCAGACTGTTTCCTGGTCCAGGATATGCGGGGGAGAGGATGTCCTATACGGCGGTATTTCAGACAAAACGGAGTATAATCAGTTTAACATATCCCATGATCGTTGTCAAATCAGAAGCCGTCCCGGCCGGACACAGGCGGCGCATTAAGGAAACCTTCATGAAATCTTAATCTTCCTGCCACTTTGTCCTTAAGGAAGCTCTGCTATCCTTATGGGCAGAGATAACTCTCATTCGTTTTCCGTGTTCCCGCTCCGCAGGGGCGGAAATCACGAATCCTATTGAGAGGTAAAAATGAGAGGAGGAGCGGGATATGGATTGGCTGTTTCCTGCCGCCCTGGCCCTGACGGGAACCATGGGGATTTTAATGACGCTGTGGGGGCTGTGGTACCTGGTATCCGGTCTGGCCTGTGTGCGCAAGCCCACCGACTACGGGTTTCACCCGGCCCGGACCAGATTTGCGGTGTTGATCGCCGCCCGAAACGAGGAGCTGGTGATCGGTCCCCTCATCAACAGCCTGCTCACCCAGGACTACCCGGCCGAGCTGTACGACATCTGGGTCATCCCCAACAACTGCACCGACAACACCGCCCGGGCGGCCGCTTCCTTCGGGGCGAGGGTGCTGGAGTGTACCGTGCCGGTGAAGAGCAAGGGGGAGGTCCTCCGCTTCGCCTACAACCGCCTCCGGGGCAGGCGGTACGACGCCTGGCTGGTCTTTGACGCCGACAACGTGGTGGACCCCCGTTTCCTGGCGGAGATGAACAACGCCCGGCTGGCCGGCGCTCAGGCGGCCCAGGGTTACCGGGACAGCAAAAATCCCTACGACACCGCCGTCTCCGGCTGTTCCTCCATCTACTACTGGATGATGGACCGCTTCCACAACGGGGGCAAGGCTGGCCTGGGCCTGTCCGCCATGATCGGGGGCACCGGCTTTATGGTGACCCAGAGGCTGCTGGACAGGCTGGGAGGCTGGCGCACCGAGACCATCAGCGAGGATCTGGAGATCACCGCCCAGACCGTGCTGGCCGGGGAGCGGGTGGCTTATGTGCCCAAGGCGGTTACTTACGACGAGCAGCCCCTCACCTGGGAGCAGTCCTTCACCCAGCGCCGCCGCTGGACCAGCGGCACCCTCCAGGTCGCCCAGCGCTATCTGCCCGACCTGGGGGAGCGGCAGGCCAGACAGCCCCGGCTGACCCTCTTTGACTTTGAATTTACCCTCCTGCTGCCTGCCTACCAGTTGGCCGCCCTGGCGGGTCTGCCCTGTACCGCCTTTACCGCCGCGTTAGGCGGAAGGAGCCTTGCCCATGCTCTGTTTCTGGGGCTGGCGGGGGCCTGCGGCAACATCGCCTGGGCCGCCCTCACCGCCACCGTCGCCGCCGGCATTGTGATCACGCTGGAGGGCAAATGGGACCGCCGGCTGTGGAAGGGGCTGGCCGCCTACTGGCTGTTCCTGCTCACCTGGCTGCCCATCACCGCCGCCAGCTTCTGGAAAAAAACCACCGTCTGGGAGGAGATCCGCCACACCCGGACCATGGCCCCCCAGCTGCCGGGGAGATGAATCGAAACGGCCCGCCCCAGATGGGGCGGGCCGTCAATCTTATTTGGCCAGGACCTTCTTCAGGCGGGCAAAGCGGGGGAGGGAGTTCTCGGTGGGGGCCTCAGCTGCGCCCTGGATGAGGGGCAGGGCGTAGTCGATGAAAGCCTGAGTCACGCCGTTGTGCTCGGCGTTGATCCACTCCAGGGGGACCTTCTTCTCGAAGTTGGCTACCTCGGACAGGTTGAACAGCTTGGTCTCGCACTTATAGCCACCCTCGCGGGTGCAGACAAAGCCAACCATCTTGTCGGTCTCGCCGGCCACGGCGGCCTCTACGGCGGTCTTGCCGGCCAGGAAGGACTCGTCGATATCGGTGCGGGAGGCCACATGGGCGCCGCAGCGCTGGAGCAGGGACAGCTCGATGCCCCGGACCTTGGCGCCGGTCTTCTCCTTGACCACGCTGGCCAGCAGGGCCGCCAGGCCGCCCAGCTGAGCGTGGCCGAAGCCGTCGGTGGCGGAGGTCTTGGCCTCGGAGACGAAGGAGCCGTCGGCGTAGTGGATGCCCTCGGAGACGGCCACGATGCAGTTGCCGTTGGCCTTGTAGATGCGGTCCACATCGGACAGGAACCTGTCCATGTCGAAGTCCACCTCAGGGAGGTAAACCAGGTCGGGGGCGCAGCCCACCACACCGGCCAGAGCGGCGGCGCCGGCCAGCCAGCCGGCGTGACGGCCCATGATCTCGATGATGGTCACCATGCCGGTGTCATACACCCGGGCGTCCTTATACACCTCGGCGCAGGAGGTGGCGATATACTTGGCGGCGGAGGCGAAGCCGGGGCAGTGGTCGGTGCCGAACAGGTCGTTGTCGATGGTCTTGGGCACGCCCATGATGCGGCACTCGTAGCCCACCTTCTGCATATACTTGGAGATCTTGTTGCAGGTGTCCATGGAGTCGTTGCCGCCGTTGTAGAAGAAGTAGCGCACGTCGTACTTTTTGAAAATCTCCAGGATGCGCTTGTAGTCGGTGTCGTCGGCGTCGGGGTCGGCGATCTTGTAGCGGCAGGAGCCCAGCTCGGAGGAGGGGGTATTGAGCAGCAGCTCCAGCTCCTTGGCGTCCTCCTGGCCCATGTCGTACAGCTTGTCGTTGAGCACGCCCTTGATGCCGTGGGCCGCGCCGTAGACGGCGGTGATGTCGGGGCAGTCCAGGGCGGTGCGGATGACGCCGTAGGCGCTGGCGTTGATAACGGAAGTGGGGCCGCCGGACTGACCGATAATCAGGGCGCCCTTCAATGTGTTGCTCATGTTGATTACCTCCAAATTCAAAATATCCTTTGTGGGATGGGCTGCAGCTTGAAACGGGAATATTATAGCAAAGTTTTTTGCCCTTGTAAACGGGAAGAATCACCGACTCTGCGTTGAATTTTGGTGCAGCTGGTGGTAAAATTGGAATGAAAAGTGAACTTGGGGGGATACGATGAGAAAATATTGGCTGCCGGCGATGATGCTGACGATTTTTGAGGTGGTGGCGGTCACCCTCTGGCTGACGCTGGACAACCTGTTTTACCTGTTCAATTTCAGCTATATCGGCTGTTCCGTCTCGCTGGGCATTTTCCTCTTCATCCGGAAGCACCCCCACGCCCGGCGGACAGCCCAACTGCTGGTGGGGCTGTATATGCTGGTTTACCTGGGGCTGATCTGCCAGGAAAATATGCAGATCGAGGGCTTTTGGTACTACCTGTTTACCGGGGTGTTCGAGGCGGCCACCATCCATTATGCAGTCGCCAAGATATTCGGACCGCTGATTTTTGGCCGGGGGTGGTGCGGCTACGCCTGCTGGACGGCCATGGTGCTGGACTTTCTCCCCTATCAGACGCCCCGCCAGCCCCGGAAACCCATCGGCTGGATTCGGTATGTCACGTTTGCGGCCTCTCTGGTATTCGTGGCCGCCCTCTTCCTGGCCCAGGTGGGTAATCTGGAGCGGATCATGTTCTGGGCCTTCCTCATTGGCAACCTGGCGTACTACGGGGTGGGGATCGCGTTGGCCTTCGCCTTCCAGGACAACCGGGCGTTCTGCAAGTACATATGCCCCATCACCGTGTTCCTGAAGCCGATGAGCTATTTTTCCCTGCTCCGTGTGACCTGTGATACCGGCAAGTGTGTCTCCTGCGGCAAGTGCAGGCAGGTCTGTCCCATGGACGTAGATATGACGGACAACTCCAGAAGGCGGAAAAACGGCACAGAGTGCATCCTGTGCTTTGAATGCGTGAAAAACTGCCCTAAGGGCGCGCTTTAGCTTCAATTGCTGCTCTCTCACAAATCCCACAAAACTCCCGCTTGTCCGGCGGGAGTTTTTTCCCGATGGTATGTTGCAATCTGGGGAAAATGTGGTAAAATAAAGAAGACATCATTATAAGGAGGTTATTCCCATGCCCCTTGTTACTTCTACCGAAATGTTCAAGAAGGCCTATAACGGCGGTTACGCCATCGGCGCCTTCAACGTCAACAACATGGAGATCGTCCAGGGCATCACCGAGGCCTGCCGCGAGGAGAAGGCCCCTGTGATCCTCCAGGTCTCCAAGGGCGCCCGGGCCTACGCCAACCGCACCTATCTGGTGAAGCTGGTGGAGGCCGCCGTCATCGAGTGCCCCGAGATCCCCATCGTGCTCCATCTGGACCACGGCGACACCTTTGAGACCTGCAAGAGCTGCATCGACGACGGCTTTACCTCCGTCATGATCGACGCCTCCTCCAAGCCCTTCGCCGAGAACATCGAGATCACCAAGCAGGTGGTCGAGTACGCCCACGACCACGGCGTGGTCGTCGAGGCCGAGCTGGGCGCTCTGGCCGGCGTGGAGGACGAGGTTCAGGTCTCCGCTGAGGACTCCCACTACACCCGCCCCGAAGAGGTGGAGGAGTTTGTCGCCAAGACCGGCTGCGACTCTCTGGCCATCGCCATCGGCACCAGCCACGGCGCCTTCAAGTTCCGGCCCGAGCAGTGCACCCGCAACGAGAAGGGCATCCTGGTTCCGCCTCCCCTGCGCTTCGACATCCTGGAAGAGATTGTCAAGCGCCTGCCCGAGTTCCCCATCGTGCTCCACGGCTCCTCCAGCGTGCCCCAGGAGTATGTGAAGATGGTCAACACCCATGGCGGCAAGATGCCCGATGCCGTGGGTATCCCCGAGGAGCAGCTGCGTGAGGCCGCCAAGAGCGCCGTCTGCAAGATCAACATCGACTCCGACCTGCGCCTGACCATGACCGGGACCATCCGTCAGTTCTTCGACGAGCACCCCGACAAGTTCGACCCCCGCGAGTACCTCAAGCCCGCCCGTGCCAATATCAAGGAGACCGTCCGTCACAAGCTGGTGGACGTGCTGGGCTGCGCCGGCAAGGCCTAATCACCCGCTTTTTAAAAGGGAGCGCTTCGGCGCTCCCTTTTTCCGCACCGGAAAAGCGAGGACAGGGCGGGGGAGAGGGGCTATACTTTGGGACAAGGAGTGGATTGTATGGATTGGCTGAAAAATTGGAACGAGGCGCTGGACTATCTGGAGGCGCATCTGGACGGGGAGATCAGGCTGGAGGAGCTGGGTCGGCTGGCCGGTTGCTCAACCTACCACTTTCAGCGGATGTTCTCCTACCTGGCCGGGGTGCCCCTGAAGGAGTATATCCGCC
>CANSSJ010000008.1 GCA_947649625.1 uncultured Bacillota bacterium | reverse complement strand
AAAGGGGGAATTATTTATGCCTTGCACAGAAGCATATAGGGAACATATCATGTATGCACTTCTTATTTACCGCGAGCAGGGTAAGACCGGCGAACGTTTTGCCATGTTTATCGATCGTATTGGCGCAGAAAACTTCATTGCACAGCTTAAAGCCGGTGATGTTATGGAGCGCAGGCAGGCAATTCTCGATGCCAAGCTGCACCTTGAAGGTGGAGCTACCTGCTGATATTTCAAGTTGTTTTTTGGCAAGGACTCCGATCTGACAGGCAGAGTCCTTGCCTTTTTACTTTCAGGAGGAGCCTATGAAAAAAACTGCTGGTATAGTTTCTCTTTTCTTGCTGCTTTTGCTTTGCGCCTGCTCAAATCATGGAACGCCGGACGATACAGAATTGACTGCACCTGACAAGGTCATTTCATTTTCGGACGATCTGGGCCGACAGATCAGCATACAACAGCCTCAGCGCGTTGCTGCTATGATTGGAAGTTTTGCTGATATATGGTGTCTGGCTGGTGGAAAAGATGTTCTTGTCGCTGCTGCAGATGACGCGTGGACGTCGTTTGACCTTTCGCTCGACGAGAATACAGCAAACTTAGGTGCTGTAAAAGAACCGAATCTTGAGGTTTTATTTTCTGCGGAACCCGACTTTATTTTGGCAAGCTGCAACACACAGGCTGACCTTGACCTGTTGGATACGTTTGAACAGGCGAATATCCCGGCTGCATACTTTGACATCCAAAGCCTGGACGACTATTTGAATATGCTGAAGATCTGCTGCACGATCACGGGAAAAAGCGAGAACTATTCCATCTATGGCGAGCTGGTAAAACAGCAGTCAGACTTAGCTATTGCAAAACAGGATGACTCGCATCCGACCGTTCTATGTATTCGTGCGACTGGATCAAGCTGTAAGGTTAAAGGCAGTACGAATAATGTTTTGGGGGAGATGCTCGATGACCTTGGCTGCGTCAATATTGCGGACAGCGACAATTCTCTTCTGGAGAATTTAAGTCTGGAGGCAATTATTTTGTCTGATCCGGACTTTGTTTTTGCGGTGCTTCAAGGATCCGATCCAGATGACGCATATACTATGTTAGAGCAGACATTGCTTTCAAACCCTGCATGGTCGCAGCTCCGCGCGGTTCAGAACGGACATTTTTACACACTGGAACACGCGTTATATAATATCAAGCCAAACGCTCGCTGGGGGGAAGCCTATGAAAAACTGGCAAATATCCTTTATCAACAATAAGTGTGGCCGAAGATCATTTCTGTTTGGGTTACTGCTTCTCATGCTTCTCGCCGCCGCACTGAGCATGTGCTTTGGCGCAGTTTTTATTCCGCTCAATGATATTGTTGCAGTTCTTTCTGGCCGGCTGACCTCCGGTTACAGCGCTTCGATTGTTCTTTATTCCCGTCTGCCGCGCACTTGCGGTTGTCTGCTGGCAGGGGCGGCGCTCGCTGCCTCAGGAACAATTATACAGGGGATATTGAACAATCCGCTTGCGGCGCCGAATATCATTGGCGTTAATGCGGGTGCCGGCCTGGCAGTTGCCTTTTTCGGTGCTGCTGCTCCGATTGCGGTGTCTTTTCTTCCGCTAGCAGCCTTTTGCGGCGCCTTGCTTGGGGTCCTGCTGGTACTTTTGATAGCAGAACGTACCGGGGCCTCTAAAATTACACTTGTCCTTTCGGGTGTGGTGGTTTCCAACGTTTTCGGCGCCGGCATTGATGCGGTCCTCACTTTTTTCCCGGATGCACTGAACGGCTATTCTGACTTTCGCATAGGAGGTCTTGCAAATCTGACAATGGCGCGTATTGTTCCTGCGGCTTACATCATCTTTCCAATGCTGTTTTTCGCGCTTTTGCTTTCTAATGAACTTGACATCCTGATGCTGGGAAGCGATACTGCGAAAAGCCTTGGCTTGCCGGTGAAACGCTTTCGGGTATTGTTTCTTGCGCTCGCGGCGGCTTTGGCGGGCGCGGCGGTTAGCTTTTCCGGTCTTCTCGGTTTTGTGGGTATTATTGTACCCCATATGATGCGTCGCCTGGTTGGAGAAGAAAGCCGGCCGCTTTTACTTTCCTCTGCTTTCGGCGGAGCTGCTTTTCTGACAACATGCGATTTGTTGGCACGAACATTGTTTGTACCGTATGAATTGCCGGTCGGCATCATTCTTTCCTTTGTTGGAGGTCCTTTCTTTATCTGGCTCCTTCTGCGGCAGAGAGGGGGGCGCACTCATGATTGAACTGAAGAATCTCAGCGCTGGATATTATGGGGGTACCGTCTTTCACGATGTTTCCCTGTCTTTTAAACAGGGTGAAGTGCTTGCGATCCTGGGCCCTAACGGATGCGGAAAGAGTACGCTGCTGCGTACGGTGCTGGGCCTGCACCCTCAAAAAAGCGGACAGGTTCTTTTCGATGGCGTTAGCTCTGACCAGCTTACCGCCCGCCAGATAGCGCAAAAGGCTGCTTATTTGGCGCAGTCCAGAAACGTACCCAATATTACTGCCCGGCGGATGGTACTGCATGGCCGCTTTCCGCAGCTGTCGTTCCCCCGGCGCTATCGCAGGGAAGATTATGATGCCGTGACAAAAGCAATGCGCGATGCGGACGCCGCGGATATCGCGGACCGTTCCGTACAGGAGCTCAGCGGCGGCCAGCGGCAGAGAGTTTATCTTGCCATGGTTCTTGCGCAGGAGACGGATACCGTTTTAATGGACGAGCCCACCACATATTTAGATGTGCAGCACCAATTGGAGGTAATGAAAATAGCGCGCCATTGGGCAAAGCAAGGAAAAGCTGTTGTATTGGTGCTCCATGATTTGTGCCTTGCCATGCGTATGGCAGATCGGGTTGCCATATTATCTGATGGAAAAATTCTTCAAGTCGGCACGCCCGAGGAAGTCTACGCATCAGGCATATTAGACGCTGTTTTTCACATCAGGGTATGCCGTGTTCACACAGAAAACGGGTGGCAATACTACTATGTTTAGACTCTAAGGAGGACCTGCTATGGCATATTTCCCTTTTTTCATGGAGATCTCCTCACAGGAGGGGCTGATTGTAGGCGGCGGCACGGTGGCTCTTCGCAAAATTGAAAAGCTGCTTCCATACGGCGTACATCTAACAGTAGCTGCGCCTGAATTTTTACCGGAAATCGAGGAGATACACGGATTGACGCTTCTCCGTCAGCCATATTCACGAGATCTTCTTGAGAACAGGTTCTTTGTGATTGCGGCTACCGATGATCGGGGGCTTAATCATATGATATCAGTACAGTGCCAGGAGCTGCGTGTTCCCGTTAATGTTGTGGATGATAGGAGTCTGTGTACTTTTTTGTTTCCGGCATTGGTTAAGAGGGGGGAGCTTTCTATTGGTATTTCGACTGGCGGCGCAAGTCCCAGCGCAGCGATTTATTTAAAAGAACAGATTCAGTCCGTATTGCCCGAAAACTTTGACACATTACTGAGCTATCTTGATTCTCTGCGTATCGAAATAAAGAAAAGTTTGCCTGACGAGCGTCAACGGGCGGAGTTTTTTCGCTGCTTGTGCGCGCTGTGCCTGAGGGACGGGTGGCCATTAAGTAATGCGGCGCTCCAAAATGAGCTCCGTAAATTTACTGAGGGGGACGTATGATGAAAGGCTGTGTTTATTTGGTAGGCGCCGGATGTGGAAAAGCGGATCTCATTACAGTACGGGGACTGTCGATTCTGCAGCGCTGTGATACAGTGATATACGATGACCTGATTGCAGAGGATATGCTCTATACTGCCCCAAAGTCCGCAGAGAAGATCTATATGGGCAAGCGCAATGGCAGGCATTCTGCGCAGCAGGAGGAGATCTGCGCTATGCTGATCAAAAAAGCGGAAGAAGGAAAAACTGTTGTCCGTTTGAAAGGCGGAGATCCGTTCATATTTGGACGTGGCGGGGAGGAAATCCTTGCTCTACAGAAAGCGGGGATTCCTTACGAGGAAATCCCTGGTATTTCCTCTGCGATTGCAATTCCCGCCGCTGCTGGAATTCCGGTTACACATCGCGGAGTGAGCCGCAGTGTACATATTATAACTGCCCATACAGCCGATACGCCGGATGGTCTGCCATCAGATTTTGACAAATTTGCCGCGCTCTCCGGTACACTTGTTTTCCTGATGGGACTAAGCCGGCTGGAGCAAATCGTTGCGCGCCTGATTGCTGCCGGGAAAAATCCAGGTACGCCAATAGCGGTGATCTCGGGCGGAAATTCTCCCCATCCTGCTGCGCTGCGGGGGACACTGGAAGATATTGTGAAAAGAACACGCAGCGCGGGTATTCAGCCGCCGGCAGTTATTGTTGTGGGAGAAACGGCAGCATTTGACCTTTCTTCAACGATAAAGCAGCCTCTCAAGGGGGCATGCGTTGGCCTCACAGGAACACAGGCTGTTACTGAAAAGCTCAAAGCGGCATTGGAAAATCAGGGAGCAGAAGTGTTTTTCGCTGAGAGATCAATCGTTGATGAGCTTCCGGTTTCCTTTGACTATGATGCTTTGTGCAGCAATCAGACAAAGTGGCTTGTTTTTACAAGCAGTAATGGCGTTCGTATATTTTTCAACCGCTTGGCGGAACAAAAAATTGATCTGCGCCGGTTGAATGCATGCCAGTTTGCGGTGATCGGAGCCGCTACAGCCAGGACACTTGAGAAGTATGGAATCTATGCGAATCTATGTCCCGAAGTTTATACAAGCCGCGGACTGGCAAGCGCATTGATAAATACGGCGCAAAAACAAGAGCCAATCTATCTGTTTAGATCCAAACGAGGCTCTAAGGACCTGATTCAAACGCTTATTTCAGAATATGATGTCTATGATATTCCAATCTATGATTTGCATTCAGAAGCTGTACTGCCAGAGTATGCGCAGAAATTTCTGTCCCGGGCCGATTACCTGATTTTTTCCAGCAGCAGTGGTGTTGAACTGTTTTTTGATTCAAATAAAATCGTTCAGGACCACACAACCTGCATTTGCATTGGAGAAATTACCGCAAAGACACTTAGAAAATATTATGATAAGCCATTTGTAACAGCCGCTGACATATCAGCGGAGAGCATTTTAGCAGCTGTTATGGAAGACTGGAAAAATGCTGAAGGCGCGTAGTGGGATTCCATCAAAATATCATGAATCAGGCTTGCTGAAATAATAAGATCCAAAGGATGAAAAAATGAAAGAGAAAGTTGCTATTATTGCGAATAAGCGAGACTATGCAGAAGTTCTTGCAGATATGTTCGGAGCATATTTCGGTGCTTTTGCGGAATTTAAAACTTACTGCACTTCTGATATCAATAAATTAGAAGGTCATGTAGAGGAGAATCTTGTAATAATATCGGCATATTTTGTTGCTCAGAGCGTGAAAGACAAGATTTCTTCTGCGCAAAAAACAATTATTGCGAACCTTACACTTCGTAAGGATACACTATATATGCTGGACGATTTTCCGGAAAATACAAAGGCATACTTGGTTAATACAACATATCACAGCTGCATGGAAACAATGACCATGCTGTATAATGCAACGTCAAAAAATATCAACTTGATTCCGTTTTACCCAGGATGCGGCTATGATATTGATCCTGAGATAGATACTGCTATTACAGTCGGTGAAAAAGATCTGGTTCCCGGAGAAATTCATAACATAATTGATTTGGGGCAGAGGCTTTTGGCTAGAACTTCGATTGACAGATGCGCAGAACTGCTTGGAATTGAGAATTATCAAAACGGAGAGAGGGTCAAAAAAGACATTGAAAACCAAGTGGAGTTCAGCGCAAAGTTAAATACACTGATCAGTGAAAAAAACAACCTATTAGTAAGGCTGAATACATTGCTGACGCTTGTCCGGCAAGGAATTATTATCGTCGATAGCGGGGGTCAAATACTTTCGGTAAATAAAAACGCGGAGAAAGTTCTCGCAAATCAGGCGAATGCTGTTGTTGGTTTCAGTATTTTTGAACTGTTCCCGGAATTGCAGCTGACAGATGTAGCACGCAGCAATCAGAACCTGTTCGAGACAATAGTGGAGATCAACAACAGGACTGTAATTGTTACAGTATCCGGTATAGAGGATGCAGGAAAGAATGTCGGATATGTCATCATGCTGGAATACTTTAACGAAGCGGAGGCGCGACAGCATAAGTTTAGACGCAGGATTAGTGGAAGCGGACATGTAGCGATCCATTGCTTTGACGATATTTTAGGAAACAGCAAAGCGATCATTAAAGCGAAAAAAACTGCCAGGCAGATGGCAAAGTCGGATTCTAATGTGTGTATTTACGGCGAAAGCGGCACGGGCAAAGAGCTGTTTGCGCAGGCGATTCACAATGAGTCCAAACGGAAAAATTTCCTTTTTGTGGCGCTGAATTGTTCTGCAGTCCCGGAAAACCTGTTGGAAAGCGAATTGTTCGGTTACGAGGGCGGCGCCTTTTCAGGGGCAAAAAATGAAGGTAAGATAGGCCTGCTGGAACTCGCCCATGCTCATATCGATGGTCTGCTGAACTTCCCGAGCAACGATGTTGCAATTATCCATGCCTGCCAGGTGCCGTACGAAGTGGTTGACGCCATTAAGAAAAAGGGTTATCGAATTATCGAAGCGCCTTCTCTTACTGAGGCAAAGTATGGTCATGCGACGAACTTTGTTGCAATCGAACCTGGCCACGTTGTTTCCAGTAATCTCGCCCCGAGAGCAGTTGACGCTTTGCAGAAGGCCGGCATTACTGTTGATGTGCTTGACCTTTCTGAACTCAACAAGGGAAGAGGTTCTGTTCACTGCATGACCGCTTTCCTGAAACGGGATGAACAGTAAGCAGCAACTATTATTAAGACTGTTAGGACAGTATGGAGGGAAAAAATGAATTTAGCTAAATTCCCGAGAAGAAGATACACCCCTTATTTTACCCCGATTCAAAAGCTGGAGCATCTGACCGAATATATGGGCGGCCCTCAGATCTACATAAAAAGAGATGACCTCCTTGGCTTAACTGGCGGCGGCAACAAAACCAGGAAGCTGGAATTCCTTATGGCGGATGCGCTCAGCAAGGGTGCAGATACCATTATTACCTGCGGTGCAGTGCAGTCGAACCACTGCCGCCTGACACTTGCAGCAGCTGTTACCGAAGGACTTAAATGCCATCTGGTTCTCGAACAACGCGTGCCTGACAGCTATCATGAGCACGCTAGCGGAAATAATTTCCTGTTCCATCTGCTTGGTGTAGAAAGGACCCATGTTGTAGAAGGCGGCAGCGACATGATGGCGGAAATGGAGAAGGTTGCGGATGAGCTTACTGCACAGGGAAGAAGGACTTACATAGTCCCCGGCGGCGGCTCCAATGAAATTGGAGCGCTGGGGTATGTTGCCTGTGCTCAGGAGATCCTCCAGCAGTCCTTTGAGATGGGAATTTCTTTTGACCATATCGTAGTGACCAGCGGAAGCACAGGTACGCATTCAGGTGTTTTGACCGGACTTATGGGAGAGAATGCTCATATTCCCGTGATCGGAATCGGCATCAATAAAAAGAAGGATGTACAGACCCAGAATGTGTATAATCTCTGTTGCAAGCTTTGCGATGAACTGGATATACCGAAATTCTCAAAGGATGAGGTCGTGGTGTTTGATGACTATATCGGCGAAGGCTATTCCAAAGTAACGGATGGTATGATCAAGGCCGTGAGCCTTGTGGCAAAGAAAGAGGCCATTCTTCTTGATCCTGTTTATACGGGGAAGACGATGGATGGTATGCTCGATCTGATCAGGAAGGGCGTATTCAAGAAAGAAGAAAAGGTCCTCTTCCTTCATACGGGCGGTTCTCCTTCACTCTTTGCGTATACTGACTATTTTTGGGAATAAGCTTTAGAGCTCCTTCAAGCATATGTAAAACTATTGATATACTAAGCGATGAAGCCGAAACTCGTATGCACGCCATGCTGTTTAAGCATAGGGAACTGATTTGCTCAGTAGATGGATAAAGTATAGAGAAATCCTATAGGTGCTGGTATCAATTGCCGATTCCAGCACCTCTTAATGTACAGAAATATGATTCAAACCGGTTAGAATCGCCTCGAAACGATTCAATACAATATATTTCTTACTGTACCTTTCTTCTTATGATGATTTCGACTGGTAAAGCACAAATCCTGCCGCGGTGTATTTCACACATTTCGGCAGGATTTTCTTTTTACAAAAAGCCGTAGCGAGGTATCCCCTTCGGACGGTCAATCATTTGTCAGGGGAAAAGGAGCTGGTACATCAAAATCAGCCTCAGCGGAAATTTTCGTTCTGCTGAAGCAAGCTCGATGTACCGGTTTTGTGTTTCACAAGCGCCGAGAGGATGTTGCCTATATGTGAGATTCAATTAGCTCCTATGAGAAACTACCTTCTGAAGGTTTGATTTGACAATTAGAAGAATATTTTTCTTCTTTTAAATTTAATATTGACAAATATTCTTTTTTATATATAATAGCAGTAAGAAATGAGGTCGATGCGTGTTGAAAAAAATAATCATGGACTGTATACCAGCCTTGGATAAGGCAGAATATATAAAACAGGAGGAAACAAAATGAAAAAATTCTTAGCAGCGGTCCTTGCGGCAGTTATGGCAATATCTCTGGCTGCCTGCGGAAGGCAGGAGCCGGAAACTCTAGTCACTCCAGGCAGCGCAAGTGTTGGGACTGAACACGGTTCTCTTGGCATCCCTGTTCCTGAAACGCCCTATACCATCCAATTTGCCGGCGCAACGAGCGGCGGAAGCTACTTTCTAATCTGTAATGCGATTGCTGAACTGCTTAACGCACAATATAGTGAGTATTTCAGCGCGTCTGTCCAGTCTACGGCAGGCAGTGCCGCTATTCTACGTGCCCTTCACGAGGGTGAGGTCGAATTCGGCATTTCTCAGGCCGGTCTTGCAAAAGACGCAATGCTCGGCCAGAACAATTTTGACGAACCATGGACAAATTTCCACAGTGTTTCCTACGTGTTCCCCACAGTGATGCATCTCGTCTCCATTGATGACGACAGCATCCAAAGCTTTGCTGATTTTAAAGGACAGAAGGTTTCTGTCGGAGCAGCAGGCAGCGCCACCGAACTCAACAGCCGCACACTATGCACAGCGTATGGAATGTCTTATAATGATTTTAAGTCTGTTGAGTACACCAGCGAATCCCAGGCGGTTGAACTTCTCAAAAACAAGCAGATTACCTGTGCAAATCTGATTGCCGGTGTTGGCTCTGCTTCCCCCACCGACCTTATGTCTGCCAGTGGCTTTAAGATCCTCAGCTTTTCAGACAGCGATTTGGAAATGGTTCTCAAGGAAGCGGATGCCTTTTATCCATATATGCTTCCCGCAAACACCTATATGAATCAAGACTATGATGTCAACACCTATGCTGTCGCCAACTTCCTCTATGTGAATGACTCCGTCCCCGAGGAAGTTGTCTATGGTGTCACAAAGGCGATCTATGACAACCTTGACTACCTGTCTGGTGTTTATAGCCTGATGGGCGGTATGAGCCTCGAAAGCGCATCCGACGGGCTGACTGTCTCCCTGGCGGCAGGCGCGGAGAAATTCTATTCAGAAACTAAGTAAAATAACCGCAGGAGGAGCGGGACATCCCTCTCCTCTTGCGGTAGGAGGAAAAAATGAATCGAGTGATCGAAGTCGGCACGGCAAAGGCCGGACCCAATCAGAAAGCACAAGGTGAGTTGGTTGTTTGCTGCTATCCGGATGGAAATCCATGTTCTCTCCCTGTGATGGTCGCCAACGGCGCGGAGGATGGTTGTGTTCTCTGGCTCAATGCCGCACTGCACGGCAATGAACTAAATGGCGTGATCGGCACGATGGAGCTGTTTCGCGAGATCGACACGTCCCAACTGCGGGGGGCAGTGATTTGCACCCCGATCTGTAACCCTCTTGCATTTTTTCATAAACAGCGCCTGAGCTGGAACGATGGAATGAATCTTGGCGAGTCATATCCCGGTAACGAAAAAGGTCAGATGACAGAGCGGCTGGCTGCAGTCCATCTGTCCGCTGTAAAAAAATATGCAGATTATTTTATTGACTTTCATGCATCCGGTGTGACACATCATGCTATGCCGTATGCGGTCTATAAACTATGTGGCTATCCGGACGTTGAGAAAAAGGTGGAGGAACTACTTCGCGCCTTCGGAATTTTTATCAACTGCGGGGTCAACACATTGGCTAAAACCGATGAGCCTGTAAAACTTGCTGGTTCACTGGACATCGAATTAAACAGGGCCGGGATTCCTGCGTTCATGCTGGAGATCGGCAACGCTGCGAGACTTGAACGCACAATGGTCGATGTGGTAAAAAACGGGACACGCAACGTAATGCGGCACTTCAAGATGATTGATGGAGAAGAAACTCATACGGCGCAGATATTCGTACGAGCCAGAGGTATTATTCGCTGTACCTGCGGAGGCCTTACTGTTCCCCTCGTCGTTCCGTATCAACGTCTTGCCAAGGGCGATCCCATTACCGATATTTTGGACCGGTACGGAAATATTATTGAGACGGTTACCGCACCGGAGGAACTTTACATTCTCAGTGTGAAAGAGGATGTTGTCGTTCAAGCTGGCGAACGCGTAGTATTCGTAGCTTATGCGCGAGATTCGCAAATCATCAATTGAAAGGAGGGCCATATGGAACCAAATAACGTTCCCCCGTACGAGCCCGCAGAAGCCATCAGCGAGAGCCAAAGCGAGGAAATACTTCAAAAATTTGATTCAGAGTCCCGATTTCGCAATCGCTTGATTCCAGTCTATGACCGAATCTGGAAAGTAATTGCCATTGCCATGTCCTTGTTTCATCTCTATATCGCGGGCTTTGGCACCATGCCGGCAACACAGCAGAGGATCATGCATTTAATGTTCGCAATGACACTGGTATTTTTGTTGTATCCAGCAGGGAAAAAATCGCCGAGGGGCCGGTTTTCTATTTTTGACGCTGCATGTGCGGTGGCCTCGGCTGCTGCAAATCTGTATCTCTATATCAATGTTGATGCGATTGCATTGCGGAACGGTAAAATTGAAAAGGTTGAGGTTGTTCTCGGCATCATAATGGTGATGCTGCTTCTGGAGGCAACCCGACGCTGCCTTGGCAAGGGGCTGATGATCATTGCGGTCTGCTTTGCCGCCTACGCTTTCTGCGGACCGTATCTTCCCGGTATGCTGCATCACAAAGGGTATACACTTCAGCGTATTATCAGCCAGCTTTACATCAGTTCAGAGGGAATCTATGGCACTTCGCTCGGCGTTTCAAGCACTTATATCTTCCTTTTTATCCTCTTTGGCGCATTCCTTGGAACGACCGGGCTCTCCCAGCTTTTTAACAGTTTTTCCATCAGTGTTGCCGGCCGTTCACCCGGCGGGCCGGCAAAGGTCTCCATCTTCGCAAGCGGCCTTCTTGGCATGATCAACGGCAGTGCGCCTGCCAATGTTGTAACGACAGGGGCTTTTACCATCCCTCTTATGAAAAAAGTGGGGTACTCCGGCGAGTTTTCCGCATCTGTGGAGGCTATCGCCTCTACAGGCGGCCAGATCATGCCGCCTGTCATGGGTTCCGCGGCATTTATTATGGCAGAATTTCTCGGAATAGGATATCGTGACATTATGGCCGCGGCGATTATTCCTGCCATCCTGTACTATCTGGCTTTATGGTCCAATGTTGACCTGCGCGCCAAAAAGCTCGGGCTCAGGGGCCTTTCAAATGAAGAAATTCCCAGCGCAAAGGAGGACTTCCGGAATTACGGTCATCTGCTTCTCTCTATCGTATTTCTTCTGTATTTGATTTTTGCCAATTTTACTCCGTATTACGCAGCGTTCTACAGTATTATCGCACTTGTCGTTTTGGCAATGGTTCGTAAGAGCTCCCGTCTGTCGGGACGCCAAATTTTAGACTGTCTGGCAAACGGCGCGCGCTGTGCCGTCTCTATCGCAGTGGCAACCGCGGTTGTCGGCATTGTGGTAGGTATGATAAACCTCACCGGCCTTGGCTTGCAGCTGTCCGGCATGATTATTCGCCTAACCGGAAGCCGCCTGATGCCGACCCTTGTGCTTACCATGGCCGCCTGCCTGATTTTGGGTATGGGGCTTCCCACTTCTGCCGCCTATATCGTTGCGGGAACGGTCGTTGCGCCGGTGTTGCTTAAGCTGAATATTGACCCTCTGCTGGCACACTTTTTCGTGTTCTATTTTGCCATTATCTCTGTTGTCACACCACCTGTAGCTGTGGCCTCCTATGCGGCGGCCGGTATGGCAAAAGCAAATCCGACGCGCGTTGGCTGGCAGGCAATGGCATTGGGACTTGTAGCTTTCATCGTGCCATATATGTTTGTGAGCACACCAGGACTTTTAATGCAGGACGTATGGTATACGATCCTTTTGAATTTTGCAACGGCAGCTGTCGGCGTTTTTATGCTTGCCTGCGGTATTCAGGGTTATTGGAAAACAAATATGTCCTGGCCGGTCAGAGTTCTTTGCATTGCAGGGAGCGTACTATTCTTAGATGGCGGGGCTGTAACTGATATCTGTGGTATGTTCGCTGCGGTCACCGTCTGCCTGATTCAAGCCATGCATGTAAAAAAACGGAAATTCACGAACACCAGCGCATAGGAATCGGGCAACCAATTGGATGTGGAAATGAGGATAAGACAAATGTTTAGTGATCGTGCAAACCAGGTTACACCCTCCGCAACGGTGGAGTTAAACGCTAAAGTTGCTCAAATGACACGCGAAGGCGTAGATGTTATCAAATTAAACATTGGTGAGCCTGACTTTGACACTCCTCTTTATATTAGGGAAGCGGCGAAAAAAGCAATTGATGAGGGCTTTACCAAATATACTGCCACCCCCGGGATCCCTGAGCTGCGCAAGGCCATCTGCCGAAAACTGCGTGAGGAAAACGATATTTCCTATCAAGATACAGAAATCTGCGTGACGACGGGAGCAAAGCAGGCACTGTATGAGGCGCTTATTACAATCGTTCAGGAGGGAGATGAAGTTATTCTTCCAACCCCGTGTTGGGTAAGTTATGAGGATATGATCAGGCTGTCCGGCGCACGGCCCATTCTGGTCCAGACGAACCGCACCGAAGGCGACAGATTCCATTTGGATTTGGGGGCCATAGAACGTGCGGTGACAAAAAGGACGAAGGCGGTGATTATCAATACGCCAAACAATCCAACCGGCGTGGTCTATCGAAAGGCAGAACTTGCGGTTCTGGCTGAACTGGCTGATAGGTATGATTTTTGGATCATCTCCGATGAAGTTTATGAAAAGCTGATTTATAACGACGCGCGGCACATCAGCATTGCCTCCCTGTCCGGAAATGCGCGCAGCCGGACGGTCACAGTTAATGGATTTTCCAAAGCCTTTGCCATGACTGGGTGGCGGATTGGCTATGCGGCAGGGCCGAAGGAATTTATTCAAAAAATGAAGGGGATCCAAGGCCATGTAACTTCTGGAATCAATTCGATCGCTCAAAAAGCGGCGCTGGCGGCCTATACGACACCGCAGGATTCCGTAGCGGAAATGTGCGCGCAATTTGCCCTCCGCAGAGAAATGGTCTACAACCGTCTCAGTAAAATGAAAGGTGTGGAGTGCTCCAATGCCTTAGGTGCATTCTATTTACTCCCGGATTTTTCTGCGTATTTTGGCAGGCGCTGGCGGGGAGGGGTTCTCAAGGACTCTTTCGATTTGGCAGACTATCTGCTGACCGAAGTAAAGGTTGCTGCTGTCCCCGGCGACAGCTTCCGAGCTCCCGGATGCCTGCGAATTTCTTACTCCAACTCTATGGAATGCCTTCGGGAGGGGATGGACCGCATAGAGTCCAGCCTTGCGGAGCTCCAGTAATAGACCTGACACGCCTGAGCAAACGGTTGACCATGGCTGAAGAGTGTGGTATAGTAAGAAAAATGCAACGGAGGCGGGATATGGAAGATCTGATTGCAAAAATCCGCGTAATACAGCTCACTACGATTGATTCAAAAATTGCGGAGTATATTCTGGACCACCTCAATACCATAGGACTGTTTACATCCACCGCACTCGCGGATGCAATTGGCGTGAGCGACACTTCAATCATTCGTTTCGTGCGGAAGCTCGGGTTTAAGGGTTATGCGGAGTTTCGTAATGAAATGGCATCAAGAATGGCCTCCTATTATGACAATAGTCAAGATAACTCCCTTCTTCCGGGCGAGAAATATGCTCGTACAAAGGAGCAGCTGAAAAACGGAAATCTTATTGCCGACGTGGTAAACTACATTCTTTACAATTTGGAAAAAAGTTTTGCGAAAATGGATGAAGCTACATTGGAAAACGTGGTCAGGATTATTATGCAAAGCGACCGAAAGTATATTGCCGGATTCCGGGGAACAGCAAGCTGTGCACAGTATATGGCAAATCGTCTGGTGCTGCTGGTGCCGAACGTAATGGCGATCCTGCATGCAGATGCCCAGGCTGTGGAAACAATGATTGATATCCGAGAAGGAGATTGCCTGATTCTTTACAGTTTCCCGCGCTATTCAGAGATAAATTATCTGCTCATGGATATCGCTCACAAAAACGGAGCGAAAATTATTCTTATCACTGACCGTCTTACTTCCCCGCTGGCCAGCCAGGCGGATGTCGTACTTGTCGCATTGGTAGCCGGACTGGGCTTTACCAATTCCTATGTTGCGCCAATGAGCATTTCTGAAGTGATTTTGCTTGCAATCAGCAGTCAGAATAATGAACAGTGTTCTGAACGGCTTCATTACATGGACAGGATCATGAAAGAACACCGGCTCTACTGATATTATTATAAAAACCAAAGCAAATAAAAGAATCGCTTAGACTGAAGCGCATCCGAAAAGTTGGACAAACTTGATAGGCAGAAATTGTTCAAGCAGCCGAAAGGGCTTGTTGCCTGTGGAGAACAGGCGGCAAGCCCTTTCGTTGTAAAAAAGGCAGCCACAGGCTGTTCCAGTGGAAAAAAACTATGCCTATGAGTAGAAATGATAAACCTCCAACGATACAATAGAAAATGGTTTGCCGACCACATCTGAAAATATCGAAGGAGGAACATCAATATTTCTCTCATTTGGACAGACTTTCTGCAATGCACTGCATCGACCGTCTCCACTACAGTTTTGAAATCATCGTTACGGAACCGCATTACCGGGGCGGCCTTTCACGTTTATTCCAAGGGCTTGACGTATCCGATCCTGACATCCGGATTTTTGTCAGAGATGTGGTCCAGAGCGGCCTTACCGGCGTCCTTGTCGATCACCTGCCCCCGGCGCTCCTGGCCGTCGGCGCAGGCCATCACCAGATAAAACTGGTCGAAGTTGGCGGTGGCGCAGCACATCCGGGCCTTGACCTCCTCCTGACGCAGCCAGGCCCTGACGATCTGACCGTAGGGGAGGTAGGAGGTTCCGGAAAACTTGCGGAAGTAAAGACACTGTTCCCCCAGATGGACCTTTCCCAGGTTTTGCGCCTGAGCGTAGTCCTGTTCCAGTGTATCGGCAGATAGCTGGAGATCAGAGATTTCGGGCTTGAATTTCATGTTGACTGCCTCCTGAAGGGTGGACTCCGGGCCTCGCGGCCCTGGCGGAGTCATTATAGCCTATTTTTCCCGCTGCCGCAAGTTTTTCCCGCTCCAGAGGGGCGGGTTTTTTCGCAAAATCCACCTGATGTCTTTACCAGCTCCTCCGTTTGTGGTATACTAACCATAACTGGGCATAAATTCCGCAAGGAGGAACAGCTATGGATCTGACAGAAAAGATGGTAAGCAGCCAGACGATTTTTGAGGGGAAGATCATCAAAGTGACCCTGGACCAGGCCCGTCTCCCGGATGGCGCTCTGGCGAGCCGGGAGGTGGTGTACCACCCCGGCGGGGTGGCGGTGCTGGCCCTGGACAGTGACAACACGGTCTATCTGGTGAAGCAGTTCCGCTACCCCATCCAGGAGCTGCTGCTGGAGCTGCCCGCCGGTAAGCTGGACCACGGGGCGGAGGAGGACCGGCTGCTGGGAGCCCAGCGGGAGCTGAGCGAGGAGACCGGCCTGGAGGCGTCGGAGTGGACCTATCTGGGCTACACCCTGGCCTCCCCGGGCTTCTGCGACGAGGCGCTGCATATGTATCTGGCCCGGGGGCTGACCCGAAACAAACAGCATCTGGACGAGGACGAATTTCTGGACGTGGTCACCATGCCCTTTGATGAACTGGTGGGGCAGGTGATGGACGGGACCATCACCGACGGGAAGACGGTGTCCACCACGCTGAAGGTGAAGGTCCTGCTGGGCCTGTGAGAGAATAGGAGGACGCTGATGGGAAAGACCATCCTGATCGTAGAGGACGAGCAGAGCATTGTGGATATCCTGTCCTTCATCCTGGTGAAGGAGGGGTACGATACCCTGGAGGCGCTGGACGGCCCCACCGGCCTGCAGCTGGCCCTGGAGCAGAATCCCGACCTGGTGCTGCTGGACCTGATGTTGCCCGGGATGAGCGGCTTTGAGGTCTGCGAGAAGCTCCGGTCGGCGGGGTCGGCAGTCCCCATCGTCATGCTCACCGCCCGGGAGGAGGAGGATGACAAGGTGCGCGGCCTGGAGCTGGGGGCCGACGACTACATCACCAAGCCCTTTAAGAACCGGGAGCTCATCGCACGGGTGAAGGCCAATATCCGCCGGGTGTCCATGTCGGCGCCCCCGCCGCCCGTCCCGGCGGCCGAGCTGCCCCTGGGGGAGCGGATGCATATTGACGAGGACCGGGCCGCCATCTTCAAGGACGGCGCCGCCCTGGACCTGACCCAGCGGGAGTACGACCTGATTCGTTTCCTGGCCGCCCGGCCGGGGAAGGTGTTTTCCCGGGAGGCCCTGATGGAGCATGTGTGGAACTATGAGGGCTACGTGGGTGACGTGCGGGCCGTGGATGTGGCCGTCCGCCGCCTGCGGGAGAAGATCGAGGACGACCCCGCCTCCCCCATGTTCATCAAGACCAAGCGGGGGATGGGCTACTACTTCGGGGAGTGAGGGCGCGGGACACCCTCGTGTAGGGCGTGACCACTGGGCACGCCGCAATTAACAGACGCATTTTCGGAACGGCGCGCCGGGGTCGTCGCGCCCTACAGTCCCAACGCCCGGGCCAGCTCTCCCCGGAGGCCCAAGCCCAGGGAGTAGTAGGCCCGGACCTCATAGCTGGTATAGCGCATGAGCTGAGTGAAAAAACGGTCGTACAGGTCGTAGCCGACAGCGGCCTGGACCTGGTCTGCCAGGTCGTCATAGGCCTGTTCGGCCTGAGAAAAACCGGGCAGAGATTTGCGCAGACGGTCAGCGGCCTCACTTATCTCTTCGTTCCGCCACAGCAGTTCGGTAAGCAGGTCTTGCATTTTAGAATCACCTCGTTTATTCTCTTAAAGTGTGTAATTATTATATACACTCTTTAAGTGTTTGTCAAGGCCCTGGAGGTAAAATTATGGCAAAATTTTGTGAACGTATTAAAGAACTGCGTATGGAGCGCGGCTTAAAACAGCGAGAGATGGCAGAACAATTTGGTTTAGCGCTGACTTCCTATCAATCTTACGAATATGCGACCCGGTATCCGGAATTTCCCGGCCTGATCGCCATCGCCGATTTTTTCGACGTCAGCCTGGACTATCTGGTAGGCCGCTCCGATGTGAGAGAGCGCCAATAACCCCCGTCCCCCGCAGGAAAAAAGGGCCCCCTTGTGAAAGGGGGCTGGCACCGCCGTAGGCGGTGACTGGGGGATTCCCTTTTTGAAAGCACTTTATTAGGACGGAATCCCCCCGCCACTTCGTGGCCCTCCCCCCTTTAGCAAGGGGGGCTTTTGGGGTACGTGAACAAAAGAAGAAAGAGAGAGGAGGTCCCGTCCATGCTCCGCAGTCTGCACATGAAGCTGGTCATGATCCTGGTGCTGCTGATCCTGTCGCTGATGATGGTGGTGGGGGCCTTCCTCATCAACTCGGTGACCGCCTTCTACCTGGAGGACTTCTACAGCCAGATGGCGGCGGTTTTTGAGGACCCTCTGCTCTACCACGACCTGACCACCCCCGCGGAGGAGGAGGAAAACGGGGCGGAGCAGCTCTCCCGGGTGCTGGAGGCCTACGCCGGCGAGCTGGGCGTGGACAACCGCAACCGCAAGCTGTACATCCTGGACGGCAACGGCGTGCCCCTGGTCTCCCCCGACGGGGAGGAGGGACGGCTGGAGTACACGGAAAATCTGGTTTTCGCCCTGAACACCGGCCTGGAGACCGATCAGGCCGGGGACGAGAGCAACCTCGCCCTGGACTACATGGACGTGGCCGTCCCCATCCACCGGGGCGGCGAGGGCTATGTCATCTACATTCTGGACAACAAGGCCACCGCCAACAACCTGACCGACCAGATGCTGGTGCTCATCATCGAGGCCCTGGGCTTCGGGCTGGTCATCTCCATCCTGCTGTCTTTCCTGCTGTCCAAAACCATGGTCACCCCCATCCAGCGGCTGACCGAGGGAGCCATGCGGGTGGCCGAGGGGGACTTCTCCCGAAAGATTGACGTGCTGTCTCAGGACGAGATCGGCGTGCTCACCGACACCTTCAACGACATGGCCGGCCAGCTTCAGGACACCCTGCGCCAGGTGGAGAACGAGCGCAACAAGCTGGATACCCTCTTCCTCCACATGACCGACGGTGTGGTGGCCTTCTCCCGGGACGGGGCGGTGATCCACTCCAACCCCGCCGCCGCCCGGATGCTGCGGCGGGCCATTGGGCCGGAGACCACCTATGAGGAGCTCTTCGGCGGTCTGGCCTCTCTGGAGCAGGTCCTGTCTGCCGACGACCACCTGGAGGGGGAACTGCAGGTGCGGGAGCGCTACCTCCAGCTCCTGATGGCCCCCTTCGACCGGGGCCGGGAGGGGGGCGGCGCGCTGGCGGTGCTCCACGACGTCACTGAGCAGCGCAAGAACGAGGAGATGCGCCGGGAATTTGTGGCCAACGTCTCCCACGAGCTGCGCACCCCCCTGACCAACATCCGCTCCTACGCAGAGACCCTCACCGACAACGCCGGGGAGATGCCCCCGGAGATGGAAAAGAAGTTTTTGGGGGTTATCCTCAACGAGAGTGACCGGATGACCCATATTGTCCAGGATCTGCTTACCCTGTCCCGCTTCGACTCCGACCGGGACGAGCTGAAGCTGTCCCGCTTCCCCTTTGAGGAGGCGGTGAAGGATATCTACAACGCCGTCTATATGGAGGCTCAGAAGCACGACCACACCCTCACCCTGAACCTGGAGCCCGGCCTGCCCGGGATCCTGGCCGACCGGGAGCGGGTGATCCAGGTAATGATGAATATTGTGTCCAACTCCATCAAGTACACCCCGGACGGGGGCCATATCGCCATTCGGGCCGGCCGGGCGGGGGGCAAGGTGTGGATGGAGGTGGACGACGACGGCATCGGCATCCCGGAGGAGGACCGTCCCCGCATTTTCGAGCGGTTTTACCGGGTGGACAAGGCCCGCTCCCGCCAGTCGGGGGGGACGGGGCTTGGCCTGTCCATCGCCAAGGAGATCGTAGAGCGCCACCGGGGCCACATCATGCTGCTGGACAAGGAGGGGCCGGGCCTGCTGGTCCGGCTGGAGCTGAACATTGAGGGACCGGGCAATGGATGAGAGGAAAAAACGCCGCCTGATCGAGCTGGCAAAGGACGCGCTCATCGTGCTGCTCAGCTGTTCAGCCCTCTGGCTGGCCGCCCGGACGCCCCTGACCGCCCCCCTGTGGGAGCTGTTCCGGGAGGAGGGACCCCAGGTGATCCAGGGACAGGACCAGGTGGGCAGCCGGGATTCCGGGGCGCTGCCCATGGCTATGGCGGCCAATCTGCCCGGAGGCGGGATGGACCTGCCCGAAGGGGCTGAAGGCACCCGTTACGGCATCTGCTACGATCAGGCCGCCTGTCAGGAGCTGTTTCAAAAGGTGGCCGGCTCGCTGACCGAGACCCTGTCCAGCTCCGGCGCGCCCGAGGAAGTGAGCCGCCGGGAGTGGGAGAGCGCCCTGACCGCCCGGCTGGGGGTCTATATGGACTTTCAGGGGCAGATTCCGCTGCCTGTGCTGTTGGGCTGGCTGTCAGGCGGGGAGACTGGACTGACCGCCACCGTCCGCCGGCTGGTCCTCACCCAGTGGGAGGGGGGGACCGACGTTTATTACCAGGACGAGGGAGACGGGAGCTTTTACCGCTGCCGCTCTGAGGTGGCCGACTCCTTCTCCCTGGCGGAGGCCCTGTCCGGGCTGACGGACAACGGGGCTTTTTTCGCGTTTGAGTCAGAGCTTTACGCCGGCCTGGCCCCCGACACCCTGCTGCTGCCCGACGCCCCGGCCCCGGCGGTGTACAGCGCCGCCAATCCCATGAACGCCGGACAGGGCGCCCTGGAGGCCCTGGTCCAGGACCTGGGCTTCTCCCTCAACTCCACCAGCTTCTACTCCACCGATGAGCAGGTGGCCCGCAGCGGGGACGACAGCGTCCGCCTGTCCGACCGGGGCGTGGCCCAGTATCAGTACGAGGGCCGGGCGGCGGGCGGCCTCTTCCCCGTTCTGCGCCAGGGGGAGGAGGATGTCCTTTTCAGCCAGGTGGAGACCTGCCGGCAGATCGCCCTGACCGCCATGGGCAGCCGGTGCGGAGATGCCAGGCTGTATCTCCTGTCTGTGACGGAGCGGCCCGACGGGCTGGAGATCGACTTCGGATACAGCCTCAACGGGGTCCCTGTGCTGCTGGACCGGGGCTGTGCCGCCCGTTTTCTGGTGGAGGGGGATCAGGTGGTCCAGTTCTCCATCTATCTGAGGAATTATACTGCCGGTGACGCGTCAAGTCTGGTCCTCCCCCCGAGGCAGGGGATGGCCGCCCTCCTGGCCCGGGGGCTGGAGGGCGAGGAGCTGCTGCTCACCTACGCCGACAGCGGCGGCGACACGCTGACCGCCGGCTGGTCGGCCCGCAGCGACCGGAGGGACTGACGTTATGCCGTGGACGAAGCTGAAAAATATCATTCTGGCCATCCTGGCCCTGACCAATGTGTGCCTGCTGTCTCTGGCGGCGGGGCCCGCGATCCAGAGCCGCCGCCAGCTCAGTCAGGCCCGGGAGGAGGCCATCCGGTTCCTCCGGGGCCGGGGGGTGCAGGTGGAGGAGAGCGCCATCCCCCAGACCATGGAGCTGCTCCCCCAGGTGCTGGACCGGGACCTGGAGGAGGAAGCCCGGGCGGCCGCCGCCCTGCTGGGCGGCCCGGCGTCGGCCCAGGCCAGGGGGGGCGGGGTGTACCGCTATACCAATGAAAACGGCTCCGTTCAATTTCACAGCGACGGCACCGTATCCGCCCGGCTCAGGCCGGAGGCCTTTCCCCTGGGGGCGGACCGGGGGGAGACCTGCCTGACCCTGATGGAGCGCCTGGGCTGTCAGGGGACCATTTTGGAGGAGACGGAGGATGAGCTGATCTTCCGGCAGAGCTGGAGAGGCAGCCCCCTGTTTACCCAGCAGGTGACCCTGATCTGCGGGGAGGAGGGGCTGACCTCCATCACCGCCGGCCGGCAGATGATTGGCAGGCCCCAGGAGGACGCCGGCCGGAGCGTCCTGTCGGTGGCCACCGTGGTCATCGACTTCATCAACGGAGTGAGCGCTCTGGGAGACGTGTGCAACCGCATCGACAGCATTGAGCCGGGGTATATCACCGCCGCCTCCCTGTCCGGGCCCACGGTCCTCACTCCGGTGTGGCGGGTCACCACCGACACCGGCGCCTACCAGATCGACACCGTCACCAGCGGGGTGACGCGGGTGTCCTGAGTCTGTCCGGCTCTCTAAGAGATAGGAAGTGTTTTTTATAGAAAAATTACAGTTTGCCATCCCCACCCTCTTCGGGCTGGAGGGGGTGTGCGCCGACGAGATCCGGCGGCTGGAGCTTCCCCAGGTCCGGGCGGAAAACGGCCGGGTGCTGTGCGCCGGGTCGGAGCGGGACCTGCCCCGGCTCAACCTGAATATCCGCACCGGGGAGCGGGTGCTGCTCCTGCTGGGAGCTTTCCCTGCCCGGGACTTCGACGCCCTCTTTGAGGGGACAAAGGCCCTGCCCTGGGAGCGGTTTATCCCTCGGGAGGGGCAGTTTCCCGTAAAGGGTCACTGTCTCAACTCCGCCCTCCACTCAGTGCCCGCCTGCCAGTCCATCGTGAAAAAAGCCATCGCCGCCCGGCTGGGAGGCAAATACGGGCTGAACACCCTCCCGGAGACGGGGGCGCTGTATCAGGTGCAGTTTTCCATCATGAATGACGAGGCCGTCCTGATGCTGGACACCTCGGGGCCGGGCCTCCACAAGCGGGGCTACCGGGCCCAGGGGGTGGCGGCCCCCCTGCGGGAGACCCTGGCGGCGGGACTGGTGCTTCTGTCCCGTTACAGGGGGCGGGACCCGTTCTGCGACCCCTTCTGCGGCTCGGGGACCATCCCTATCGAGGCCGCCCTCATCGCCAAAAACCGGGCTCCCGGTCTGAACCGGTCCTTCTCCGCGCAGAAATGGAGCTGGCTGGACAAAAGCCACTGGATGTCCGCCGCCGACGAGGCCATGGATAAGGAGTTTGACGGAAATTACGAGATCTGGGGCGGGGACGTCGATCCGGACGCCGTGGCCCTGGCCCGGCACAACGCCGAATTAGCCGAGGTGGACGACATCGTCCGCTTCGACGTGGACGACGCCACCCGCTTCCACTGGGGCGGGCTGTACGGCCGGGTGGTCACCAATCCCCCCTACGGCGAGCGGGTGATGGAGCGGAAGGAGGCGGAGGAGCTGTACCGCGCCTTCGGCAAAGCCTGGGACAAGCTGCCAGAGAGCTGGAAGCTCTACCTGCTGTCCTCCCATACCGAGTTGGAGCGGACCTTCGGCAAAAAGGCGGACAAGAAGCGCAAGCTGTACAACGGGATGCTGAAATGTGACCTGTTTATGTACCTGTGATTGAAACAGTCCAAGGGAGAGAGGGACTGTCCATGAGACATTTATTCATCATCAACCCCGCCGCCGGGAAGAAAGGGGCCACCGCCCGCCTGGAGGCCCTGCTGGACAAGCTGTCCTTTCCCCATGAGGTGGCGTACACCGAAAAGGAGGGGGACGCCAGGCGGTTTACCGAGGAGGCGGCCCGGCGCGGGGAACCTGTCCGCGTCTACGCCTGCGGCGGCGACGGCACCCTGAACGAGGTGGTGAACGGGGCGGCGGGACATGCCCACGTGGCGGTGACCAACGTGCCCAAGGGGACGGGAAACGACTTTCTGAAGATTTTCGGCCCCGATTACCGGACCCTGTTCTATGATCTGGAGGCCCTGGCTGCCGGGCCGGAGACCCCCTTCGACCTCATTGACTGCAACGGCCACCTGGGAATCGACGTGGTGTGCGCCGGTGTGGACGCCCGTATTGCCGCCGACGTCCACCGGTACAAGGACTGGTGGTTCGTGTCCGGGATCGGGGCCTATATCCTGGCCCTGCTGGAGAATATCTTCTTCAAGGGCATCGCCCGGCCTATGACGGTACGGATGGGGGATATTCAATGGGAGGACAGGCCCGCCTCCCTGCTGTGCGTGTGCAACGGCCGGTACTACGGCGGCGGCTTTATGCCGGTGGGCGACGCCATGCCCGACGACGGCGTGCTGGACATACTGCTGGTGAGGAAGGTGAGTCTGTTCACCTTCCTGCGGCTGGTGGGGAAGTACGCCAAGGGGCAGTACCGGCAGTACCCGGAGCTGATCCTGGACCACCACGGGCGGGAGGCGTCCTTCTCCGCGAAAGAGCCCATCACCGTGGTGGTGGACGGCGAGGTCATGCGGGACACCGCGTTTACCGTCCGGCTGTTGGAGAAGAAGGTGAATTTCTTCTACCCTGCCGGGGCCAGCTATCAGGTCTCCAGCGCCGATAAAACCTCTTGACGAAGGCCCAGGCCGAAGAGATAATAGGCCTGGACCAGCCGGGCCATGTAGCGGGACTGGATTTCTTCAAAGCGACTGGATGTCTCATAGCCCAGCCGGTCCTCCAACTCCTGTTCCACCGCCAGATAGGCCCGCTCCGCCTCCCGGTACTCCGGGAGGGTGTTGCAGTAGGCACAGACCTGCTCGGGGATGTAGGGGTTGTCGAGGAACAGGGTGTTGAGTATATTATTCATGTTTAGGTCTCCTTTTGGCGAGTTTTAAAAGCATTTTTATTATATACGAGTTTAACACTCGCATCAAGGGCATGGAGGAAATTATGGCAAAATTTTCTGAGCGGCTACGGGATCTCCGGAAAGAGCGCGGCTTGAAGCAGCGGGAAATGGCAGAAATTTGTGAATTGAAGGTAAGAAGTTACCAGCAGTATGAATATGATGAGACCTATCCAACTGTCCCTGGCCTGGTATTTCTGGCGGATTACTTCGACGTCAGCGCGGATTACCTCCTGGGGCGGACGGATTGCCGTAAAATAAACAAAACCGCCCCCGGTGGGACGGCTTGACAAATGGGTGTAGAGCGGTTATAATAAAAACAGAAAGGGCGGTTCCCCCGTGGGCTAGACGGGAGAGCGGTCAACTTTACAAGTTTATAGCTTGGAATTGCCGCTTCTCGCTAGGACTAGGGGGCGGCTATTTCTTTAGGTTGTGGCCCAAAGCAATTGCCGTGAGGACAAGCATAAGTAATGCAATTGTCTCAGACGGGCTCATGGGCTTTCCTCCTTTCAGAGTTGGCCCCGCCCCTCCTGCTTGGGGGCAGTATACCATATTCCGGCATATTCCGCAAGACAGATTTGGCACCTGATTTTAGCACTCCACAAGTCTGTTTGTGAACGAAATGTAAATCCTTTCAAATTGACCCCTGATTTTTTTAAATTAGGGGTTGATTTTTTTGCCGGGAGCGGTTATTATCTTAGACAGAGTTAGCACTCAAAAGAATTAAGTGCTAAACGCGAAGTTGTTAGTCCTAAAAATTAAGTCATATAAGGAGGAACCCATTATGAAACTCAAACCCCTGGCTGACCGCGTCATCGTGAAACTGGTGGAGGCGGAGGAGACCACCAAGGGCGGCATCATCCTCACCGGCGCCGCCAAGGAGAAGCCCGAGGTGGCCGAGGTGATCGCCGTCGGCCCCGGCGGCACGGTGGACGGCAAGGAGGTCGTCATGACCGTGAAGGTGGGCGACAAGGTCATCACCAGCAAGTACTCCGGCACCCAGGTCAAGCTGGACGGCGAGGAGGTCACCATCGTCCGCCAGAATGATATTCTGGCGGTGGTGGAGTAACTGAACGAGCCTTCTGTGTAGGGCGCGACGACCCGGCGCGCCGTTGTCAGGAGGTTGAAAACGCGGCGGGCCGAGGTCGTCCCGCCCTACAGGCAGACACGATTTTCCGGGCGGTCACAGGCCGCCCCTACAACACAAATTTGGAGGTAATGCTTTATGGCTAAAATTATTTGCTACGGCGAGGAGGCCCGCAAGGCTCTGGAGAAGGGCGTCAACCAGCTGGCCGACACCGTGAAGATCACCCTGGGCCCCAAGGGCCGCAACGTGGTGCTGGACAAGAAGTTCGGCGCTCCCCTCATCACCAACGACGGCGTGACCATCGCCAAGGAGATCGAGCTGGAGGACCCCTTTGAGAACATGGGCGCCCAGCTGGTGAAGGAGGTCTCCACCAAGACCAACGACGTGGCCGGCGACGGCACCACCACCGCCACCCTGCTGGCCCAGGCCATCGTGGGCGAGGGCCTGAAGAACCTGGCCGCCGGGGCCAACCCCATGGTCATGAAGAAGGGCATCGCCAAGGCCGCCGCCGCCGCTATCGAGGCCATGAAGGCCAACAGCCAGAAGGTCAACGGCTCCGACGACATCGCCCGGGTAGGCACCGTCTCCTCCGGCGACGAGACCATCGGCAAGCTGATTGCCGAGGCCATGGAGAAGGTGGGCCACGACGGCGTCATCACCATCGAGGAGTCCAAGACCGCCGAGACCTCCTCCGAGGTGGTGGAGGGCATGGAGTTCGACCGGGGCTATATCACCCCCTATATGGTCACCGACACCGAGAAGATGGTGGCCGAGCTGGACGACGCCCTCATCCTCATCACCGACAAGAAGATCTCCAACATCCAGGAGCTGCTGCCCATTCTGGAGCAGGTGGTCCAGTCCGGCAAGAAGCTGCTCATCATCGC
The DNA here is from genome assembly GCA_947649625.1 of uncultured Bacillota bacterium. Lineage (GTDB taxonomy): Bacteria > Bacillota > Clostridia > Oscillospirales > Oscillospiraceae > Lawsonibacter. Next base: position 24,372 of record CANSSJ010000008.1, on the reverse strand, counting down.
TGAGGACGTGGAGGGCGACGCCCTGTCCACCCTGATTGTCAACCGGCTCCGCGGCACCCTGAACGTGGTGTGCGTCAAGGCCCCCGGCTTCGGCGACCGCCGCAAGGAGATGCTCCAGGATATCGCCATCCTCACCGGCGGCGAGGTCATCTCCGCCGACGTGGGCCTGGAGCTGAAGGAGGCTCAGATGAACATGCTGGGCTCCGCCCGCCAGGTGAAGGTCACCAAGGAGAACACCACCATCGTCAACGGCGCTGGCTCCTCCGAGGAGATCAAGGCCCGCATCGGCCAGATCAAGAGCCAGATCGAGATCACCACTTCTGACTACGACAAGGAGAAGCTTCAGGAGCGGCTGGCCAAGCTGGCCGGCGGCGTAGCCGTCATCAAGGTCGGCGCCGCCACTGAGGTGGAGATGAAGGAGAAGAAGCTGCGCATCGAGGACGCCCTCAACGCCACCCGTGCCGCTGTGGAGGAGGGCATCGTGGCCGGCGGCGGCACCGCCTACCTCAACGCCATCCCCGCCGTGGAGAAGCTGCTGGCCGAGACCGAGGGCGACGAGAAGACCGGCGTGCAGATTGTGGCCCGGGCCCTCACCGCCCCCGTGAAGCAGATCGCCGCCAACGCCGGCATCGACGGCGCTGTGGTGCTGGCCAAGATTCAGGAGTCCGGCAAGACCGGCTACGGCTTCGACGCCTACAAGGAGGAGTACTGCGACATGATCCCCGCCGGGATCGTGGACCCCACCAAGGTCACCCGCTCCGCCCTGGAGAATGCCGCTTCCATCGCCTCCGTGCTGCTGACCACCGAGTCTCTGGTGGCCGACAAGCCCCAGCCCCCCGCTCCTCCCGCCGCCCCCGCCCCCGACATGGGCATGTACTAAGCCATAACAATTGAAAAGCCCGGAGCAAAAGCTCCGGGCTTTTTGATGTCCTCTTGAAAATTTCTCTTGACTTTCCGCACGCGCTGTTATATATTATTTGCGAGGGCATAAAGTAGGTGATGAAATGAGCCCACGAATGGGGCGTCCTCCCAAAGAAAATCCCCGTAATGTAAATCTCAATCTCCGCTTGACCAGAGATGAAGCGGACCTGATTCAGGAGTGTGCAGATTCTCTGAATACGACAAGAACAGCGGTCATTGTGAAAGGGGTCCAATTAGTGCGGGAGAGCCTAAAAGAAAAATAGAGTGCTGGCGCCCCCTTAACAAGCAGCCAACACCCTATTTACCACACCAAGGAGGAGTGACAAATCTGATTATGCCACAACTCCTGGTGAAAATCAAGGAGGTCATGATGGATATTCAAAGTAATCTGCTGGAATTGGAAGAAGCGGCCCAACGCATTTCCGACGGGTTGGCGGCGGTCCGGATCATGGTCATCGGTCTGGACGGGGCAGGGAGCGAATATACAGGCGCTTTTCATGCGATTTGGGATTATCTGTCCGATGCTGAGCAGGCGTTTCAGAAACAATTGAGCGTCTGCCTGAAAACAGCATAGCAGGACAGAAGAAAGCCCGGAACGCAAGCCCCGGGCTCTTCTGATTTCAAGCGGCGGTGGCGGCCAGCTCCTCCCGGGCCTCCCGCTCGTTGTCGGCGGAGAAGCAAAAGCGCCCCGCCCAGTCGTAGACCTCTACATGTCCCCTTACCCATACGATGTTATACTCCGTAGCGTTTTGCTCCTTTCCTGTATTGTGACACTATCATACAAGAGGAGCAGTCCCATAAACCGGACTTTTTCATCAACTCGACCACAGGTTTGTTGACAAAAAACGCGGGCGGAGTATGCTTGACACAAGGGGGGAACACAATGGATATCCGAAAGACCGGGCAGCTGATTGCCCGGACGCGGAAGGAACAGGGGCTGACCCAGCGGGAGCTGGCGGAACGGCTCCATGTGTCTGACCGTGCTGTGTCAAAGTGGGAGCGGGGCCTGAACCTGCCCGAGGCCGCCCTGTTTGAGCCTCTGTGTCAGGCGCTGAACATCACCGTGGTCGAGCTGCTCCACGGAGAGCGGGCGGAGGCCACCGTCCCCGCCCTGGAGCAGGCGGTGGACGAGGCGGTGGCCCTGGCCGGGGAGCAGGAGCGGCGGAGAAAGCGGTGCTGGCGGGCGATCCTGGTCCTGCTGGCCCTGCTGGCCGCCGCCGGTGTGCTGATCGGGCGGCCCATGTGGGAGGACTGCCAGCGGCAGAAGTACTGGGACCGGGACAATGTAAGGCCAACCGTGCATTATTACAGGTTTTCTGAGCCCAATGTGTATCTCGACATGAAAATCCGTGCCCAAGGGTTTTACGGCCCTTTTGAGACAGATAATGCACTGTTCGGCAATGATTTGGCCATCTGTGCTCCCATGGGCCGGCCGCCTGACCTCCAGAAGGTAGAGCTGGGGCCGGTGTGTTCGTGGGAGATCCGGTTTCAGTTCGTCTATGAAAAGAGCGATATGGAGATCAAAGTCCTGCGCTGGCCTTACGGGCTGAAAGGGACGGATGTGGGCCTGGAGGACGGGGAGGAAGTGTCTTTTTCGAAAATGAGCGACGACTACGAGGGACGCCACGGAATAGAAGGCCCCGCGTATGTGATCAGGGACCTGGAGCCGGAGTACCTCTATTCTGTGGTCATTTTCTGGGGGGACGGCTACTTTGCCGAGTACCCCTTCTACACTGTTGAAACAGGAGGATAAGCTATGGACCCGATTTATTACACCGTCCGCGCCATCAACGGCGACTACGCCGATCTGATGACCGATGAGGGCGGCGAACACTCCATCACCATGTTCTTGCTGCCCGAGGGCACCACCGTAGGCAGCAGGCTGAAGCTGGAGGACTTCCAGTGGGAGTTGGTGTAAAAATCCCGGCCGCAAGGCCGGGATTTTTACGTCTCATTCGGGTCATTGCTGCGGGATTGGAATATTTCTCCTATCTGATAGCCGCACTGAGGGCATACGAGTGAATTCAAAAGATCGTCGGGAACTTCTTCTGTCTCCTCAATATCTGTGTCCGGGCTTTGAAGCATATAGATCTCTTCCGCGTCCAGGCAGGCCAGCTCCAGACAGGCCATTGCAGATTGATAGTCCTGTCGTTCGATCATCTCCAGGGAGTTAGTGATGGCGTTGAACAGTGTGTGGTACATGCTTTCATACATAGTAATCCCTCTCAACTTAAAAGATATATCTCTACTATAAATTCTGATAAACAAAATGTCAAGTTTAGTTTTAAACTTATTATCTATTTTACGGATGAGAATGCCAAAGTATGATAAAGCTACAGTATCTATAGGGGGCCGTAGCTTTGGAAGTGAATTATAGCAGAATAGGGAAACTTATTAAGTGCAGACGGGAAAAACTAGACCTGACCCAGGCGGTTCTTGCCGAGCGATGCGAGATCACAGAGCAATTCGTTTCTAATATTGAACGGTCAACCTCAATTCCTTCTACAGAAACGATCATGAAGCTGGCCGCCGCTCTGGACACCACGCCGGACGAGTTTTTGGTGGGCAGCAGCAAGTATCCCGGCGAGGAGTGGAAGGCTGTGGCGGACAAGCTGCGTCCGCTGGATGCGAAACAGCTGGACCTGGTGAGCAGTTTTATCGACTGGCTGAAAGAGCATAGCCTATGAAAAATCCCGGCCTTACGGCCGGGATTCTTTCTGAGTTGTTTACTTATCCTCCAGCAGCTTGTTCAGTTCGGCCATGAAGGTGTTGATGTCTTTGAACTGGCGGTAGACCGAGGCGAAGCGGACATAGGCCACCTCGTCCAGTTTTTTCAGCCGCTCCATCACCAGCTCGCCGATCTGGGCGGAGCTGACCTCCCGATCCATCTGGTTCTGGAGGACCTGCTCGATCTCCAGTACAGTGTTCTCCAGGGTCTGGTAGGACACGGGCCGCTTCTCACAGGCCCGGATCAGGCCGCTCAGCACCTTGCTGCGGTCGAAGCTCTGGCGGCTGCCATCCTTTTTGACCACCATCAGGGGCAGGCTCTCCATGGTCTCATAGGTGGTAAACCGCTTGTGGCAGGACAGACACTCACGGCGGCGGCGGATGCTGGCCCCCTCGTCGGCGGGGCGGGAGTCCACCACCTTGCTCTCCAGATAGCCGCAGTAGGGACATTTCATGGCGCATACCTCCTGTTATATTGGGGGCTTTTGCCATATTATAGCACAAGGCCGCCGTTTAGGCAAGGATTAAAACTCCCAATCCGCCGGGTCCTGACTGTAATCATAGCCGCCGTGGGAGCTGTTCCACCGCTGTTCCCCGGCGTCGTAGGCGATGGCTTCACCCACATAGACCCGCTGACGGGCATAGGCGTCGGTATACAGCAGAGCTTCGCAGTACTCATGGCCGGGCTCCAATTCGACCTCCTGAAGACGGAACCAGGCGGGAACGTCGGTGGGCGTGCCGTTGATGTTGATCTCCTCTGTCCGTTCCTCATACCACATGACCAGCTTTTTGTCCCGGAACAGGCCCACCTGTACCTTGGCCGGTGGCTCCGGGCTCCAGCCCCAGGGGGAGCGGCTGCCCTCCTCGCCGTAATTCTCGACCCGTACCCCCGGGGCCTCTGAGATGGGCAGGAGGTTGTCCTTCCGGTGGACCATATCGAACCAGAGAGAGCCGTCCAGCATCAAATCAGGGAAGCTGCCGGTGTAGAGATAGCCAAAATCCTCCAGCCACTGGGTCTCCCGCTTGTCCCCGGTGAGAAAGACCACCGTCAGGTCGATCTGGTCGGCGAGGGGACAGGTGATCTGCCCGGTAAAGGCGTGGTCCGGCCCCGGCTCCACGGGCAGCTCCACGATATCCTCCCCGCTGCGGGCCTGAAAGACGGCGGTCATCCCCTCCACATAGGTCTTGGGCACCACCCGCACCGCAAAGGTGGCGGTATTGGCGGTCAGGTCGGTGGAGGCCAGCTCGGCGGACCACTCCGCCGTCAGGGCGTTCTGGCTTTTGAGGATGTCCTCCACCCGGCCGGTGATGGAACCGATCTGGTTATTGACGTTGCGGTTGATGTTATCCACCGACCAGCTCAGATTGTTGTAGTCCTGGGTCACCTGATCCAGCTTGGAGAACAGGTTGAACAGGCATACCACAAGGGCCGCCGCCGCCAGTCCGGCGCAGAGCTTGACGAACCGCCGCTTTTTGGGCGGCTCAGGCCTGGGCTGGGCGGCCAGGTAGCGGTCCACGATCTCCTGGACCATAGCCAGCTGGGCCTCTGTCAGTTCCCCGGAGGCCGGGGCCTCCTCCTGAGGTTTCTCCTCCACCCCCAGCAGCCAGCCCACCGGGACGGAGAATATCCGGCTCAGCGTGACCAGCTTGTCGATTTCGGGGAGGGAGGCGTCCGACTCCCACTTGTAGATGGCCTGCCGGGACACCCCCAGCTGCTCCCCCAGCCCCTCCTGGGACAGGCCCAGCTCCTTCCGCTTTTGGGCGATGCGTTGTCCGACTGTCATGGTGTTCGCCCTCCTTTCTGGCTCCAGAATAGATGAAAAATAGACCTCTGACCACCAACTCAGAGGTCTATTTTTGTCAACCGCAGGTTTACACCGGCAAAAACCAGGTCAAAAATGGGTCCAATATTCCTTATAGTTGTCCTGGAGCAGCTGGGGGGTGTCCAGGCCGTAGGGACATTTGGAGGCGCACTTGCCGCAGTGCAGGCAGTTCTCGATTTTCTTCATCTCACCCTGCCAGTAGTCGTTGAGCCACTCGGCGGCGGGAGCCCGGCGGGCCATCAGATTGATTCGGGCGCACTGGTTGATTTGGATGCCCACAGGACAGGGCATACAGTAGCCGCAGCCCCGGCAGAAGCCGCCGGTAAGCTCGGAGCGGTCCTTCTCGATGAGGGCGCGGTACGCCTCCGTCATGGCGGGGGCGTCGGGGACGCAGGAGAGGAACTGGTCCAGCTCCCACTCGTGCTGCACCCCCCAGATGGGGACGACCCCCTCCTGACCGGCCATCCAGACGGCGGCGGCGGTCCCATCCCGGAGCAGTCCGCCCGCCATCCCCTTCATGGCCACAAAGCCCATGCCCTTTTCCCGGCATTTCTCTACCAGCTCCTGTTCCTGAGGGCCGGAGAGGTAGCTGTAGGGGAACTGGAGCAGGGCGTACAGCCCGGAGTCGATGGCCTCATGGGCCACCGCCAGCCGGTGGTTGGTGATGGCGATGTGGCGGATTTTACCCTGTGCTTTGGCTTCCAGAGCGGCGTCGTACAGGCCGTCCTCCCCGCCGGGGCGGGGACAGAACGCCGGGTTGTGGAACTGGTAGACGTCGATATAATCGGTGCCCAGCAGCCGCAGGCTGGTTTCCAGGTGCTCCTTCAGCTCGGCTCCGGTGGCGGCGTGGGTCTTGGTGGCAATCACTACCTTGTCCCGGATGCCCGCAAAGGCATAGCCCACCTTCTCCTCGCTGTCGGAGTAGGCTCGGGCGGTGTCGAAGTAGTTCATGCCCCCGTCCACCGCCTTGCGGAGGAGGCGGGCGGCCTCCTCTTTGGAAACGCGCTGGATGGGCAGACAGCCGAAGCCGTTCTTTTCAATGGTGATTCCGGTGTTTCCTAATTGGATTTTTGACATGATAGCCCTCCTTTGTTGTAGGGCGCGACGACCTCGGCGCGCCATATTTCCTCTTCCGGCAACGGCGGCGGGCCGAGTCGTCCCGCCCTACAGACCGTTACATCCCCTTCAATTGTTCGGTGAGCTTGGCCACCAGCTCGGTGAGCTGGACGGCCCGCTCCTTTTCGGCGGCCACCACGTGCTCGGGGGCCTTGTTGACGAAGCCGGGGTTGTTCAGCTTGGCGTTGAGCTTTTCCAGCTCGGCGGACTGCTTTTTCAGCTCCTTCTCCACTCTGGCCCGCTCCTTCTCCAGGTCCACCAGCTCGCCCAGAGGGATAGACAACTGGGCGGCGTGGGTGACGATGGACACCTGCCCGGCCTGGGCGGCGGCGTCATCGGCCTGAGCCTGGGCGAAGGGGACGATCTCCACCTCACTGGCATAGGCCAGCTTTTTCAGGAAGGGCACGCCCAAAGTGAAGGTCTCGGTCTCCATGGTGGCCACGGTGAGGTGGGCCTTCTTGGAGGGGGGAACATTCATCTCACTGCGCCGGCCGCGAATGGCCCGGATGGCGTCCATAATCAGTTCCATGGCCTTCTCCTCCGCCGGGAAGTCCATGGCGTCAGAGGCCACCGGCCAGTCCTGAAGCATGAGGAAGTCCCCCTCGTGGGGCAGAGCCTGCCAGATCTCCTCGGTGATGAAGGGCATGAAGGGGTGGAGCAGCTTAAGCATCTCGGTGAGCACCCAGCACAGCACCTGCTGGGCGCGGACCTTGCTGTCCTCGTCCTCCCCCTGGAGGCGGGTCTTGGTCAGCTCGATATACCAGTCGCAGTAGTCGTCCCAGATGAAGTCGTAGATCTTCTGGGCGGCCACCCCCAGCTCATACCGGTCCATGTTCTCGGTGATCTCGGCCACGGCCCGGTTCAGCTTGGACAGAATCCACTTGTCCTCCAGCTCCAGCTTCTGGGGCAGCTCGCACTTGTCGATGGTGAGGTTCATCATCAGGAAGCGGCTGGCGTTCCAGATCTTGTTGGCGAAGTTGCGCATGGCCTCGCACCGCTCGGTGTAGAAGCGCATGTCGTTGCCCGGGGAGTTGCCGGTGACCAGATTGAAGCGCAGGGCGTCGGCGCCGTATTTGTCGGCGATTTCCAGCGGGTCGATGCCGTTGCCCAGGGACTTCGACATTTTGCGGCCCTTGTCGTCCCGGATCAGGCCGTGGATAAAGACGGTGTGGAAGGGGGGCTTGCCGGTGTGCTCGCAGGCGGAGAAGATCATCCGGGCCACCCAGAAGAAGATGATGTCGTAGCCGGTGACCAGCACGTCGGTGGGGTAGAAATACTTCAAATCCTCGCTGTTCTCGTCCGGCCAGCCCAGGGTGGAGAAGGGCCACAGGGCGGAGGAGAACCAGGTGTCCAGCACGTCGGGGTCCCGCTCAATATGCTTAGAGCCGCACTTCTCGCAACAGTCGGGGTCGGTCTCAGAGACAGTCACATGGCCGCAGTCGGCACAGTACCAGGCCGGAATCTGGTGGCCCCACCACAGCTGGCGGGAGATGCACCAGTCATGGACGTTCTCCATCCAGTTGGTGTAGGTCTTGGCGAAGCGGTCGGGGACGAACTTGACCTCCCCCTCGTTGACCACCCGCAGGGCCTCCTTGGCCAGGGGCTCCATGCGGACAAACCACTGGGCGGAGATCAGCGGCTCCACGTCGCTGTGGCAGCGGTAGCAGGTGCCCACGTTGTGGGAGTAGGGCTCGATCTTCTCCATCAGCCCCAGGGCCTCCAGGTCGGCGACGACGGCCTTGCGAGCCTCGTACCGGTCCATGCCCTCGTACTTGCCGCCGTTGGCGTTGACCACGCCGTTGTCGTCCAGAACGCGGATGGTGTCCAGGTTGTGGCGCAGGCCCACCTCAAAGTCGTTGGGGTCGTGGGCGGGGGTCATCTTCACGCAGCCGGTGCCGAAGTCCATCTCCACGTACTCGTCGGCCACAATGGGGATCTCCCGGTCCATCAGGGGCAGGATGCAGGTCTTGCCCACCAGGTGCTTGTACCGGTCGTCGTTGGGGTTGACGGCCACGCCGGTGTCGCCCATCATGGTCTCGGGCCGGGTGGTGGCAACGACCAGATAGCCGGAGCCGTCGGCCAGGGGGTAGCGCATGTGCCACAGGTGGCCGGGCTTGTCCTGATACTCCACCTCCGCGTCGCTCAGGGCGGTGACACAGTGGGGGCACCAGTTGATGATGCGGGAGCCCTTGTAAATGAGGTCCTTCTCATACAGGCTGACGAACACGTGGCGCACCGCCCGGGACAGCCCCTCGTCCATGGTGAAGCGGGAGCGCTCCCAGTCGGCGGAGACGCCCAGCTTCTTCTGCTGGGCCACGATGCGGGCGCCGTACTTGTGCTTCCAGTCCCACACCCGCTCCAGGAATTTCTCCCGGCCCAGGTCGTAGCGGCTGAGCCCTTCGTTCTTGCGCAGTTCCTCTTCCACCTTCACCTGGGTGGCGATACCGGCGTGGTCGGTGCCGGGGAGGTACAGGGCGGCGTAGCCCTGCATCCGCTTGTAGCGGATGAGCATGTCCTGGAGGGAGTCGTCCATAGCGTGGCCCATGTGGAGCTGGCCGGTGACATTGGGGGGCGGCATGACGATGGTGAAGGGCTTCTTCCTGGGGTCCCGGTGGCCCCGGAAGCAGCCGCTCTCCTCCCACTTCTGATAAATGCGGCCCTCCGCCTCCTGGGGCTCGTAAACCTTGGGCAGTTCTTTTTTCATACAGATTTCTCCTTATTTTCAGTCTGATTAATGGATTCCTTCAGCTTATCGGGGATATGGCTCATACTCCAGATGGCGGCGTAGGGCTTCAGCCACCGGCGCAGGTCGCCGGGGGAGGCGTCCACCAGCTGGGCCTTGGGCAGGGGCAGGCCCAGCCCCCGCTTGCCGGTGAGCCAGACGATCTCGTCGCACTCCACCGCCGAGCGGAATTTTTTGCAGTCGAAGATCTGGCTGGGCTGCTCGCTGTCGCCGAAGTACACCCGGCATTGGCCCTGGTCCAGCACGATGCGGAAGGGCAACTCGCCGTTGTACTTGCCGGCGGCCCGGGCGGCCTCCCGGGACGCCCGGTTGGCCTTCACCGAGGCTGCCGGGTCGCCCCCGGTGGTCTTGCGCATGATGGTCAGACCCACGTAGAGGGCCAGGATCAGATAAACGAAGGTCATGGCCGAGTTGCCCTTGCGGAACTGGACCATCACCGCCATGGCCAGGAAGATGGTCACCAGCGGGCCCATGATCCGGCCCCGGCGCACCGACCGGACGTAGCTGAGCAGGATCAGGTAATCGCCCGCCTCCTCCAGCTGGTCCACCGTCCCCCGGAAAACCAGAGGCTTTTTTGTTTTATCTTGCATCAGGGACACCTCCTCAATCAGACCTTTTGGATTTTCAGCCCGGTTTTTCGCTGGATAAACTCCCGGAACTCGTCGGGCTTGCCCCAGGTAAAGCCGTTTTTATCGTAGATCTGCCCGTGGGTCCTGTCCAGGAGGAAGGCGAAGTGGTCCCGGCTCTCCACAACGGCCCTGATCTGCCGGTAGGGCCACCAGCTCTCTCCGGCCTGGGTCCGGTGGACGTAGCCGTCCTCCTTGAAGGTGGCGTTGACCGTCCGGCTGGTCGGGAGGATCTGCCGCAGGCCGATGGCGCCGTTTACATAGTCCTCCCCCAGGATGCAGGCCAGCATGATGCAGGCCAGCAGTACGTTGACCAGCCAGCCCCCCGCCCCGGCCCGGATGTAGATGAATGTCAAAAACAGCTCCAGGACGACAATGAACCAGGCCAGCATCCGCACCGGGCCGTTCCGGCCCCGGCGCAGCGTCCTGCGGGTGATCCGGGCCAGCGCAGTCATGCTTTTCCGGTTGATCTCCGTCTGAATGATGAACATATTGCACCTCACAAAAAACGCCCTGAGCCGAACCGGCTCAGGGCGATCATAAACCGCGGTACCACCTGAATTTCCCCAAAGCGGGGACGCTCTGCCTTCTGTAACGGGAAGTCCCGCCGGCGCTTACTGTCAGTTGGGCGCCAGGGCACGGAAGCCACCTTCCCCAATCCGGGCGGGGAACTTGCACCGTCCGTCCCCTCTCTGTGCGCCCGAAAATTGGATACTCCTCTTCCGTATCGCCTTTGTTCGGTCAATTATACGCAAAACAGGGGGGATTGTCAAGGCTTTTTGTTCTTTTGGTAGATGATATTCAGTCCCTTGAGGAGCAGGTCCCGCTCCAGGCGTATCTCCCGGCGGCACAGGGGGGCGATGAACTGGGCCATTCCCCCGGTGGCGACGACGGTGGTGGAAAAGCCCAGCTCCTCCTCCACCCGGTCCAGCATCCCGTCCAGCATGGCGGCGGTGCCGTACATGATGCCGCTGCGCATACAGTCCACGGTATTTTTGCCGATGACCTTTTTGGGCCGGTCCAGACTGATGCCGGGCAGCTGGGCGGTGCGGGAGGTGAGGGCCTCCAGGGAGATGCGCACCCCCGGGATGATGCAGCCCCCCAGATAGGTGCTCCCTTTCCCAACCACCTCGATGGTGGTGGCGGTGCCCAGGTCCAGCAGGGTGAGGGGAGGCTCATATTCCGCCAGGGCGGCCACGGCGATGACGATCCGGTCGCTGCCCACCTGGGAGGGGTTGTCCATCTGGATATTCAGCCCGGTTTTCAGGCCCGGCCCTACCACCATGGGAGTTTTGCCTGTGACCTTCATCACCCCGGTGCGCACCGAGTTGAACACCGGCGGCACCACCGAGGAGATGATGCAGTCGGCCACGTCACGGGGCTTGACGTCGAAGAGGCTGAGCATACTTTTGATCTCCGCCCCGTACTGGTCGGAGGTCTTGATGCGGTCGGTGGCGATGCGGGCCTCAAAGGCGATTTTGCCGTTGTCAATCCCGCCGATGACGATGTTGGTGTTGCCGATGTCGATTGCCAGGAGCATAAGCTCACCTGATTTCTGAAAATTATCCCAGCTGAGGCCTGGACTGGAAGGCGGGCACATGGAGCAGCGCCTTGCCGATGGCGGTGACCAGAACGGCGGCGGCGATGGCCTCCGCCACGCCGGAGGTGCCGACCACCCCCATGATCAGCCCCAGCACCGCGTCCAGCGGTGCGCTCTTCAGCGCGGCATACTCAGGACGCAGAAGAAAATAGATGCTGCCCATGACCAGCACGGTGTTGGTCATGGCTCCCACCACACCCACGACGGGCAGGGCGGCGAAGTCGTTGACCTTGAGTTTTTTCAGCCCGATCCACAGCCAGCCGGCCACAATGCCGATCATCACGCGGCAGCCGAACGCGATCCAGACGGCTTTCAGCGCTCCGGCCGCGCCGCCCAGCTCAGCGCCCAGCACCGGGGAAAAGGCGAAGGACAGGGCACTGGACGCCACAGTGTTGGTCCACATGGAGCACAGGCCGAATACGCCGCCCAGGACAGCTCCCGCCAGAGGGCCCAGGACCACCGCGCCAATGATAACCGGGATATGCAGGGTGGTGGCCTTGATGAAGGGGAGGGGGATCAGGCCGATGCCGGTGAACTGGAGGACCAGCTGGAGCGCCACGAACAGGGCGACTCCAACCAGCCAGCGGGTGTCGTGCTTACGGGTTTTCATAAAAATTACCTCCTGCTGCCGCTCCGCCTGAATACGGATGCAGCGCAATATTTAAGAGGGCGAGGACGTGCCCGCCCTCTCAGCCGCATTATACAGGATAGCGGCCTGATATGCAAGGGAAAAGTAAATATTACAGTTTTGTGCGAAAAATATAATATTGGGGCTATTCAAACGGGAGGTTTTGTGCTATAATGCGAACGAGGCCGCCTCAGGCACGTTTCATCCATGAAACGTGCGGGGGCGTGTGACATGCGCCCCCGCGATGGGTTCTTATCCACGGCGGGCCGAAGGCGGCGAATCAAGAGAGAGGGGAAATCTGTTATGTTAGACGCATTCGCAAGTTTGGTTGGCATGATCAGCGGCTGGATGTACAGCTATATCCTGATTATCATGCTGCTGGCCGTGGGCCTGTACTTCACCTTCCGGGGCAAGCTGGTCCAGCTGCGGCTGTTGCCCGAGTCCATCCGGGTGGTGAGCGAGAAGCCCAAGGACAGCAACTCCGTCTCCGCCTTCCAGGCGCTGATGGTGTCCACCGCCAGCCGCGTGGGCACCGGCAACATCGTAGGCGTGGCCACCGCCATTGCCTCCGGCGGCTACGGCGCGGTGTTCTGGATGTGGCTCATCGCCATCATCGGCGGGGCCTCCGCCTTTGTGGAGAGCACCCTGGCCCAGATTTACAAGAAGCGCGACCCTGAGGGCGGCAGCTACGGCGGCCCGTCCTACTACATCGAGGCAGCCCTCCACAGCCGGACCTTGGGCGTCATCTTCGCCGTTATCCTCATCGCCACCTACGCCGGCGGCTTCAATATGGTCTGCTCCTTCAACCTGATGGACAGCTTCACCAGCTATTCCTTCTATGAGGCCGCCGGGAGCATCGTCCTGTTCGGCAAGGAGTTCAGCGTGGTCGCCCTGGTGGGCGCCGCCATCCTGGCCGTCCTGGTAGGCATCTGTGTCTTTGGCGGCGGCAAGCGCATTGTCAAGGTCACCGGCGTGATGGTCCCCGTGATGGGCGTTATCTACATCCTGGTGGCCCTGGTGGTGGTCATCCTGAACATCACCAATATCCCCGCCGTCCTGGGCCATATCTTTGTCAGCGCCTTTGATTTCCAGGCCATCTTCGGCGGTTTCATGGGCTCCTGCGTGATGCACGGCATCAAGCGCGGCCTGTACTCCAACGAGGCCGGTATCGGCTCCGCCCCCAACGCCGCCGCCGCGGCCGACGTATCCCACCCCGTGAAGCAGGGCCTGGTCCAGATGCTGTCCGTCTTCATCGACACCATCCTCATCTGCACCGCCACCGCCCTCATGGCCCTGTCCACCGGCATCGTCCCCTCCGAGGAGCTGAAGGGCGCCCCCTTTGTCCAGGCCGCCCTGGCCGACACCTTCGGCAGCGTGGGCCCCTACTTCATCACCTTTGCCCTGCTGCTCTTCGCCTTCACCACCCTGCTGGGCAACCTGTATTACTGCGAGGGCTGCATGAACTACATCGCCGGCCGCAAGGTGGGCAAGACCGGCAAGACCATCTTCAACATCGTCGCTGTCCTGCTGGTGTTCGTGGGCGCTCAGCTGGAGTTCGGCCTGGTTTGGGACATTGCCGATGTGCTCATGGGCTTTATGGCCATCATCAACCTGCCCGTTATCGTCATCCTGGGCGGCACCGCCATGAAGGCCCTGAAGGACTACACCGACCAGCGTGCCGCCGGCAAGGACCCCGCCTTCAAGGCGGCTTCCATCGGTCTGAAAGAAAAAACCGACTTCTGGAACTAAAATCTTCTCCGGTGAACGGGGCGGCTCTCAGCGAGCCGCCTCGTTTTTGCCTCCTGAAAATGTGGAGCCATAGTACAAAGTGCGTACGATTTTCCAGAGAAACAGTTAAAAATCTATTTTCTTTTTCCCTGCTTTGCGGTACAATACAATCAATATCAAAAAAAGGAGCGGTTGTTATGTCCATTCTTGTTTGCGGCGGCGCCGGCTACATCGGCAGCCATACCTGCGTGGAGCTCATCCAGGCGGGGTACGACATCGTGGTGGCGGATAATCTGTACAATTCCAGCGAGGAGGCCCTCCGCCGGGTGGAGAAGATCGTGGGGAAGACCATCCCATTTGTCAAGACGGAGCTGTGCCATGAGGACGAGGTGGAAGCCCTCTTCGCCCAGCACCCCGGCATCGACGCGGTCATCCACTTCGCCGGCCTGAAGGCGGTGGGCGAGAGTGTATCCAAGCCCCTGGAGTACTATTCCAATAACCTGATCAGCACCCTCTACCTGCTCCAGGCCATGCGCCGCCACGGGGTGAAGAATTTCGTCTTCTCTTCCTCCGCCACGGTGTACGGCGACCCGGCCACCGTGCCCATCCGGGAGGACTTCCCCACCGGCGGCACCACCAACCCCTACGGCACCTCCAAGCTCTTCCAGGAGAAGATGCTCATGGACATCTGCGCCGCAGACAAAGAGCTGAACGTGGCTCTCCTGCGGTACTTCAACCCCATCGGCGCCCACGAGTCCGGCACCATCGGCGAGGACCCCAATGGCATCCCCAACAACCTGGTGCCCTACATCGCCAAGGTGGCCGTGGGCCAGCTGGAGAAGGTCCACGTGTTCGGAAACGACTACAACACCCCCGACGGCACCGGCGTGCGGGACTATATCCACGTGGTGGACCTGGCAAAGGGCCACGTGGCCGCCCTGAAAAAGCTGGAGACCAACTGCGGCCTGTTCGTGTGCAACCTGGGCACCGGCAACGGCTACTCCGTGCTGGACGTGGTCCACGCCTATGAGAAGGCCTGCGGCCACGAGCTGCCCTACGTCATCGAGGCCCGCCGCCCCGGCGACATCGCCGCCTGCTACGCCGACCCCGCCAAGGCCCGGGAGGAGCTGGGCTGGGAGGCCCAGCTGGGCATCGAGGAGATGTGCGCCTCCTCCTGGAAGTGGCAGTCTCAGAACCCCAACGGGTATAAGGGGTAAAATTATGTAGGGGCCGCCCCCCTGGGCGGCCCGCCATCCAGCAAAATGTTGTAAAACGGGCCGCCGAAGGCGGCGGCCCCTACAGGGGAGACAAATAAATAAGGAGGACAACAATGAACAAGCCTGTTTTAGTCATCATGGCCGCCGGCATGGGCAGCCGTTACGGCGGACTCAAGCAGCTGGACCCGGTGGGCAACCACGGCCAGCTCATCATCGACTACTCCATCTACGACGCACGCCGCGCCGGCTTTGAGACGGTAGTCTTCGTCATCAAGCCGGAGATCGAGGCCGACTTCAAGGCCGCCATCGGCGACCGGGTGTCCAGGGTGATGGACGTGAAGTACGCCTATCAGCTGAAGGAGGACCTGCCCGAGGGGTACGCCGTCCCTGCCAGCCGCACCAAGCCCTGGGGCACCGCCCACGCCGCCCTGTCCGTCCGGAAGCTGGTGGACGGCCCCTTTGCCATCATCAACGCCGACGACTACTACGGCCCCGAGGCCTTCCAGGAGATCTACAGCTACTTATCCGCCCACGAGGACGGGGACGTATACGAGTACGTCATGGTGGGCTACCTGCTGAAGAACACCGTCACCGAGAACGGCACCGTGGCCCGGGGCGTCTGCGAGGAGACGGCGGACCACTACCTCACCCAGGTGACCGAGCGCACCAAGATCGAGAAGGGGGAGCCCCCCCGCTACACCGAGGACGACGGCCAGACCTGGACTGACCTGCCCGGTGACACCATTGTGTCCATGAACATGTGGGGCTTCACCCGCAGCTTTCTGGACGAGGCCCTGGCCCGGTTCCCCGCCTTTTTGGACAAGGCCCTGGCGGAAAACCCGGAGAAGGGGGAGTATTTCCTGCCCACCGTGGTCAGCCAGCTCATCGACGAGGGCAAGGCCCGGGTGAAGGTACTGCGCAGCGAGGACAAGTGGTACGGCGTCACCTACCGGGAGGACAAGCCCACCGTCACCGCCGCCATCACCGAGAAGACGGCCGCCGGGCTCTACCCCGACCGGCTATGGGAGGTGTGAGCCATGGTTCAGGCTGAACAGACCCTCCAGGAGGTACTGGGGGCCTTTGACTTCGGCGCTCCCGTGGTGGGGGCCATCCGCTACGGCTGCGGCCACATCAACGACACCTTTGTGGTCCACACCCAGCCCGAGGACCGCTGCTGCCGCCGCTTCATCCTCCAGCGGATGAGCGCCGCCGCCTTCAAGCACCCCGACCAGCTGATGGAGAACATCATCGGCGTCACCGATTTTCTGGGTGAGCAGATCAAGGCCCACGGCGGCGACCGCAGCCGGGAGGCCATGGAGGTCATCCGGCCCAGGAACGGCCAGGACTACTACACCGACAGCCAGGGGGGCGCCTGGCGGCTGTACCCCTTTGTGGAGGGCACAATTTGCCACCAGGCGGCGGACACCCCGGAGCTCTTCGCCGCCTCCGGCCGGGCCTTCGGCCGGTTCCAGCGGCTGCTGGCGGACTACCCCGCCGACACCCTGTACGAGACCATCCCCCACTTCCACGACACCGAGGACCGTCTGGCCAAATTCAAGGCCGCCGTGGCGGAGGACAAACTGGGCCGGGCCAGGGACTGCCAGCCGGAGATCGACTTCGTCCTGGCCCGGGAGGCCGACTGCTCGGTGGCCCTGAACGCCATGCGGGAGGGGAAGCTGCCCCTGCGGGTCACCCACAACGACACCAAGCTGAACAACGTCCTCATGGACGACAAGACCGGCGAGGGCATGTGCATCATCGACCTGGACACTGTGATGCCCGGCCTGGTGCTCTACGACTTCGGCGACTCCATCCGCTTCGGGGCCAACCACTGCGCCGAGGACGAGACCGACCTGTCCAAGGTCAGCCTGGATGTGGACCTTTTCGCCGTCTACACCAAAGCCTTTTTGGAGGGAACCGGCGGCTCCCTCACCAATGAGGAGATCGCCATGCTCCCCTGGGGGGCCAAACTGATGACCCTGGAGTGCGGGATCCGCTTCCTCACCGACTATCTGGTGGGGGACGAGTATTTCCACATCTCCCGGGAGAAGCACAATCTGGACCGCTGCCGCACCCAGTTCAAGCTGGTGGCCGATATGGAGGCCCGCTGGGCTGAGTTGGAGGCCATTGTGGCACAGTACCGCAAATAAAAGCAAACAAGCCCGGGGCCGCGGCCCCGGGCTTGCCTTTACTGTACATGGGTGTGATCGTTGATGTGGTTGGCGCAGTAGCAGTAGTACCCATTACATTTGGAGCAGTAGCGGAACTCCATGTTGGGGTCGTCCTGATCGGTGACGCCGCACACGGCGCACTTGTGGAGGTAGCCCCGGCGCTGCTGGAGCTCCTTCTGTGCCTTCTTGAAGTTGATGGTCTGGGCGGAGTGCTGGTGGACCACCCGGGCCTTACCCCGGCCCATGGCGTCCATCAGGTCGTCCCAGAAGAAGATCAGGTAGTTGAAGATGGCGATGACGGGCAGCAGGGCCATGGCGAACTGGCCGTAGGACAGATAGGCCAGGATCTCATAGACGAACAGGGCGGCGTCCAGCAGAGCCAGCCACTTGATGCGGATGGGAATAAAAAACATGGCCAGCACGGTGAGGTCGGGGTAGAGGGTGGCGTAGGCGAAGAACAGAGACAGGTGGAGGTACTGCATGTCGGCGGTGATGCTGGTTCGGTAGGCGGGGTCGATCAGGGCGAGCAGCAGCCCCACAGCAATGTTCAGGATCACGCCAAGCCCGTAGTACACAGTAAACCGGGCGGAACCCCAGACCGCCTCCAGCCGGGAGCCCATGTAGTAGAAGAAAACGGTGGACAGGATGAAGCCGAGGGGACTGAAGGTCATGGGGACGAAGATGAAGGTGATCAGCCGCCAGACCTGGCCCCTGAAAATGAGTTCCGGGATAAAATACAGCCAGTATGTGGATGCGCCGTGGGTGAACAGGTCCATCATAAAGACCAGCAGGTTGCCGGCCACCACATACCGGATGAGACCGATGATATTCAAATTGGGATGGTTGTAGCTGAACCGGGACAGCCAGCGGGAAAGGGTTCTCATGGCTGGGCCTCCTCTGAATCAAATTCATAATCTTCATTCTACCCGCTTTTTGGGAAAAAGTCTACGGCTAAAGTGTGAACAAATTTTCCTTTTCCACGGGGAAAAAATGTGCTAAGATAGAGAGGCTGAAAAAATCCCATTACAAATGGGATAGTACGACAGGGAGGATCACCATGAGTATCGTCAAAGACATGTCTCTGGCCCCTTCGGGCCACCAGAAAATCCAGTGGGTGCGGGACTTCATGCCCGCCCTCAGCGGCATTGAGGAGCGCTTCCGCCGGGAAAAGCCCTTCGCCGGCCTGACCATCGCCGTCTCCGTCCACCTGGAGGCCAAGACCGCCAATCTGGGGCTGGTCCTCCGGGAGGGGGGCGCGGAGGTCCATCTCACCGGCTGCAACCCCCTGTCCACCCAGGACGACGTGGCCGCCGCCGTGGCCGACTCCGGCGTGGCCACCTACGGGGTCCACGGGGTGAGCATGGAGGAGTACGAGAACCTGCTCATTGAGACGCTGAAGTGCCGCCCCCACCTCATCGTGGACGACGGCGGCGACCTGATTAACCTGCTGGGCGGCAAGTGCGCCCGGTACGGCGACCGGCTCATCGGCGGCTGTGAGGAGACCACCACCGGCATCCACCGCCTCTACGCCCGGGAGCGGGAGGGCATCCTGCCCTGCCCCATGATGGCGGTGAACGACGCCAAGGCCAAGCACTACTACGACAACAAGTACGGCACCGGCCAGTCCACCTGGGACGCCATCATGCACACCACCAACCTGATCGTGGCGGGCAAGACGGTGGTGGTGGCCGGCTACGGCTGGTGCGGCAAGGGCATCGCCATGCGGGCCAAGGGGATGGGGGCCAATGTGGTGGTCACCGAGGTGGACCCCTTCAAGGCCCTGGACGCCACCATGGAGAACTTCCGGGTGATGTCCATGGACGAGGCCGCCAAAATCGGCGATATCTTCGTCACCGCCACCGGCTGCAAGGACGTGATCGTCAAGCGGCACTTTGAGGTGATGAAGAACAACGCCGTGCTGTGCAACTCCGGCCACTTCGACTGCGAGGTGGACGTGGCCGCCCTGCGCTCCATGTCCGCCGAGACCTTCCCCCGCCGGCAGAATATCGAGGGCTTCCGCCTGGCCGACGGTCGGGTTCTCAACGTGCTGGCCGAGGGCCGGCTGGTCAACCTGGCCGGGGGCAACGGCCACCCCGCCGAGATCATGGACATGTCCTTCGCCGTCCAGGCCCTGTCCCTGGAGTGGCTGGCCAAGCACCGGGAGGGGCTGGAGAAAAAGGTCTATATCGTCCCCGACGAGATCGACGACCAGATCGCCCGGGTGAAGCTGGCCGCCATGGGGCTGACCATCGACACCCTCACCGAGGACCAGAAAGCCTATCTGGCCGGCTGGGAGGCGTAAAGGATGAATCCCTACAAGGTGATTGACGAGAAAACATGGGACAGAGCCATGCACTGTATGGTGTTCCGGAACAGCGTGGAGCCGGCTTTCTGTGTGACCTTTGAGGCGGACATCACCAATTTCAAACACATAGTGAAGGAAAAGGGTATCTCCTTCACCCTGGCAATGGTGCACGCCGTCTGCAAGTGCGCCAATGAGATTGAAGCCTTTCGCTACCGCTTTGTGGACGGGCAAATCGTCCTGTTCGACCGGATCGACACCGCGTTCACCTACCTGGATGAGGGCGCGGAGCTGTTCAAGGTGGTCAACGTCCCCATGCGGGACGGTCTGGAGGACTACTGCCGGCTGGCCGCAAAGACGGCCCATGAGCAGGTGCCGTATTTTACAGGGCCCCTGGGCAACGATGTGTTTCAGTGCTCCCCTATGCCCTGGGTCACATACACCCACATCTCCCACACCAACTCGGGAAAGAAGGACAACGCCACCCCCCTCTTCGACTGGGGCAAGTACCACGAGAAGGACGGGCGGCTGCTGATCCCCGTCTCCGTCCAGGCGCACCACTCCTTCGTGGACGGCATACACATTGGCCGCTTTGTGGAAAAGCTGCAAAACTATTTTGATAACTGTTGAGAGGCGTACCATGCACAATGAGTTAACGAAAACCGATATTAAAAAAATGCGGGAGGAGCTGGACTACCGGCGCATCACCCTCCGCCCCCAGCTGCTGGAGGAGGTGAAGGTGGCCCGGGCCTTCGGGGACCTGAGCGAGAACTTCGAGTACAAGGCCGCCAAGCAGGAGAAGAACAAAAACGAGAGCCGCATCCGCTATCTGGAGAATATGATCAAGACCGCCCGGGTGATCGAGGACCACTCCGACGGCGACGCCGTGGGCCTGTATGACAAGGTGACCATCTGGCTGGAGGAAGATGATGAGGAGGAGACCTGGCAGGTGGTGACCACCGTGCGCCAGGACGTGTCCCACGGCCTCATCAGCAAGGAGTCCCCTATGGGCTCCGCCCTGCTGGGGAGAAAGGCCGGGGACCGGTTTTATGTCCAGGTGAACAAGGATTTCGGTTACTGGGCGGTCGTCCGCTCCATCGAGAAGGGACGGGACGACGGCTCCGCCGCCCTGAACAGCTACTGAAGATTTTTGAAGGAAATTTATGTTAAACGTGGGGAAAGCGGGCGCTTTCCCCACATTTTTTCAGAGAGGTCAATATTTGCAGGTTTTAAGCCCATTTACGCTGAGACCTGCGGCAGTTGATATGCTAAGATAGGCCCATCGGGGCACCGCAGCTGGAAGGGCGGCGCCGCGATCAGAAAAAGGAAAGAAAAGGGGTCAAAACTATGGCTATCCAGAATATTTTTGTGGTGGGCGCCGGCCTGATGGGCAGCGGCATCGCCCAGAATGCCATCACCAGCGGCTACACCGTCACCCTCAACGACCAGCGGCAGGAGGCCCTGGACCGGGCCAGGGCCAACATTGAGAAGGCGCTGGCCCGAGATGTGGAGAAGGGCCGTATGGCCGCGGAGGACCGGGACGCCGCCCTGTCCCGCCTGAGCTACGACGCCACCCTGGAGGGCGCCAAGAATGCCGATCTGGTCATCGAGGCCATCATCGAGGTGCTGGAGGCCAAGCAGGCCGTCTTCAAAGCCCTGGAGGAAGTCTGCCCGCCTCACACCATCTTCGCCTCCAACACCTCCTCCATCTCCCTCACCGCCCTGGCCGCCGCCACCAAACGCCCCTCCCAGGTGGTGGGTATGCACTTCTTCTCCCCCGTGCCCCGGATGAAGCTGTGCGAGGTCATCTTCGGTCTGCTCACCACCCAGGAGGTGCTGGCCGCCGTCAAGGAGGTAGGCGAGAAGATGGGCAAGACCCTGATTCAGGCTGACGACAAGCCGGGTTTCATCGTCAACCGGGCCCTGCTGCCCATGCTCAACGAGGCCTGCGTCATCGTGGGCTCCTACATCGGCTCGGTGGAGGAGATGGACAACGGCATGAAGCTGGGCTGCAACCACCCCATGGGCCCCCTGGAGCTGGCCGACATGATCGGCCTGGATGTCCTCCTCAACGTAATGACGGTCATGGAGAAGGAGATCGGCTCCAAGTACGCCCCCTCCCTGCTGCTGCGCAAGCTGGTGGTGTCCGGCTTCCTGGGCCGCAAGAGCGGCGCCGGCTTCTACACCTACGAGAACGGTAAAAAGACCGGGGTCAACCCTGTTCTGACCCACTTCCAGAGCCTGGCCCGGTAATAAAATCAGCGGACCGCCCGGCTGGGCGGTCCGTTTCCTCATATCGCGTTCAGACAGGCGGCCAATTGCCTGTGGACTTCTTGATTGGCTCCATTCAGATATCGCCAGACGGCATAAAGCCCGCCTGCATGGGCATCCTGCATCTGTTCCAGGCCCATGACCATGACCTCAATTGCATTCAGACCGTCGGAAAGATGTTGAATTGCCTCCTCCAAATCGTACAGCTTTGTCACATCCATATTTCCTCCTTGATTTTCGCTCGGAGGAGTGGTATAGTAAGATTTACCCTCCCTCCGGGGTTGGTTTATGGAGTGTTGGTTCACTTTGCTATGGCGGCCAACACTCTATTTTTTGTCCAGCTCAGCCTTTACCAACTGTACGCCCATGAGAATAACCTGCGATTTGGAAATTCCCAGCCTGTCTGCACATTCTTGCATGAGGGCCAGCTCGTTAGGTGCAAGTCGCATCTCAAGACGTTCAGTTTTTTTGTTGCTGGTTGGACGTCCTTTCGGGGACATATCCTCACCTCACTTCCGCCCGTGCTAAAATAATAACATCTGCACGGGCAGATGTCAAGGGGTTTTTCTTGATTTTTCCTCCAATTGCGATATAATACCACCAAATAAAACAGGGGGGAGCGGCACATGCTGAACATCCGACGGGCGGTCCCGGAGGACATGGACGCTATTCTGGAGCTTTACGACGGGATAACCGACCGCTTTCAGGCCCAGGTGGGGAACACGGGTCTGGGCTGGCGGAGGGGGGTATACCCCATTGAAGCGGACTTTCAAAAGGCCATAGATGCCGGGACGCTGTATGTGGGCGAGCTGGAAGGGGCGCTGGCCGCGGGGATGGTCCTCACCCAGGGGACGGACAAGACCTACGGCAATCCCCCCTGGCGGGTGGACGCGGCGGACGGGGAGACGGCGGTGATCCACACTCTGGGGGTATCTCCGGCCCTGTCCGGCCGGGGGCTGGCTCTGGAGATGATCCAGGGGGCCGTTGCGGTGGCCCGGGAGAGGGGCTGGAAGGCCCTGCGGCTGGACGTGCTGGACAGCAACGCCGCCGCCCAGCGCCTCTACGAGCGGGCGGGCTTTGTGTACATCGAGACAAAGCAGATTTGGTATAAGAGCACCGGTCTGGCCAGCTTCCTGCTCTATGAGTACGCGGTGTAAAAACCTGGAGAAAACCGCTTGACAAAGGCCGGGAGGCTGATTTATAATCATACCAGACAACTGAATAGCCTTATCAAGAGCGGTGGAGGGAACGGCCCGATGAAGCCCGGCAACCTGCGTGTACGCGCAAGGTGCTAAATCCGGCGGTAGTGTATCGAAAGATGAGGGTGCAACCAAACATAACGCTCCGCCGTCCGGCGGGGTGTTTTTTGCGCTCCCAACAACAGAAAGGAGAAAAAACCATGGCAAAGCGACTTTTTACATCTGAATCCGTCACCGAGGGGCATCCCGACAAGATCTGCGACCAGATCTCCGACGCGGTGCTGGACGCCATCTACGAGAAGGACCCCCAGGCCCGGGTGGCCTGCGAGACCACAGCCACCACCGGCCTGATCCACGTGATGGGGGAGATCACCACCTCCTGCTACGTGGACATTCCCAAGGTGGCCCGCCAGGTGGTCCAGGAGATCGGCTACGACCGGGCCAAGTATGGCTTTGACTGCAACACCTGCGCGGTCATCACCTCCATCGACGAGCAGTCGGGGGACATCGCCATGGGGGTGGACAAGTGCCTGGAGGCCAAGGAGGGCGCCCAGGCCGACGGCCTGGACAACGGCGCCGGCGACCAGGGCATGATGTTCGGCTACGCCTGCGACGAGACCCCCGAGCTGATGCCCCTGCCCATCTCCCTGGCCCAGAAGCTGGCCATGCAGCTCACCCGCGTCCGCAAGGAGGGCAAGGTGGACTACCTGCGCCCCGACGGCAAGACCCAGGTCACCGTGGAGTATGACGAGAACAACAAACCCAAGCGCATCGACGCGGTGGTGGTGTCCACCCAGCACGGCCCCGAGGCCGAGCTGGAGCAGATCCGGAAGGACATGATCGAGCTGGTCATCAAGCCCATCATTCCCGCTGAACTGCTGGACGAGAACACCAAAATTTACGTCAACCCCACCGGCCGCTTCGTCATCGGCGGTCCCCAGGGGGACTCCGGCCTCACCGGCCGCAAGATCATCGTGGACACTTATGGCGGGTCCGCCCCCCACGGCGGCGGTGCCTTCTCCGGCAAGGACCCCACCAAGGTGGACCGCTCCGCCGCCTACGCCGCTCGCTGGGTGGCCAAGAACGTGGTGGCCGCCGGGCTGGCCTCCCGCTGCCAGGTGCAGCTGGCCTACGCCATCGGGGTGGCCCGGCCCGTCTCCGTCCGGGTGGATACCTTCGGAACCGGGACCGTCTCCGACGCCAAGCTGGAGGAGGCGGTGGAGAAGGTGTTCGACCTGCGCCCCGCCGCCATCATCCGGGACCTGGACCTGCGCAAGCCCATCTACCGCCAGCTGGCCGC
>CANSSJ010000007.1 GCA_947649625.1 uncultured Bacillota bacterium | reverse complement strand
CCCTCAACCTGGGCGAGGAGATCGACGTGCTGTCCGACGACCTGGCCGACGTGGAAGAGGTGGTCTTCGACGAGGATGAGGACGACGAGGACTACGACGACGACTGGTTCGAGGTGGAGTGCCCCACCTGCGGGGCCGACATCCTGGTGGACGACGAGGCCCTGGCCGACGGCGAGGTGGAGTGTCCCGCCTGCGGGACCCGCTACGCCATGGAGCTCAGCGACGACGAGGACGAGGAGCCCGGAGAGGATCTTGAGGAGTAAGCTCCTCCCGTATGTGAGTTAAACGGGCGGCCTGTGGCCGCCCGTTTTATTTTCCAAAACCGGGAACCTTTTCCCCAAAAATGCGTCTATAAGAGTAAGAACCTAAAACGGAAAGGAGACTCCGCCATGAAACGAATCGTATCCCTCGCCCTGGCCTCCGTCCTGCTGCTGGCCGGCTGCGCCGTCGGTACGGGCGAGCCCGACAGAAAGGAGCCCGAGAAAATGAGCTATACTCTGGCCGAGCCGGTCTATCCGGAATTTCCCAAGCAGCCCCAGATACCGGCGGAGGACCCCATCGGAGGCTGGAAGGCCTACCAGGAGGCCTACGACAAATATCAGGATGCCCTGGCCGCCCTCCGCGGGGAGAACAGCCACATTACCGAGGCGGAGCACGCCGCCCTGACCGCCTTCACCGCCAGGAGCACCCCCCTGGTGTTGGCGGGCCAGGAGGGAAAAAATGCCATCTACTCCCCCCTGTCCCTGTGGTCCGCCCTGGCCATGCTGGCCCAGTGCGCCAACGGCGACAGCCGGCAGCAGGTGCTGGACGCCATAGGGGCGGAAGGTGTGGAGGCCCTCCAGAACCAGGTAGAGCACGTCTGGCGGACGCTGTATACCGACGACGGGCAGAGCGCCTTGATTTTAAGTAATTCCGTCTGGCTCAACAGCAATTTGAAGGGGAACTACGTCCAGGAGACGCTGGACGCCCTGGCTCAGAAGTACTACGCCGGGGCCTACGCCGTCCCCATGGGGGAGAGTGAGGCTGACAAGGCCGTCACAAGCTGGGTGAGCAAGCAGACCAACGGCCTCATCGGCGGGGACCAGCCGGTGGTTCAGACCGAGCCGGACCTCCTGGCCCTGCTGGTCTCCTCCCTATACTACAAGGCCGCCTGGGTGGACAAATTCCATGAGGAAGGTACCCAGGAGGACATCTTCACCGACGCCGCCGGAAACGAGAGCAAGGTGGACTTCATGCACAGGATCGAGGACGCCAACTTTATCCGCCGGGACGGCTATCAGGCCGCCCGGATATTCACCAACCTGGGTGAAATGGTCTTTGTCCTGCCCGACGAGGGAGTGGCCCCCGAATCCCTGCTGAATGAGCCCGACTTTCTCTCCCGCCTGGAGTTCTACGGGGACGCCTGTACCTGGGGGGAGGTACAGTGGTCGGTGCCCAAATTCGACGTAAACTCCGACCTGGACCTGAAAGAGGCCCTGACCTCCCTGGGGATCACCGACCTGCTGGCCCCGGAGAAAGCCGACCTGACCGCCCTCACCGACCTGGACGCTTTCGTCTCCGACGCCAAGCAGCTGGCCCGGGTGAAGGTGGACGAGGAGGGAGTGGAAGCCGCCGCCGTCACCATCATCTCTGTCAAGAATTTCAGCCTCCCGCCCCAGCCCACCGAGGTCTGTATCATGGACCTGGACCGGCCCTTCCTCTTCGTCATCCGCACCCAGGACATCCCCCTGTTCATCGGAATTGTGAATCAGGTGTAAAAATCAGCCCCGGCCATACGGCCGGGGCTGTCCCTTTATTTGATGGTCATTTCCTTCACTTCGTCCCCCAGCAGGGCGGCAAACTGGTCCAGGGTCATGGCCCCCAGGTCCTCGCCGGAGCGGTGCCGGACGGAGACGGTGCCGTTCTCCATATCCCGGTCGCCCACCACCAGCATGTAGGGGATCTTCTCCAGGGTGGCCTCCCGGATCTTCTTGCCGATTTTCTCGTTGCGGCCGTCCACCTCCACCCGGAAGCCCTTGGCGTCCAGGCCGGCAGCGACTTTCTCGGCGTACTCCTCCGCCCGGTCGGTGACGGGGAGCAGCTTCACCTGAACGGGAGCCAGCCAGGCGGGGAAAGCCCCGGCGAAGTGCTCGGTGATCACGCCGATGAACCGCTCGATGGAGCCGAGAACAACGCGGTGGATCATGACGGGGCGGTGCTTCTGACCGTCCTCGCCGGTGTATTCCAGCTCGAAGCGCTCGGGGAGCTGGGAGTCCAGCTGGATGGTGCCGCACTGCCAGGTCCGGCCCAGGGAGTCGGCCAGGTGGAAGTCCAGCTTGGGGCCGTAGAAGGCCCCGTCCCCCTCGTTGATGACAAAGTCCTTGCCCATAGCGGTGATGGCGGCCTTGAGGATGTCCTGGTTGCGCTCCCACTCCTCCTCAGTGCCGATGTGGTCCTCGGGCATGGTGGACAGTTCAATGGTGTAGCTCAGGCCGAAGACGGAGTAGACCTCGTCAAAGAGGCGGACTGTCTCCTGGATCACGTCCTGCATCTGGTCCCGGGTCATAAAGACGTGGGCGTCGTCCTGGTTGAAGCAGCGCACCCGGAACAGGCCGTGGAGGGCCCCGGAGAGCTCGTGGCGGTGGACCAGGCCGATCTCACCAACGCGCAGGGGCAGCTCCCGGTAGGAGTGGGGCTCGCTGGCGTACACCAGCATCCCGCCGGGGCAGTTCATGGGTTTCACCGCGAAATCCACGTCGTCGATGACAGTGGTGTACATGTTGTTCTTGTAGTGGTCCCAGTGGCCGGAGCGCTCCCACAGCTGGCGGTTGAGCATGATGGGGGTGGAGATCTCCACGTAGCCGTACTTCTTGTGGACCTTCCGCCAGTAGTCCAGCAGGGTGTTTTTCAGGGTCATGCCCTTGGGCAGGAAGAAGGGGAAGCCGGGGCCCTCGTCCCGGAGCATGAACAGGCCCAGCTCCTTGCCCAGCCGGCGGTGGTCCCGCTTCTTGGCCTCCTCGATCTTGGCCAGGTACTCGTCCAGCTCGTCCTTCTTGGGGAAGGCCACGCCGTAGATGCGCTGGAGGGTCTCCCGGCTGGAGTCCCCCCGCCAGTAGGCGGCGTTGCAGGCGGTGAGCTTGATGGCGTTGCCCTTGATCCGGCCGGTGGAGTCCAGGTGGGGGCCGGCGCACAGGTCGGTGAACTCCCCCTGCCTGTAGAAGGAGATCACCGCGTCCTCGGGCAGGTCGTTGATGAGCTCCACCTTGAAGGGCTCGCCCTTCTCCTCCATAAACTTGATGGCCTCCACCCGGGGCAGCTCGAAGCGCTCCAGCTTCAGCTTCTCCTTGCAGATCTTCCGCATCTCGGCCTCCAGCTCGGCCAGCTCTCCCTCGGTGAAGGGCTCGGGGGTGTCGAAGTCGTAGTAGAAGCCGTTGTCGATGCTGGGGCCGATGGCCAGCTTCACCTCGGGGTGGAGCCGCTTCATGGCCTGGGCCAGCACGTGGGAGCAGGTGTGCCAGTAGGTGCGGCGGTACTCCTCGTTTTCAAAGGTATACTGGTTGTTTTCTTCGGACATGTTTATGACCTCCTGTTTTGATAGGGGCAAGAAAAATCTCACTCCTGAGTATAAATCAGGGGTGAGATAATAAATCCCACGGTTCCACCCTGCTTACGGCTTTCGCCGTCGCTCGTGTCCTCTGTAACGGGAGGCCCCGTCCCGGTCCTCCCGGGCGGCTCCGGAGTGGTACTGGTCAACTTCCGCGCAGAGCGCTTTCAGCACTTGGCGCTCCTCTCTGGGCGCTTATTTTGACCGCTTCTCCGTCAAAGCCATTTTTGACAGGGCTACTATATCACCCGCCGGGGGAAATGTCAAGCGGCAAAGGCCGCCATTTCCCGGACTCATTTTTTCCGAACCAGAAAGGTCATCCGCGCAGCACACCAAAAAAGCACACATACCAGCCGCCGCCTAAATCGTAATTACCCCCCTGCCCCTCGTGATACCATTGATTTTTCCATCTTTCAGAGTGGAAAACATAAATATCAACATAGGTTCGGAATCCCCAGCCCAGTAAAATTCCATCCGGCTCCAGCGATACTGACACCCACTCTGTTTCGTCCCCCTCCAGCCGGTCAAAAATTTCGATCAGCTCCTCCGGTATCTCAGAGGTGTCATCCGCCGTCCTCGAATCGTTGACCGGCGGGATGGTGTAATACAGCTTGTTTGTGGGAAATTCCACCTCCTGCCGGAACTCGCTCTCCTCCCAGAGGGAGAGCGCCTCGTCCAGCAACGTGCGGTTTTTCTCCATGAATGCTTCGATTCCGGGCAGGCATTCTCTGATCGCCCGATCTACTTCGTTGGTCACCCTCCACTCACCCGGGAAAACATAATAGGATATTCCAATCACTGCCCAGACAATCAAACACACAATAATGAGTACCAGGGACCATTCTTTTATAGCCTTGGACCGTCTTTTTGTGTCCATGCTTTACCCCTTTTTCCGAATTAGAAAGGTGAGGGTGAACCACACCGCCAGATACAGGGTGATGGCCGCGCCGGCGGAGCCGCCCACGTAATAGGAGGTCATCAGCCCGGCAATACCGGCCAGGACAGCCCCCAGCAGGGAGAAGAGATGGTACTGTCCCATGTTCCGGGCCGCGTTCCGGGCCGCGGCCCCGGGCAGGACCAGCAGGGAGTTGATGACCAGCAGGCCCACCCAGGTCATGGACAGGGTAACCACTACGGCGATGGCCATGGAGAACACCGTCTCCTGCCAGAACACCTGAATCCCCCGGCTGTCGGCCAGGGCGGGGTGGACGGCAGAGAGCATCAGCTGGTTGAAGGACACCACCCACAGCAAAACCACCAGCAGCAAAATCAGGGCCAGCACGCCAATCTTGGAGGGTTCCACCGAGAGGATATCGCCGATGAGCAGGGAGTTGAACCGGGTGAAGGACCGGCCCCCCAGGGTGGACAGGAAGATGCCCAGGGCCACGGCGGTGGAGGAGAAGACGCCGATCACCGTGTCGCTGGCCAGGGCGGAGCGGCGGCGCACCACGTTGAACAGCAGGGCGAACAGAAGGGCGAAGACCACCGCCGCCCAGGTGGGCTCGTGAAAGCCGCAGATGGCTCCGATGGCCATGCCGGTAAAGGCGGAGTGACCCAGGGCGTCGGAGAAGAAGGACATCCGACTGTGGACCACCATGGTGGACAGGATGCCGAACAGGGGGGTGATCACCAGCACCGCCAGCAGGGCGTGCTTCATGAAGTACATGGACCCGGGCTCCGCCCACTCGAAGGGTAACAGGTCCACCAGCGTATACCAGAGGCTCATTGTCCGCCCCCCTTTCCCATCCGCAGATGGAAGGTCTCAAAAAACTCCGGGGAGGACAGGACCTCCTCCGGCGGGCCCGACTTCAGCACTCGGCGGTTGAGCAGGATCACCTTGTCGGCGAACTGGCCCAGGGTGGCGAAGTCGTGGGTGGACAGGAAGATGGACAGGTCGTACTGAGTGCGCAGCTCGTCCAGCATCTCCAGCAGCTGGTGCTCCCCCTCAATGTCCACCCCGGACAGGGGCTCGTCCAGAATGAGGATGTGGGGCACCGGCTCCAGGGCCAGGGCCAGCAGCACCCGCTGGAGCTGTCCCCCGGACAGGCCGCCCATGGGCCGGTCCAGGAGGTCCTCCCCGTGGACCCGGGCCAGACAGGCCGCAGCCCGGTCCCGGTACTTTTGAGGGATGGGCAGCCACACCGGCCACTTTGCTGTGGCGGCGGTGAAGAAGTCCAGCACCGACACCGGGTCTCCCCGGTCGAAGTGGGGGGCCTGGGGGACATAGCCCACCAGGGGCCGGGCCCCGCCGGTAATCTCACCGTCGGCCAGCCGGATGGCCGGGCCTCCGGCGGGAGAAAAGGTGATCTTCCCTTTATAGCCCGTCTGGCCCAGGATGCTGCGGAAAAGGGTGGACTTGCCCGCCCCGTTGGGGCCGATGAGGGCGACGATCTCCCCACAGTGGAGGTGGAAGGACACATCCTCCAGGATGGAGTCCCCTTCCAGCCTGACGGACAGCCCCTCCAGCTTCAGGCAGCAGCTGTCGGCGCAGCCGGCGGCCAGCTTGCCGTGTTTGATCTTTCTCATCCGTTGGGCACCGTCCCTTCCCCCCGAAAGCCGTTGATGATGCTTCTGATGTTCCAGCGCAGCTGGCCGTAGTGCGCCGCCCCGCCGAACTCCGGGTCGGAGGCGTCCGGGCCATCCATGATCATGGTCAGCTGGGCCACCCGGCAGCCGGTCTCCCGGCTGATGGCCTGTGCGGTAGCGTCGGAACCGCTGACCTCGGTAAAAATCACCGGGATATCGTATTCTCTGACCAGCCCGGTGATCTCCACGATCTCGTGGGCGCTGGCCTCGCTGCCCGCCTCCTCCTCAATGGAGGCCAGCAGGGGCAGGTCAAAGGCCCGGGCGAAGTACTGAAAGCCGTCGTGGAAGGTGATAAGCCCCGGGAGGCCGTCGGGCAGATACTGGTCCAGCAGTTCCCGGGCGTCCTCCTCGATATGGAGGAGCATTTCATCGGTTTTCACGGCGTTGGCCTCATATTCAGCGGCGTGGTCCGGGTCCAGAAGGACCAGGCCGTTTCGCAGGTTGGCCGCCATGATCCGGGCGTTGGCCGGGTCCATCCAGTAGTGGGGGTCCCAGTGGCCGTGGTCGTGCTCATCTTCCCCATCCTCGTCGTGGTGGTGGGACAGGTTCTCCAGCAGCTCCACCCCCACTGAGCAGTCGATCACCGCCGCGTCGGAGGTCGCCAGGGCGTCCTCCAGGAACTCCTCCAGCCCTGCGCCGTTGAGGGCAATCACGTCGGCCCGCTCCAGCTTCTTCATGTCCGCCATGGACAGGGAGTAGTCGTGGAGGCAGCTGGTGGAGCCGGTATCCAGCCGCTCCACCGCCACGCCGTCCACTCCCTCGGTCAGGGAGGAGGCAAACAGGTAGATGGGGTAGGTGGTACAAACCACGGTGAGCCGGGCCTCCTCCGCCGGCGGCGCCCCGCAGGAGGGGAGCGTCAGGAGGACAGCCAGTACGCAAATCAGAATCCTTTTTTTCATTTTTTCCCTTCCAGCAGCTCCAGCAGCAGCCGCTCGTTCTCTCCGGCAGCCTGGGCCAGCTGGGCGGACTTGTCTCTCAGGCGGGCAAGGACATGGTCGTAATCGGCCATAAGGGCGACGGCCCGGCGGATAGCCTCCGGGCCGTCGAAGTCCTCCACATTCCCGGCGGCGGGCAGGTCCAGCTCCTCCAGATAGCTGGCCACCTTGGGGTCGTAGACCAGCCCCAGGGCGGGGACGGCCATCCGGGCGGCAAAGATCAGGGTGTGCAGCCGCATGGCCACGCACAGCCGGGACTGGCCCAGGACCCCCATCAGCTCCCGGGGCGTGGCGGACAGGTCCAGCACATGGGCGGGCTCGTCCATCAGCGCCCGCACCCGGGCGGTCACCTCCCGGTCCCGCTCGGGCTGCATCAGCAAAAACAGGATATTCAGTCCATAGGCGCGGCGCAGGTGGTCACACAGCCGGGCCAGCCCGGTCCAGAAGCCCTCGCCCGCCGGCCAGTTCCGGACGGATACCGCGGCGAAGGCTTCCCCCGGCTCCAGCCCGGCAGCCGTCAAAAGCTCCGCTGTCCGCTCCGCTCCCACAGGCTCCAGGCGAAACACCGGGTCGGCGGTGACCTGCACCGGGCGGGTGACCCCCATCGCCTCCAGTTCCCGGGCGGAGGCGTGGTCCCGCAGGGTGACCAGAGAAGCTCTCTCCACCACCCGCTTCACCCGGCGGCGGTTGGCCGGCCTGCGCACCGGGCCGATGCCGTTGGCGTAGAGCATCACCGGCTTGCGCAGCAGCTGGGCACAGCGGATCACGGACAGGTAGTAGAGCAGCGACCGGGTGGAGGTGGCGTCCTGGAGCAGGCTCCCGCCCCCGGACAGCAGGGCGTCGCACCGGCGCAGAGCCCGGCACACCCGCCACACCCGGAACCTGGGGATGGCCTCCACCCCGTACTGCCCCCGGGTCTGGTCCGGGTCGTTGGACAGCACCGTTACCGATACGTCGCCGCTGGCGGCCCGGATGGCCTGGTGGATGGACTCCAGGATGGCGTCGTCCCCCGCGTTGCCAAAGCCGTAGTAGCCGCTCATGACAACATTGAATTTTCTCCGCCGCACCTGGTCATACATGGCCAGGCAGTCGGCCGCCATCCGCCGCACCGAGTAGTGGTCGAAGATCACCTGGCGGCCATAGGCCCCCAGCCGCTCCTTCTCCTCCTGGGGCAGGGCGAAGGCGGCGGCCACGTCGTCCAGCAGCGTTTTCGGATCGGACATGGGCAGGCCCCGGCAGCAGAAGTTGCCCGCCTGGGCCTCGGCCAGCTTGTCCGGCCCGAACAGGCCGTGGTAGCCCTCGTTGCCCGCCACAATGACGGGCTTCCCCACCGCCATAGCCTCCAGCGCCGCCCGGGACACCCCCACAAACAGGTCCCCCGCCGCCACGATCTCGTTGATATCGGTGCGGGGACCGGTCATGGCGATACAGGGACGGCCCATTCGGCGGTTGATCTCTTCCGAGCGGACCTTCAGCTTATCGAAGACATTGCCGCCGCCGGCGATAAGCAGTTGGATGCCGGGCACGGCTTTGTCCAGCTCGGGGGCCAGCTCAATGAGCTGGCCCGCTACCAGGGCCCGGTCCTCGTCCATGCGGCTGACGTAGGAGAGGATGGGCCGGTCCGGGTCCAGGCCGAACTCCCGGACCACCCGCTCCCCGGAAATCTCCGGGGAGAACTTGCCGGTGTCGATGCCGTTGATGGTCACCGAGATATGTCCGGCGGGCAGGCCGTACTCCCGGATCAGGTACTCCTTGATATCGTCGGACACCGCCACGGTGCGCTCCCCCCAGTCGGTGAGGTAGCGCAGCGCGCCGCTGGTATCAAAGACCCAGTGGGCGGTGGTGACAAAGGGCAGCTTCATCCTCCGGCACAGCGAGCCGCACAGGAAGGCGGGGATACGGGCGTGGGCGTGGACCACATCGGGCCGCTCCTCCCGGAGCACCCGGCGCAGCACCGATCTGGCCCGGCGCATGTCCCGCACACTGCGCCGGTGGAGGGGGGCCTGGTGGTGGCGGATGCCGGCGGCCTCTATTTCCGGCACATAGACCCCTCCGTTGGAGACGATGGCCACGTCGTGCCCCTCGCTTTTCAGCTCCTTGGCCAGCTCCACAATGTGGGTCTCCGCCCCGCCGATATCCAGGCCCATGGTGGCCATCAGAATCTTCATACCGCCCCTCCTGTCCCGCGGAAATATCCCTTTAATCCATAATCTCGATCACGGTGCCGTTGAAAATCGCCCGGTTGGTCCGGTAAGTCCTGGAGGAGTTGACCCCCAGCTCATAGACCCGGTTGATGGAGTAGCTTCGGCCATCGCTCACACCGGTGCCCTTGACGGTGACCAGCAGGTCCACCGTGCCCGCCACCTCTATCCTGGGCAGCGTTCCGTCCGGCATATTCTCATACACAGCGGTGCCCGGGTCGCTCAGCACCTGGATCTCGGTGATCTCCCCCACGGGCCCGCCGCCGCTGGAGTAGTTGGGGTCGTAGATCTTGTCCCCCACCCGGAGCGCGTCGGCAACGTAGCTCTCCGTCCCGGTGGTCCGGACCTGAAAGACGATAGGCACCTCCTTCACCCCGTCGGAGCCGGTGGGGGTGGCGTTGTTCTTCACATATACAGCCGCCGCGATCACCGCCACCACCGCGATCACCAGCAGGTCAATGACGCTGATCCTGCCGAACAGCCGGCCGTCTCTGTCTATGAGCTTCATTTCGCCACCTCCTCAATGGCCACCACAGGTCCGCTGCCCATATAGCCTATCCCCCGCATATGGACGGTGTTGCCCACCCGCAGCTGGAACCCGCCGTCCACTACGATGGCGCTTTCCGTGATCTCGCAGGAGGTCTCAAGGGTGACCAGAACATCCTCAAACTCTTCCGTCTCCACCCAGACCATCCGCAGGTTCTCCCGGTCCAGGATCCGCCGGCGGTCGGGGGCCTTCTCCACGGCCGTCACCTGGCCGATCACGTAATTTTTGATGTTGTCGGCCACCTCGTCCCCGGTCTGGATCAGATCGCTGGTCCCAAGGACGCAGCGTTGAAGCCGGACCGTATAGCGAATCCTGGAGGTGGACGCAGGCGCCGCCTCGTCAGGGATCTCCGGCTTCATGGCGGTCCACAGCAGGAAGGCTCCCACCGCCAGGGCCAGCACCAGAACGATGCCGTCAAAGAGGTTCAGGCGCAGGCGGAATTTCTTCTGTTCCATTATTTGGCTCCTTTCAGAATATCCAGGTAGATGTTCTCTGTATTTTTGGCGAAAGCCTCGCCGGTAAAGGTGCTCTCATAGCGCTCCCTGGCCCGACCGCCCATGGCCTCCCGCTCCTGGGGACGGTCCATCAGCCGCTCCATGGCGTCCGCCAGAGCGGCGGCGTTCCTGCTGGGGAAGATCAGGCCGGTCTCGCCGTCCCCTACCACCCAGGGGTTGCCGCCGTAGTCGCTGGCGATAGAGGGCAGGCCCAGGCTCATCCCCTCCAACAGGGCCATGGAGGTGGCCTCGGTGCCGTAGGAGCAGTTGAGCTGCACATCCAGAATGTTCAGCAGGGCGGCCGCGTCGGAACGGAAACCCAGCAGCTTCAGCCGGTCCCCCGTCCCGGAGTCCCGGACCGCTTGGGACAGTTCCTTCTCAAAGGGGCCTGTCCCGGCCGCCAGAACAGTGAAGTTCTCCCTCCCCCGCTCCTTCAGCAGCCGGACCGCCTCCACCAGGTACAGATGGCCTTTGTAGTCCTCCAGCCGGGCCAGGATGCCGAACACCACCGCCCCCGGCGGGATGGACAGCTCCTCCCGCAGGGCCGTCCGCTCCCCCTCGGAGGTCCGGGCCACGGGGGCGGTGCCGTTCATCACCACCGTGATCTTCTTGGGGGAGACTCCCCCCTGGACCAGGTTGTCCCGGGCGGCGGGGCTGACGGCGATGATTCGGTCGGCATAGCGCTCGTTGACCAGCTTGTTGACCCACCGGCCGGGGGGATACCGCAGCTTTGCCGGGACGGGGAAGGCGGAGTGCCGGCTGTACACCACCGGGATATGGCATCCCCTGGCCGCCACCCGCCCCGACAGACAGCCGTGGGTGTGGACCAGGTCGGGCTTCACCTGGCGGAACAGCGCCTTCAGGACGCCCACATCCGCCCGGTTCCAGGAGCGGTCGGCGATGCCGTCCACCTCATGGACCTGGGCTCCGGCCTCCTCCAGGGCGTCCTTCAGCAGGCTTCCCCGGGGCAGGGCGGCCAGCAGCTCGAACCGGCTGCGGTCGGCGTAGCGCAGGTAGTTCAGCAGCACCCGGCCCGCGCCGCCGATGTTGGTGTCGCTGATGACGTTCATGACGCGGATCATAGGGCCAGCAGCCTCCCCTCATCCAGCTCCCCCCGCCGGGCGCACAGCGCCCCCAGGGCGAGGAAAACCCAGAACAGGAAGAGCACCCGGTAGTTGTAGAAGGAGTAATCCGTCATGGCCTGGACCAGGAAGCCCGCGGCTCCCCCGATGAAGGCCACCTGATGCAGCCGGTTGGTCCAGTCCTTTTCCCGGCTGAGAGCGACGCACATCATGCGGAAATAGACAAAAATCAGGATGACAAAGACGGCCAGGGCCGCCACCCCCGCGTCGCAGGTGATCTGAAGGAACAGGTTGTGGGAGTGGGGGGCGTCGATGCCGTTGAGGCTGTATGCGGGATAGACCATGTTGAAGGCCTCCGCCCCCGGGCCGATGCCGCACAGCCAGTAGTCCTTCAGCATGGCTACGGTGCCCATCCAGATGTGGACCCGGTAGGCGGTGGAGGCGTCGGCCAGGTTGCCGATGCTGGCAAACCGGGCGGTGACGGTCTCGGGCAGGATCATCCACAGCAGCACCAGGGCCGGCGGGATGAGCAGCACCAGCCGGGGATTGAGCAGGATAAAGAACACCGCCCCCGCGAACAGCAGGCCCAGCCAGGCCCCCCGGGAGAAGGTGAGGATCATGCACAGGCACATCAGGGCGCAGCAGACCAGATAAAAGCCCCGGCTGGTCCAGTCCTTTGCCGAGAGCAGCTTGGCCCCGCCGATGGGGATGGCCAGGATTAGGTACTGGCCCAGCATGTTGGGATTGCCCATGGTGGAAGCCACCCGGAACTCGATGGAGGAGAACATATCGCTGTCCACCCAGGCGGCCGACTGGTAGCCAAAGCGGAAAATATACTGTAAAATGCCCCAGGCCGACACCGCCGCGGCGGCCAGCACCATGGCGGTGAGCAGAGCGTCCAGCTGGGTGCGGTTGTCCACCGCGTTGCACAGCACTACGGAGAAGAGGATAAAGGCCGCCGTGAGCAGGCCGGGCTTCAGACTGGTGCGCAGGTTGACGGAGAACAGGGTCCCCGCCATGTAGACGGCAGCGTAGAGGATGATGTAGCGGTTGATGGGGGTCCAGGCCAGCTTCCGCTCCCGGCTGCGCACCAGGGCCAGCAGCAGGGCACAGCAGCTCACCGCCGCCAGCCCCAGCACCGCCATGGTGGGCATCACGGGGGCCAGCATGACGGGCATCAGACACCAGAACCAGGTGTTGGTGAACACGCTGCCCCTGAACAGCGCCTCCAGCCGCAGCAGCTCATACAGCCGGCACAGTCCCCGCCGGACCCAGGACCACAGCTTATAAAAGACGCTGTGCTCCGACAGGGCCGGGCTCCAGCCGGCGGGGTGGAGGAACCACCGAATCACGGCGCTCTCCCGCCACTGGCTCCCGCACCACCGGCACAGGGCCATCAGCCAGCGCCAGAAAAGGCTGGCGTTTAAAATGTCTTTCGCTCGTTCCATGGCTCAACCTCGTTTCAACGTCTTTTTGACCAGGGACACACACAGCCCCGTCTCCTCCACCCGCAGGAGCAGGGTCAGCAGGAAGTAGAGGACTACCCCCAGTCCGGCACACAGACCCAGGGACAGCAGCTCTCCCGCCTTTCCCGCCGGAAGCACAGGGGCAAGCGCCTCCGAAAGCGCCCCCACGCACAGCCCCATGGCGGCGGCGGCCAGGGCCATTTTGGCCAGGTCCGCCAGAGCGGGGCCGTCCAGGATCCCCTCCCCCCGGCGCTGGAGGGGAACAAAGAGGAGCAGGGCGTAGACCGTGGCCGAGGCCGCCGAGGCCAGGGCCAGCCCGGCCACCGACAGCCTGTCCGCCAGCAGGCGGCACAGGAGAATATTCACCAGAATGGCCGCCCCGCCCGCCAGGAGGGGGACTTTTCCCTCCTGCCTGGCAAAATAGGCCCGGCTGAGGATGTTTTGCAGGGCGTAGCCCGCCATACCCAGAGACATCCAGCTCAGGGCGGAGGCGGTGATGTCCACGGCGAAGGCGTCAAACCGGCCGCCGCCGTAGATCAGCGAGATGAGAGGCCGGGCCACCGCCGCCAGCCCCGCCGACATGGGCAGGACAAAGAACAATGTCAGCCGCAGGGTCTGCCGGACGGTATTTTGAAAGTCCCCCTCCCGTCCGCCGGCGGTGAGCCGGGACAGCTTGGGGAAGATCACATTGGTCACCGACAGGACGAACACCCCCGCGATCACCAGATAGAGGTTGGAGGAGTACTCCAGGGCGGCCACCCCCGCCCCGCCGTACAGGCGGGAGCCGAATCGGGAGTTGATCGCCAGGGTGATGGGCTGCACCCAGGTGGACACCATCACCGGCCCCATGAGGAGCAGCACCTTTTTCATCCCCTCCGACCGGACCTCCAGGCCGGGCCGCAGGGGGCTGTTCAGCCCGCGCAGGGGGGGCAGGAGGATGGCCCCCTGCAAAAACCAGCCCAGCAGATAGGCTCCCGCCAGGCCGTAGATCCCCAGCTTCCCGTCCAGGGTAAAGAAGTAGGCGATGATCACCAGGTTGGACACCGCCGACATGAGGGCGGGGGCGGTGAAGTGGTCCTGGGCCTGGAGCACCCCCACCAGGGAGAAGGCCACGCCGGAGAACAGGACGGTGGGGAACATCACCCGTGTCAGGGAAATGGCCAGGGCGGTGGTCTGAGGATCGGAGTAGTCGGCGAAGAGGGCCACAAAGGGCCCGGGGAAGGCCATCCCCGCCAGGGTGAGGGCCCCGGTGAGCAGGGCCACCACCGTGAGGAAGCTCCCCGCGAAGCGCAGGGCCTCCTTTTTCCCCTTTTTCTCCAGGTATTCGCTGAACACCGGGATAAAACAGGCGGCGATGGCGGAGGCGAACACCGCGTCGAAGAACACCCGGGGGATCCGGCTGGCCGTGAAAAAGGCGTTGGCCGCCGGACCTGTGCTGTAGTGGACGGCCAGCAGCCGGTCCCGGTAGAGGCCCAGCACCTTGCCGATGAGGGTGACCGCCATCACAAAGCTGACGGTCCTGGCCGCGCTGTCGTGCCGCTCCTCCAGAGCGCTCACCTCCCTGTAGACATAATCGGTATATTGTACACCCTGCGGCCGGTTTTTTCAACCAGTGATTCCTTAATGTTTTGTAAACTTCCGCCCGCCCTCCTTTTTCCCGTTTTTTCCATTGAAAGGGACAGACCACTCTGGTATAATATGAGAAATCCCTTTCCGATCACACCCCACAAAAGGAGCTTACCCATGAGACATACCACACCCCTTTCCCGCAGGGCGGCGGCCGCGCTGCTGGCTTTCCTGCTGCTCCTGCCCACGGCCTACGCCGCCGCGGGTGAGCAGAAAATTCAGACCACCGCCCAGCTCGCCGACGGCCTGACCTACCGCAACACCGTTACCGTCAACAACGGCAGCCGGGTGGAGAGTTTCGCCCTGGAACTGGAGCCGGACAGCGACGCCCGGGCCATCCCGGTCCAGGCCGACGGGACGATATACGGCGGCGCCAGTATCAACCACGCGGTCTCTCAGGCCCAGGCCCAGGGCTACCACGTGCTGGCCGGCATCAACGCCGATTTCTTCGTCATGTCCACCGGCGTGCCCGTCGGTCTGGTGGTGGAGGACGGGGTCTACAAGTCCAGCAACGACGGGGAAAACGCCCTGATCCTCGCCGACGGCCGGGCCGCGGTGCTGGACAGGCCCCAGGTGTCCCTGTCTCTGTACAACTACAGCACCGGTCTCACCGTCACCCCCGCCCATTTCAACAAGACCCGCTCGGAGGGGGGCGTCTATCTTCTCAACGAGCAGTTCTCCACCGTCTCCACCCGGTGCAAGGGTTCCGGCTGGTACGTGCGCATGAAGGCAGCGGCCGACCCCGCCACAGGCCGGGCCCCCGGCCTCACCGTCAACTCCACCCTCGCCCTGGAGGTCTCCGAGCTGCTTCTGTCCGACCAGCCCATCTCCATCGGCCCGGACGAGTACATTCTCACCGCCGCCGACGCCGCCGGCCTGGGCGACATGTTCGCCTCCTTCCAGGTCGGAGACCGGATCACCCTGACCACCTACTGTCAGGACCCCGATCTGTCCGCCGCCCAGTGGGCATGCGGCGTGGGGGACATCATGGTGCGGAACGGCAGCCTCACCGATACCTCCACCTGGGTCTACCGGTCCGACGGCCGGCAGCCCCGCTCCGCCCTGGGCATCAGGCCCGACGGCTCCATGGTCTTTTACGCCGTGGACGGCCGGAAGTCGGCCCACTCGGTGGGTCTGTCCCAGTACGATCTGGCCGAGGAGCTGCTCAGCCAGGGCTGTACCACGGTGGTCAACCTGGACGGCGGCGGCTCCACCTCCCTCTCCGTCTGGATCCCGGGGCAGGCGGGCCCCGCTGTACAAAACAGCCCCTCCGACGGCCGGGCCAGGAGCTGCGCGTCCTACCTGCTGCTGGTCACCGACCAGCGGGGGGACGGACGGGCCGACCGGCTGGCCTCCCCCGACAACGGGCAGGTGGTTCTGGCCGGCTCCTCCCTCCCCCTGACACAGCCCAAGGCCATCAGCCAGGGCCTTGAACCGGTGGACATCAACCTGTCCACGCCGGCCTACTCCTCTCAGAAGGGGCTGGGGACCGTACAGGCCGGGGCCTACACCGCCGGCCCCTTCCCGGGGACCGACACCATCCAGGTCACCAGCGGCTCCCTTTCCGGCCAGTTCCAGCTCCACGTGGTGGACCAGCTCACCGACCTCCAGATCGGCCGGGCCGGAGGGTCCTCTTCCCTCGCCTCCCTGTCCGTAAGGGGCGGGGAACAGGTCCAACTCACCGTCTCGGGCAGCTACTGGGGCCGCGCCGCCCTGCGGGACTTCGGCCCTGTCACCGTCACCACACAGGGCAATGTGGGCACGGTAGACCGGAACGGCCTGTTCACCGCCGCTGAAAATCCGGAAGAGGGCTCCATCACCTTCTCCGCCGGCGGGATGAGCCGGACGGTCCAGATCTCCCGCTCCTACGTCCACGACGACGTCCTCCCCGGTCACTGGGCTTACGACGCGGTGGAATACTGCTACGCCAGGGGCATCGTCCGGGGCGTCAGCTCCACCCGCTTCGGCGCGGGAAATCCCATGCGCCGGGGCGACTTTATCCTGATGCTCTACAACGCCGCCGGCCAGCCGGAGGTCACCCAGCCCTGCACCTTTACCGACGTATCCCCCAATGACTACTTCTACACCGCCCTGGCCTGGGCCCAGAGCCAGGGGCTGGCTTCCGGCACCGGGGACGGGCAGTTCTCCCCCTGGAAACACATCACCAGAGAGCAGGCCTTCTCTATTCTGTACCGTTTCCTGCCCCTCATCGGCAAGAGCTGTCCCGACGCCTCTCTCTCTGTTCTGGACCGCTTCCAGGACAGGGATAAGCTCGCCGGGTACGCAAAAACCGCCGCCGCCACTCTGGTATCTCAGGGACTGGTCTCGGGCAGTTCCGGCGCCATTGACCCCAAGAGCACCCTGACCCGGGCCCAGATGGCCTCTCTGGTCTATCGGGTGATGGAACACACCCCCATCACCGATATTCCCTCTGATCCCTCCACACCGGAAGACCCCGGCGCTCCGGGCGGCTACAAGCTGGCTCTGGATCAGAGCGAGCTCACCCTGGCCTCCGGCGTCAGCGCCACCCTGACGGCCTCCATCCTCCCCAACCCGGGCAGCGCCGCCGTCACCTGGACCAGCAGCGACCCCGGCGCAGCCGCCGTCACCTCAGGCGGCATGGTCACCAACCTCTACCCCGGCACGGGGACCAGGACTGTCACCATCACCGCCTCCTGGAACGGCCTGTCCTCCTCCTGCGCCGTCACCTGTCAGAGCGCCGCCACCACCGGCACCGTCACCGGCGCGGAGCTGGGCCTGAATGTCCGCTCCGGCCCCGGCACCACCTTCGGACGGGTGGGCAGCCTGCTCAACGGAGACCGGGTGGTGGTCCTGGGCCAGGAGTCCGGCTGGTATCAGATCCTTTTCCGCAACGCCGACCATCAGGCCGCAATCGGATTTGTGTCGGCAGATTACCTGACCCTGAATCCATAAACCAGAAAGAGAGTGCCGTGGACCCACGGCACTCTCTTTTTGCGGATATTCCGTTTATATCGGGCAGCCTGTCCCGCTACAATCCCAGGACCCGAGTGGCGATGGTGAAGTAGATGAGCAGAGACAGGGCGTCCACCACGGTGGTGATGAAGGGGGCGGCCATAACGGCGGGGTCAATGCCCACCTTCTCCGCCGCCATAGGGAGCAGGCAGCCTACGATCTTGGCGCACACCACTGTGAGCATCAGGGTCAGGCACACCACGGCGGCCACCGCCACGGTGACGTCCGGGTTGTGCATCAGCCACCGGTCCACCAGCAGCATCTTGCAAAAGTTGGCCGCCGCCAGGCACGCTCCGCACAACAGGGCCACCCGGACCTCTTTCCACACCACGGCCAGCACATCGGAGAACTCCACCTCTCCCAGAGAGAGGGCGCGGATGACGGCCACCGACGACTGGGAGCCCGAGTTGCCCCCGGTGCCCGACAGCATGGGGATAAAAGAGGTGAGGATGACGCAGGCGGCCAGGGCGGACTCAAAGCCGGTGATAATCAGGCCGGTGAAGGTGGCCGACAGCATCAGCAGCATCAGCCATGGGATGCGGGCCTTCCAGGTCTCAAAGACTCCTGTGCGCAGATAGGGCTTGTCAGAGGGCAGGATGGCGGCCATCTTCTCAAAGTCCTCGGTGGCCTCCTCCTCCATGACGTCCATGGCATCGTCCACGGTGATGATGCCCACCAGCCGGTCCTCCCCGTCCACCACGGGCAGGGCGGTGAGGTCGTATTTGGAGAACATCTGGGCCACGTCCTCCTTGTCCTCGTGGGTGGTGACGGACAGGACGTTGGTCTCCATGATCTCGCTGATTTTGGTCTCGTAGGTGGACATGAGCAGCCGCTTCACCGTCACCACCCCCTGGAGTACCCGGTTGGCGGTGACATAACAGGTGTAGACCGTCTCCTTGTCCAGGCCCACCTTGCGGATGCGGGCAAAAGACTCCTCCACCGTGTTGTTGGGGTGGAGATAGACAAACTCGGTGGTCATCAGGGAGCCGGCGGAGTCCTTGGGATAGTTGAGCAGCTGGTTGATCTGGCTGCGGGTGGAGGCGTCGGTGTTGCGCAGGATGCGGCTCACCAGGTTGGCGGGCAGGTCCTCGATCAGGTCCACCGTGTCGTCCATGTACAGCTCATCCAGCACCTCCCGCAGTTCCTTGTCGCTGAGGGCGCTGATGAGCTTCTCCTGGTCCTCCTCCAGGTAGGAGA
Source organism: uncultured Bacillota bacterium (assembly GCA_947649625.1). Taxonomy (GTDB): domain Bacteria; phylum Bacillota; class Clostridia; order Oscillospirales; family Oscillospiraceae; genus Lawsonibacter. Next base: position 36,867 of record CANSSJ010000007.1, on the reverse strand, counting down.
AGACCTCCGCCGCAAGGTCCTTGGGCAGCAGGCGGAACACCAGGATCTCCTGTTCCACATCCAGCTCGTCCAGGAACTCGGCGATATCCACCTCGTTCATCTCGGTCAGGATCTCCCGCAGGGCGCGGAATCTCCGCTCCTGGACCAGCTCCATCAGCTGCTCCAGGTCATAGTTGTCGTGCATGGTTTTTCCCCCTCTCTGTACTGGTACAGACCACGAAAAGCCACAGGCGCGTCCGCCCCGGTCAGGGAGCGGCCCGCCTGTGGCCACGTATGTTCAAGGGGAGGGACAGCGGCGCCCCTCCGGCATTTACCGGCGGCGGGGCAGAGACCCGGACAGGTCCCGTTCCGCCGCCCCTCGTTCGTGGCAGCTCTCCGTCTTTTGACGACTTCGGCCTTCCATCCAGGTCCCACTTCCTCTCGCTGTAATCTTTACGGACTCTTTACGTCCCTCGTTATTGTAACACCAACCACCCCCCTTGGCAAGGGGGGCGGCGGCCGGTTTTTCTGAAATTATTCCCATTCCACCTTGGCGTCAGTGGAGATGATATTGATATAGCTGCTTCCCACAGCCAGGGGGACAGGCTTTCCTCCCTTGTCCAGGAAGGAGTAGCAGACCGCTTCGCTCTTCCGCTCCCAGCTAATCTCATAGGCCTGTCCGTCCCGAAACAGGAGGCCCTCCCCTTTCCCGGTGGTGCGCACCGCCATACGGCCCTTGTCGTCTCCCTTGACCCGGCTAACGTCGGTGTACAGCACCAGCACGTTGCGCACTGTCACCGCCTCATTGGTGCCGCCGTCCACATAGGGGATATCCTGCTTGTCGATATGCTGTTCAATGAGGTAGTGGTTCTGTTCGGCGTCGTATGTAAAGTGGCCGGTCTTGTAGCTGGAGAAGGGCACCGTCAGCTTGACGGCCGCCTCCCCCCCGGCGGGGGCATCCTCGTCAAAGGTCCAGCCCACCCCAAAGCCGCTGTCGTGCTCCTGGGCAAACTTTTTGGGCAGATGCTCCAGGATCTTTTCGCTGGAGGTGAGCAGGGAGTGCTCCAGCCCGGCGGTCTTTCTCCGATCCGGGTCCCGCCAGCACATATTGCCGTAGGGGCCGTTGACAAAGTCGATGTTGGACATCTTCAGCTTGCCGAAAGCCTCATAGGCCTGAGGGCTGCCTCCGGCGTGGACATAGATGGCGTCGTGGCCCTTGGCCAGGCTGACGTAGTAGTCCCGGGCGGAGCGGATGCTGCCCATGTCCCCCACTCCCTCCAGCTCCTGGAACACCGCCATCATCCGGGTGATGCCCCCCTCGGCCACGATCTCATAGATCACGTCCGCCTTGGACACCCCGATCTGGGGCAGAGCCTTCCTCAGATTGTTGAACATCACGGCGTAGGGCCGGCGGGCGCTGACGTCCTCGTCCAGTCCCTCGCCGGTGAGGGGCTGGCTGAAGGGGTGCTCCGGCTCCACCACGGGGGCAATGACGGAGATGCTGGGTTCTTCGGAGCCGGAGGCGCTGCCCGGCTGGCTGGCGGAACCGGAGGAGGCCCCTCCCGGGTCCTTTTTCCCGCAGGCGGCCAGCGGAATGAGCAGCAGTCCGGCCAGCAGAAGCGTTCCCCATCGTCTTTTGTTCATCGTCGTTCCTCCCATATTCCTTACGGTTCGATACAATGTGTATTTTATCATACGCTATTCTTTGGACAAAGTCAACAAAAACCGCCCGGCTGCCCCAGACATATTTCCTCTGCCTGTCCCATAAACTAGAGGCAAAGGGGGCGGCAGATATGGCGCGGGAAAACAGAAGGCATTTGGGGGGCCAGGGGGCGGGCCAGATCGTGAGCGCGGCGCTGCTCCTGGCCGCGGTCCTGTTCTTTCTCCCCGCGGCACTGGTCCGGGGGGAGCCGGTCTTCCGGCCGCCCGAGACCGGAGAGCTGCCCAATGGGGAGTCCCTTCCGTCCACCGGCCTCGGGTCCTCCGCAACCCAAACCGGGGTACGGGACAGAGGGAAGGCGGTGCGCCTCCAGACCAAAGAGGGGCCCATTGTGGAACTGACCATGGCGGACTACCTGTGGGGGGTGGTAGCGGCGGAAATGCCCGCCTCCTTCGAGGAGGAGGCGCTGGCGGCCCAGGCCTGCGCCGCCCGGACCTACACCGCCGTGCTGCAAAACAGCGGCAAGCACCCCGGCGCCGACATCTGCGGCGACAGCACCTGCTGTCAGGCCTACATCCAGCGCTCCGCCGCCGAGGCCCGCTGGGGGCTGAACGCCGGGGAGTACGGGGAAAAGATCGACCGGGCGGTGGCCCGGACCGACGGCCTGGGGGTCCTCTATGAGGGCAAGCCCATCCAGGCCCTGTTTTTCTCCTCCGCCCCGGGGCGTACAGTGGACGCGGTGGAGGTCTGGGGCAATCCGGTGGCCTATCTGAAGAGCGTGGACAGCCCCGAGGGGGATGAGGTGCCCAACTACCGCACCCAGATAACGCTGGGGGCGGGGGAGGTGAAGTCCCTCACTCTCAACGCCTACCCGGGGGTCGACCTGTCCGGCGACCCCTCCGGCTGGTTTGGGGAGGCCAGCCGCAACGAGGGAGGCGGGGTGATCTCTATGACGTTGGGGGGCGTCACCCTCACCGGAGGCCAGGTGCGCTCCCTGTTCTCCCTGCGCTCCGCCTGTTTCACCGTCTCCTGGGACGGGGCACAGTTCACCTTCGATGTCACCGGCTACGGCCACGGGGTGGGCATGAGCCAGTACGGGGCCAACGCCATGGCGAAGGGCGGCAGCTCCTTTGAGGACATTCTCACCTGGTACTACACCGGAGCCCAGGTGGGAGAGCTGTGGTAGGGTGGCCAAAGGCCGCCCTGTTTTTTTCAGGTTTGGAAAAATTTTTCAAAAAACCCTCCATTTCAATTATGAATAAATCTTGACAGAAAAGCAGTTTGCCTTTACAATGCTAGGTGGACAAATATTGAAAAACCTGTGGGGATGTTTTTCAGTTGTCGCAAGGGAGGGACGGGCAGCCCGCCTGTCCGCCCCTTGCGGCCTTTTACTGCAAGCCCGCGCGGAGGCCACTCCGGCGGCGGGCGCCGCGGCGGTCCGCCGCGGTCACGAAAAATTTTGGAGGTGTAACAAGACCCAATGAACCCAATCATAGCAGTTATCGGCATGATCGTCACGCTGATTGTGGGCGCTCTGGGCGGGGCGGTCTTTGGCTGGAACCGGCGCAAGGCCACGGCCGAGCGGGAGATCAAGTCCGCCGAGGACGAGGCCACCCGCATTGTCAACGAGGCCTATAAGAGCGCCGAAAGCAAGAAGCGTGAGGCCCTGCTGGAGGCCAAGGAGGAGATCCTCAAGGCCAAGAACGAGCACGAGAAAGAGGTCAAGGACCGCCGCTCTGAGCTCCAGCGGCAGGAGAACCGTTTACAGCAAAAGGAAGAAAATTTGGACCGCAAGACCGAGAACATCGAGAAGAAAGAGGAGCAGCTCTCCGCCAAGATCGCCAAACTGGACGCCACCCAGGCCGAGGCCGAGAAGCTGAAACAGCAGCAGGTCACCGAGCTGGAGCGCATCTCCGGCTACACCGCCGAGGAGGCCAGGAACTACCTGCTCCAGCAGCTGGAGGCGGACGTCACCCACGAGTCGGCCATGAAGATCAAAGAGATCGAGGCCCGGTTCAAGGAGGAGTCGGACACCAAGGCCCGGGAGATTATCTCCCTTGCTATCCAGCGCTGCGCCGCCGACCACGTGTCCGAGGCCACCGTGTCGGTGGTCCCCCTGCCCAACGACGACATGAAGGGGCGGATCATCGGCCGGGAGGGCCGGAACATCCGCACCCTGGAGACCCTCACCGGGGTGGACCTTATCATCGACGACACCCCGGAAGCCATCACCGTCTCCTGCTTCGACCCGGTGCGCCGGGAGATCGCCCGGCTGGCCCTGGAGAAGCTGATCCTGGACGGCCGCATCCACCCCGCCCGCATTGAGGAGATGGTGGAGAAGGCCAAGCGGGAGGTGGACATGGTCATCAAGTCGGAGGGCGAGCGGGCCATCTTTGAGACCAACGTCCACGGCCTGCACCCCGAGCTGGTCAAGCTGCTGGGCCGGATGCGCTACCGCACCAGCTACGGGCAGAACGTGCTCAACCACTCCATCGAGGTGTCCCACGTGGCCGGGCTGCTGGCCGCCGAGATCGGCGCCAACGTCACCGAGGCCAAGCGGGCCGGCCTGCTCCACGACCTGGGCAAGTCCATCGACCACGAGGTGGAGGGCTCCCACGTGCAGATCGGCGTGGAGCTGGCCCGGAAGTACCGGGAGAGCGAGAACGTGATCCACGCCATCGAGGCCCACCACGGCGACGTGGAGGCCCGGACCATCGTGGCCTGCCTGGTCCAGGCGGCCGACGCCATCTCCGCCGCCCGGCCCGGCGCCCGGCGGGAGAACCTGGAGAACTATATCAAGCGGCTGGAGGCCCTGGAGGAGATCACCTCCTCCTTCAACGGGGTGGAGAAGTCCTTCGCCATCCAGGCCGGCCGCGAGGTGCGCATCATGATCAAGCCCGAGGTGGTCAGCGAGGACCAGATGGTCCTCCTCGCCCGGGAGATCGCCAAGAAGATCGAGGACGAGCTGGAGTACCCCGGCCAGATCAAGGTCCATCTCCTGCGGGAGACCAAGGCCATTGAATACGCCAAATAAAACAAAGTCCGGGACGTTCCCCAGCGTCCCGGGCTTTCCTTTATCAATTGAATGGAGGGTTTCCCATGTATGAACTGGTACAGGTCACAGATCGGAGCTGCTATATCGAAAGTCCGGCCAAAATCGGCCTGGTGCGGCTGGATGATACGCAGGTCTGCCTCATCGACAGCGGCAGCGACAAGGACGCGGGCCGGAAGGTCCGCCAGCTGCTGGACACCAACGGCTGGAAGCTCCGGGCCATCTACAACACCCACTCCAACGCCGACCACATCGGGGGCAACAAATACCTCCAGGGTCAGACGGGCTGCAAAATCTACGCCCCGGGCATCGAGCGGGCCTTTACCCAATACCCCGTGCTGGAACCCGCCTTCCTCTACGGCGGCTATCCCTGCAAAGACCTGCGCCACAAATTCCTCATGGCCCAGGAGAGCGCCGCGGAGGAGTTGACGCCCGAGGTCCTGCCCGAGGGTTTTTCCATCCTCCCTCTGCCCGGCCACTTCTTTGATATGGCGGGCTTCCGCACCCCGGACGGCGTGGTCTACCTGGCCGACTGCCTGTCCAGCCGGGCCACTCTGGACAAGTACCAGATCGGCTTCATCTACGACGTGGCCGCCTATCTCAGGACACTTGAGATGGTTCAGGGCCTGAGCGCCAGGATGTTCGTCCCCGCCCACGCGGAGGCCGCCGAGGACATTGCCCCTCTGGCCCGGTACAACATAGACAAGGTGTGGGAGATCGCCGAAAAGATCGTCAGCCTCTGCTGGGAGCCCCTTACCTTCGAGGCGGTTCTGCAAAAGCTGTTCACCGAATACGGCCTGACCATGAACTTTGAGCAGTACGTCCTGGTGGGCAGTACGGTCCGCTCCTACCTGTCCTGGCTGAAGGACACCGGAAGGCTGTCCTGCCGGTTTGAGAACGGGTGGATGCTCTGGGAAAGGATATGAAAAACGGCGTCCGGTTTTCGGACGCCGTTCTCTTTTCTTTTAATAGGCCACGCCCCACAAAATGGAGTGTTTGGCGGGCCTGCCGCAGCAGACGCAGGTATCGGCCACGTGCTCCTGCTCCAGAGGCATACACCGGGAGGTGACCCCGGCTTTTTCCTTCATCTGGAGCTCGCAGTCCAGCTCACCGCACCACATGGTCTTGGCAAAGCCGCCCTCGGTCTCCATGAACTCCTTGACCTCCTCCAGGGTCATACACACCCGGGTATGGTCCTCCAGGTTCTTCTTGGCCCGGGCGTAGAGGCCCTTGTGGACCTCGTCCAGCAGCCACCTGACATCCTCCTCCAGCTGGTCCAGGGGAACGAACACCTTCTCCCCTGTGTCCCGGCGGCAGATGCAGCACTGGCCCTTTTCCATGTCCTTGGGGCCGATCTCCACCCGGAGGGGGACCCCCTTCATCTCATACTCGGCGGCCTTCCAGCCCATGGACTGGTCGGAGTCGTCCATCTTCGCCCGGATCCCAGCCTTTTTCAGCCGCTCCAGCAGGGCGGCGGCGGCGTCCAGGACGCCCTCCTTGTGCTGGGCCACGGGGATGACCATGGCCTGGACGGGGGCGATGCGGGGGGGCAGGACCAGACCGCTGTTGTCGCCGTGGGTCATGATGATGCCGCCGATGAGGCGGGTGGACAGGCCCCAGCTGGTCTGGTGGGGGTGGTGGAGCTGGTTGTCCTTTCCGGTGAAGGTGATGTCAAAGGCTTTGGCAAAGCCGTCACCGAAGTAGTGGCTGGTGCCGCTCTGAAGGGCCTTCTGGTCGTGCATCATGCACTCCACGGTGTAGGTCTCCTCGGCGCCGTTGAACTTCTCCTTGTCGGTCTTCCGGCCCTTGACCACCGGCATGGCCAGCACGTTTTCGATAAAGTCGGCGTAGACGTTGAGCATCCGCTCGGTCTCCTGGCGGGCCTCCTCCTCGGTGGCGTGCATGGTGTGGCCCTCCTGCCAGAGGAACTCCCGGTGGCGCAGGAAGGGGCGGGAGGTCTTCTCCCACCGCAGCACGGAGCACCACTGGTTGTACAGCTTGGGCAGGTCCCGGTGGGAGTGGATGACGTTTTTGTAGTGCTCGCAGAACAGGGTCTCGCTGGTGGGGCGGATGCAGTACCGCTCCTCCAGCTTCTCGCTGCCCCCCATGGTCACCCAGGCGCACTCGGGGGCGAAGCCCTCCACGTGGTCCTTCTCCTTCTGGAGGAGGGACTCGGGGATAAGCATGGGCAGGTACACGTTTTCGTGGCCCGTCTCCTTGAATTTTTTATCCAGTTCCTTCTGGATGTTCTCCCAGATGGCGTAGCCGTATGGGCGGTAGATGAACATGCCCTTGATGGAGGAGTAGTCGATGAGCTCCGCCTTCTTGCACACGTCGGTGTACCACTGGGCGAAGTCCACCTCCATATCGGTGATCTGCTCCACCTGTTTCTTGTTTTCCTTGGCCATATTGTCTCAGTCCTTTATATTTGAAATGGATCGTTTATCAGCCTCTCTATTCTATAAACTCAGCGGCGGAAAGTCAAGGGAAAAAACCGCCTCCCCGGAGGGAGGCGGCGGAATTTATTTGGAATAGGCGCCGGAGTAGTCGATCATGACCTCGTCTACCTTCTGCATCCCGGCCTCCACCAAGCCGTAGTAGCCGTCGTCGTCCTTCTTCAGCTGGAGCATGATGATCTGATCCTCGCCGTACTCGATCTGGTCCAGCTTGTCCTCCAGGGTATCCAGGATCAGCAGACCAAACACCGCGTCTACAGCTTCCAGCTCCTCCTCGGTCTCGGCCTCGTCAAAACCGGCCTCGTCCAGCGCGTCGAAGAAATCGTCCTGGGTGAGGAGGTTATACAGGTCGATGGGAGAGACGGTCACCTCCACCACAAAATCCCCGTCCTTGGTCTTGCTGCCGGTGCCCACCGTGTATTTGGCCTTGGCGTAGAGCTTCTCCATGACCTCTTCCGCCCGGTCGTTGATCTCGTCTGTGGGGTAGTCCACCTCCAGAAAGTCCAGCAGATACAGCTCGGCCTCGTCAGACACATTGTTCTCGTGCATCTCTTTGGCGTCAGCCTCGGTCATGTCCTCCACCAGGTCGATGTACGCCTTGTCGTAGACACCCAGATAGGCGGCGTCCAGATGGCCCTTCACATAGGTCTCGGCGTCCTTCTCGGTGAGCCCGCCGCCGCAGGCGGCCAGGGTTCCCATCAGGCACAGGGACAGCGCCGCTGCCAGCGCCCGCTTCCAGTTTTTCATGTATCAACACTCCTCTTTTTTCTTTGGCCCGAAAGGGACTTTCGGGCGATGCTTTTTCTATTTTAGGCCTCTTTCTCCCGAAAGTCAACCTTGCTGTTTTCAAATTTCTGTGCTATACTTCTGTCATGACAGAAGGGAGGGAGCCATCATGGACGCCCAGACACGCAGGCAGGCCATTGCCCGCCGTCTCCGGGAGAGCGCGGGACCGCTGAGCGCCGCCGCCCTGGCCCGGGAGCTGTCGGTAAGCCGGCAGATCATCGTGGGCGACGTGGCCCTCCTCCGGGCGGGCGGGCTGGACATCACCGCCACCCCCCGGGGCTACCTGCTCCCCAGTCCCCCCTCTGGGGTCACCTGCACCTTCGCCTGCCGCCACCGGGCGGACCAGATGGAGGAGGAGCTGAACGCCATGGTGGACCAGGGGTGCACTGTGCTGGACGTCATCGTGGAGCATCCCATCTACGGCCAGCTCACCGGCCCCCTGCGGCTGTCCAGCCGGTACGATGTGGCCCAGTTTGTGGACCGGTGCCGCCAGGAGGCCGCCGCCCCCCTCTCCCAGCTCACCGAGGGGGTCCACCTGCACACCGTCCTCTGCCCCGATCAGGAGGCGGTGGACCGGGTGCGGGAGGCGCTGGAACAGCTGGGTTTTCTCTATCAATAACGGATAACCGCCGCGGGTTTTTCCCGCGGCGGTCTCATTTTCTTACTCCAGGATAGCCCCCCGGTCGGCGGAGGACACCATTTTGGCGTACCGGGCCAGATAGCCAGTCTTGATCTTGGGCTCGGGGCAGACCCACTTTTCCCTGCGGGCGGCCAGCTCTTCGTCGGACACCTTCAGCTGGATGGTGTGGGCGGGGATGTCGATGGAAATGAGGTCCCCCTCCTCCACCAGACCGATGTTGCCGCCGGAGGCCGCCTCCGGGGAGACGTGGCCGATGGAGGCCCCCCGGGTGGCGCCGGAGAACCGGCCGTCGGTGATGAGGGCCACGTCCTTGTCCAGCCCCATGCCGGCGATAGCGGAGGTGGGGTTGAGCATCTCCCGCATACCGGGGCCCCCCTTGGGGCCCTCGTACCGGATGACCACCACGTCCCCGGCCACGATCTTGCCGGCGTAGATGGCTTCGATGGCCTCCTCCTCGGAGTTGAACACCCGGGCGGGGCCCTCGTGGACCATCATCTCGGGGGCCACGGCGGACTGCTTCACCACGCAGCCGTCGGGGGCCAGATTGCCCTTGAGGACGGCGATGCCGCCGGTCTTGGAGTAGGGGTTGTCGATGGGCCGGATCAGGGTCTCGTCCCGGTTGACCACGCCCTCCAGGTTCTCGGCCACGGTCCTGCCGGTGCAGGTGGGCAGGGAGGTGTCGATCAGGTTTGCCTTAGCCAGCTCGGCCATGACGGCGTAGACGCCCCCGGCCCGCTCCAGGTCCTCCATGTAGGTGTCCCCGGCGGGGGCCAGGTGGCACAGGTTGGGGGTCTTGTCAGAGATCTCGTTGGCCATGTCGAAGGAGAGCTCAATGCCGCACTCGTGGGCGATAGCGGGCAGGTGGAGCATGGTGTTGGTGGAGCAGCCCAGGGCCATGTCGATGGTCTCGGCGTTGTGGAAGGCGGCCTCGGTCATGATGTCCCGGGGGCGGATGTCCTTCTCCACCAGCTCCATGATCTTCATGCCGGCGTGCTTGGCCAGCCGCAGCCGGGCGGACCACACGGCGGGGATGGTGCCGTTGCCCCGGAGGGCCATGCCGATGGCCTCGGTGAGGCAGTTCATGGAGTTGGCGGTGTACATGCCGGAGCAGGAGCCGCAGGTGGGACAGGCGTTGTTCTCATACTCCTCCACGCCCTCCTCGTCCAGCTTGCCGGCGTAGTAGGAGCCCACCGCCTCGAACATGTGGCTGAGACAGGTGCGGCGGCCGTCGTTCAGCCGTCCGGCCAGCATGGGCCCGCCGGAGACGAAGATGGTGGGCACGTTCACCCGGGCGGCCGCCATCAGCAGGCCGGGGACGTTCTTGTCGCAGTTGGGGATCATCACCAGACCGTCGAACTGGTGAGCCAGAGCCATGGCCTCGGTGGAGTCGGCGATGAGGTCCCGGGTGACCAGGGAGTACTTCATGCCCACGTGGCCCATGGCGATGCCGTCGCAGACGGCGATGGCGGGGAACTCCACCGGGGTGCCCCCGGCGGCCCGGATGCCGGCCTTGACCGCCTCGGCGATCTTGTCCAGGTTCATGTGGCCGGGGACGATCTCATTGTAGGAGCACACCACGCCGATCAGCGGACGCTCCAGTTCCTCTTTGGTGTAGCCCAGGGCGTAGAGCAGAGAGCGGTTGGGCGCGGCGGGAATACCTTTTTTTACAACGTCAGAGCGCATAGGAATTACCTCCTGGATATGACTTGAAGAATATCGGTTGTCCGATTTCAGAATACCGCAGGACAATGGACGTGTCAAGAAAAATCGCAATTCCGGGGGTATTTACTTGACCCCCCAGGCGAACTATGGTATATTTTGTGGGGATGCCGCTCCATGTAAGCGAGGCGGTCCAGCTACACCACCCGAGAGGGGGTGAGCGTATGCCAATTACGGTAACGTTTCACATCTTCGGATGTACCGTAACCATACGTATAAAACGCTGAGAACCGCCACCCCGGTCCGGTGACGGTTCTCTGTAAAAAGAAACCGAATCATGGGCTGGACCGCTTCGTGAGCGGCATCCCTTTATACCAATATATCACCGCCCTGACATTTTGTCAAGGCGGTTTTCAGTCCTGTTCCTCCTGCTCCTTCAGGTTTTCCAGCGCCCATCGGGTGGCTGCGATCACAAATGCGGAAAAGGTGGAGTTTTTGCCCCGAATCGCTTCCTCCACTTCTTCAATTACATCATTAGGGAAACGAATGTTTTTCGGAGTTGTCTGTGGAATTGCCGGTATTTTAAATTTTCTAGCCATATTCTCACCTGCAACACAATTCGTACTTTACATTGTGGTTCAAATAGTATAGAATTTATGCACCACAAACGTACACTATTATGTAGAGGAGAATGGTTATGAGATACTTTGATCTGATGCTGTTGAATTATCTGCGCGACAGCAAAATACAAATGGAGATTACCGGCTTTGACATGGACGGCTTTGAAAAGCTTCTGCGCCATCAGCTGAAAAGACAGCTGGAGGCCATTGAGTACATCGCTTTTGCGGATGAATTTATTTCGGACGCCGAGAGGGTCCAGTCCATCAGAGATCTGCTTCTGAGCAGCCTTTAGCGCCTTTAGTCAAAAAGGGAGCGGCCCGCCTGGGCCGCTCCCTCTTGTTCGTTACTGCGGAAGGGTTGGTACAACACCGTCGGAGGGGGCCAGCTCCCACCGGTTCTCCCACTGTTCCGGGGTATAGTCCGGCCAGTTCTTGTCGGAACCGCCGGGCAGGAAGGTCAGGGTCACATCCTCCGGGATGCCGTAGAATTTTCGGAAATAGCTGGCGTACTCCATATTCCAGGGGTTCCGCGTTGCCCAGAAGATCCGGTCATACCGGTCGGTGGGCAGGACGAGCCGGTCCTCCCCGGCTTCCACCACCCGCCGGATCTCCGCGTTCCGGGCCAGGGTGCAGGAGGCGGCCACCGCCCCCCGATACCCCCACATCACCATCAGCGCCGCTGCGGCCAGCCCCGCCGCCCAGGTCCCGGCCCGGGCGGTGAGCAGGGGGGCGGCCAGATCCATGGCCAGCATGATGAGGATAAGGGTGGGCAGGAAGTAAAACCGCTGGCCCAGGGTGGTAGTGGCCGCCAGAGGCAGCAGCGCCAGAGGGGCGGCCAGGAACAGCAGCAGACGGCGAATTTTCAGCTCCAGCTCACACCGCATGGCCGCCAGCGCCAGAAAGGCCAGTCCCCAGCACAGGCACCCGGCGGCGGCGTGATACCAGGTCATATAGTCCTCGGTGCTCCAGATCAGGAAAAAGGTCCCCACGGGGACCAGGCCCAGCACGGCCAGCGGCCGCACCCGGCTGTTCCAGAAGCCCAGCGCAACGATGGCCGCCATGGGCAGGGCCATATGGACCCCACGCAGGAAGGCGATGGGCAGCAGCCGGTGGAAGTACCACTTCAAGATGCTCACCCCGGCGGCCAGCGGCCCGGAGCCCGGCGGGAAGGACAGATTGCGCAACCCCTGGAGGGCGGTGCCCTGTCCCAGCAGCTCGGCCAGCACCCCGTTGGAGAACATCAGCGCCGCCGCCAGCACCGCCCCGGCGAAGCCGGCCCAGTATGTCAGGCGCAGCGGCCTGTCCCATATGGAATAGAGACCCAGCACCAGGGTCACCCCCACAAAGAGGAGGGACAGAGTCTCCACAAAGAGTCCCATCACCAGCGCCCAGCCAAACAGCAGCGCCGCCCGGGCCTTCAGGCGGTCCTTTCTCTGATGGGCCCGCCGCACCAGCAGCAGGAAGCCCAGAAACACCGCCGCCGATACCCCGTAGTTCCCAAAGCCGGACACCCAGCCGTATACCTCGATCCACATGATGGGGGGCATGAGCAGGATCATCCCGCTGGCCGCCAGGAACATAGGCAGGAACTTCTCCCGCTCCCCCCTGGCCATCAGCACCGCCATCAGCACAGGTATGGCGAACATACACCCGCCCATGAGCAGCACCTTCACCGGCGGGAAGTGGCACATGAGCACGGCGCACAGATTTCCGGCGTAACGGCCGTTGAGCAGGCCGTATTTCCACCAGCGCACCCCCTGCTCCATGCCCCACTGGAGATCGTCGGTACAGCTATAGGGCACGGCCCAGGCGATGAACAGATAATAGATCAGCGCCGCCGCCAGCACGGCCCGGCAGATCCAGGCTTTTCTGCGCTGTGTCAAAACAGTCCCCTCCCCCTCCGCCCCCGGTTTGGGGGCGGCCTGTCCCATCATTTTATCGGGTTTCCCCGAAGATGTCAATGGAACATGGGCCGGCGGTTGACGCGGCCCGGTTTTTTGCTATAATGGCGGTATGGATACGTTTATTTTTGTTGTCAACATCATAGGGACGCTGGCCTTTGCCGCCTCCGGGGCCATGATCGGCCTGAACAAGAACATGGACATCTTCGGGGTGTGCATCCTGGGACTGAGCACCGCCACCGGCGGCGGGGTCATCCGGGACCTGATCCTGGGGCTGACGCCCCCCATGGCCTTTCAGGACCCCACCTGCGCCGTGCTGGCCCTGGCCACCTCGGCGGTGTTCTTCTCCCGGCGGGTGCGGGGTGTGCTGATGCGCAATCAGCGCCGGTACGACCTGCTGCTGTTCTGGATGGACACCCTGGGGCTGGGGGCCTTCTCGGTCATCGGGGTGCAGCTGGCCTTTGAACAGGCGGCCCGCCCCACCTTCTTCCTGCTGGTCTTTGTGGGAACCCTCACCGGCGTGGGGGGCGGCGTGCTCCGGGACCTGCTGGCCCAGGAGGTGCCTTACATCTTCGTCAAGCACGTCTACGCCTGCGCCTCTCTGGCCGGGGCGGCGCTGTGCGCCGGTATGTGGGACCATGTGGGCAGTATGGACGCCATGCTGGTGGGGATGGCGGCGGTGGTCCTCATCCGGGTGCTGGCCGCCCACTACCACTGGAACCTGCCAAGGGCGAAGCTATGATACAGCAAAAGAGAGGCCCATTCGGCCTCTCTTTTTCAAACATAACCGTCCATGTAAACCAAAGTTGATAGTAATTTCTCAGGAGGGCCGCTAAAATGACGATTGGACATAGGATTCGGGATACTCGAATCAAACAGGGGATTTCTCAGGAAACGCTGGCGGAGCTTGCGGCTGTCTCCCGTCAGACCATCTCCAAATGGGAGAACGGAGCCGCTTATCCGTCCGGGGAAAATCTGGCCGCGCTGAGCGGAATTTTCGGCCTGCCTGTGGACGCCCTGGTGAAGGACGACTGGGCGCCGCCGGAGCTCCAGGTTGTGGAGGTCCCGGTCCCCCGGCCCAGGAATTACCGCCTGGGGGCCCTGCTGGCCGCCGTGGTCCTGGCGGCGGGCATTCTTGTTGGCGCGCTGTTCTTCCGGGAGCAGCGCGAGGACCTTGTCCACAACTCTGAATTAGAAAGCGAGGTGGTAGACCCTTCGGCACTAGGGGAGGCTATGCCCATGCTTCCCTTGGAATAACTGTGTGAAAGGAGTTGTGTCTTATGAAGCATAACCGGCTCGCTGTTGCTTTACTGGCTTTTATGCTTCTGTTTAGCTGTTCTTTCGTCCCGGCCTCGGCAAACGCCCCGGGCGGCGATATCGCGATGCCCTTGGCGACCGGACGGCTGGAGCATAAACTTCCCGCAAATCTTATTACTCCTATCAGCCAACCGATTTCTTTTGAGAAGGGCGAAACAATAGCCTATAACTGTACCTATACGCCCAAAGCCGCCAGTCTTGATTTTGGTTACATTGATTCTAACAATGTATTCCATTATTTGAACTGCACCAGCGGGAGTATCAACAAGTCGATTGAAATCGGTCAAACCGGCCAGTATACCCTAGCTATCCGCAACAACGAATCCTACGCCGTTACCGTGACGGGAACGGTGAGGTATTGATTTTCTTTAACGAATTAGATTGACAGAACTATATGCTTCACATATAATGAAAGGAGAAAAAATGAAGAAGTTCCTGAACATGTTTTTCGTGGTGGTAATAATATTTCAAATTGTTGCCCCAACGTTTGCCTATGGCAAATTAAATTCCTCAATAGCCGTGGTTTCAGAAGATAGCGATGGTGTCGCTGTATCTGGGAACGATGGAAATATTATGAAATTTAAAACATATGAAGATGGAGCTGGCGCAATTCTAATGGATTACTTTTACAATGGAGAGTTGATTTGTACATACAATTTAAGTGTGGAACCAGGAGTAGTCCATGCTACTAATGTAACTGGAGAAGAATACATAGTAGATTCTTACATTTTAGACATTGCTCCTGAAGAGGACATTTCTCCGCAGGCTTTAAATGAAAGAAATCTTGGAACAATTTTTTTCAACCCTACAAGTAATTTGACTAATCCCAGCATAACCATTATGGAAGGCACACTTAACGCAAAAAGATCTACTAAAAAAATATCTACCCCTGCGGGTGAATTTTTTGCCGATGCTACTGCTTTTGCTTCTTCCGTCTTCCTTGGCGAAGCTCTCTCAAAAGCGGTAGCCGATATACCTATGCCTCCAATTCAGAAAATAACAATATCATTATTGATTGCTATGATTAGTGATGCGGGCGGTGAAATTGTCGACGGCATTATTACTGTTGCATTAAGTAAATCATATGATATTGTTATACTTAACAAACAACTACAAGCATATAACGATGGCTATTCCCATAAATATAAGTTTTCAGTAGTCTATAGTGAATATGCCGGAATGATGTATAAGGAAGATGACTATTATTCTGACTATGACATACATCCGGAAAATTGGAGTAGCACAAGAAATGCAACCATGATGTGGGCCGACACATATGGCCAAAATGGCTATGTAGTATGTCCTGGGATTAAAAATATCCTCTTTTATTACGACTAACCTACTTTCCACAGATAAATTTTTCTAAAAGGGGAATCGCGCATGAAGAAACGCCAATCGGTATGGGAAAGACTCCGAGGTATTCTTTTTGCAATTGCGGTACTCGCCCTATTTCTTTACCGAGTCAGGACCTCTAGTTTTCAAGGCTTTCAGCGCATACTCTTCTTGTTCCTATTTGTTCTTGCTTCTATTAACCTAAAATCCAAATAAACTGCAGTTATTTTAGCCCAATCTACAACAAAGGCCCCGGCCACTGGCCGGGGCTTCCTTGCGTTTCACATTAGTTGGACGCCGTATCCGGGTCGGTATCGTCGCCCCTCGTCGAAGCAAAGTCCGCTCCATTCGGGACGCCCTATGGGCATCCCTCATTACGCTCCCTTGCTTCTCCTCTCCAACCGTGACCCGCTTGCGCTGGGCTCGCGGTTGGTTTTTCGCCCGTAATCAGTTGGAGGCGGTATCGGGGTCGGTATCGTCGCCCCAGAGCATGTTCTTCCGCAGCTCGGCGCCCACGGTCTCCATCTGGTGCTTGGCCAGCTGGGCCCGCTTGGCGTTGAAGAAGGTGCGGCCGTTCTTGTTCTCGGCGATCCACTTGCCGGCGAACACGCCGTCCTGGATGTCGGTGAGGACGGCCTTCATGTTCTTCTTGGTCTCCTCATAGGGCAGGATGCGGGGGCCGGAGACATACTCGCCGTACTCGGCGGTGTCGGAGATGGAGTAGTTCATCATGGCCACGCCGCCCTTGTTGATGAGGTCGATGATGAGCTTCATCTCGTGGATGCACTCGAAGTAGGCGTTCTCGGGGGCGTAGCCCGCCTCCACCAGGGTCTCGAAGCCCAGCTTCATCAGCTCCACCACGCCGCCGCACAGGACGGCCTGCTCGCCGAACAGGTCGGTCTCGGTCTCATCCTGGAAGGTGGTCTCCATCACGCCGCCCCGGGCGCCGCCGATGCCGGCGGCATAGGCCAGGGCCAGCTTATAGGCGTCGCCGGTGGCGTTCTGCTCCACGGCGATGAGGCAGGGCACGCCCTTGCCCGCCACGTACTGGGACCGGACGGTGTGGCCGGGGCCCTTGGGGGCGATCATGGACACGTCCACCCCGGCGGGGGGGACGATCTGCTTGAAGTGGATGTTGAAGCCGTGGGCGAACATGAGCATGTTGCCCGCCTCCAGGTTGGGGGCGATGTCCTTCTTGTAGACGTCGGCCTGGACCTCGTCGTTGATGAGCATCATCACGATGTCGCCCCACTTGGCGGCCTCGGCCACGGTCATCACCTTCAGGCCGGCCTTCTCGGCGTTGGCCCAGTTTTTGGAGCCCTCCCGCAGGCCGACGCACACGTCGCAGCCGGAGTCCTTCAGGTTCATGGCGTGGGCGTGGCCCTGGGAGCCGTAGCCGATGATGGTGATCTTCTTGCCGTCCAGGTAGTTGATGTCGCAGTCCTTCTCATAGTACATTTTTGCCATAGTTGTATTCCTCCTTGAGTTTGTTGTCGTCATATATGGTGCTGCGCCCTCTTTCGATGGCGATGGTACCCGTTTTTGTGATCTCCAGAATGCCGAAGTCAGACAGCATTCCAATCAGGGCGGCGGTCTTCTCCTTGTCCCCGAAGGTGGCCACCGTGAGAGTCTCCCGGCTCACGTCGATGATATTGGCTCTGAAAATGTTGGCCATCTGGATCACCTCGTCCCGGGCGTTGCGGTCGGCCGCCCGGACCTTAATCAGCGCCACCTCCCGCCGGATGGAGCTGGCCTCGTCCAGCACCTTCACTGCCTGGACGCAGATCAGCTTGCGGCACTGGGCGGCGATCTGGTCGATCATCAGCTCATCGCCCACGATGCTGATGGCCAGTCGGGCGGTGTGGGGCCGGTCGCTCTCTCCAGTGACGATAGACTCGATGTTGTATCCCTTCCGGGAGAACAGCCGGGCCACCTGGCTCAAAACGCCGGGGGTATCGTCGGTCAGGATGCACAGGGTGTACTCCTTTTTCTCGGTGTCAAATTCACGTTTCACACTGTCCGCCCCCCTATCTCAGCAAAAAGTCGGTGATGTGGGCGCCGCCCGCCACCATGGGCCGGACCATCTCGTCCATGTCCAGCATACAATCAATCACACACCCGCAGCCCGCCTCCAGGGCAGCGGAGAACGCCTCCTCCATCTCCGCCATGGTGGTGGCCCGGAAGCCCTTGAGCCCGTAGGCCTCGGCCAGCCTGACAAAGTCGGGCCCCCGGTCCAGAGTGGTCTCGGAGAACCGCTTGTTATAGATGAGATTCTGCCACTGGCGCACCATGCCCAGGGTGCCGTTGTTGAACACCACCGTAATGATGGGCAGGTGGTAGTGCTCCACCGTGGCCAGCTCGTGACAGTTCATACGGAAGCAGCCGTCGCCGGTGGTGTGGATGACCACTTTCTCCGGGTTGCCCACCTTGGCCCCAATGGCCGCCCCCAGGCCGAAGCCCATGGTGCCAAAGCCGCCGGAGGTGAGGAGCTGCCCGGGGTAGTCGAAGTGGAAGTGCTGGATGGACCACATCTGATGCTGGCCCACGTCGGTGGCCACGATGGTGTCCTGGGGGGCCAATTGGCGGATGGTCTCCAGCACCTGCTTGGGGGTGAGGGTCTCGCTCTCCCGGGGGACGGAGGGCTCCCGCAGGGGGAGGATGTGTTCCTTCCAGCCCTTATGGCTGTACTGGGGCAGGCGCTCATTGAGCAGGGCCAGCACCCGCTTGGCCGAGCCGATGATGTGGTGGTCAGTGAGAACGTTCTTGTCGATCTCCGACCGGTCAATGTCGATGTGGACGATCTTGGCCTGACTGGCGAAGGTGTCAGGCTGGAGGGCCACCCGGTCGGAGAACCGGCAGCCTACCGCAATCAAGAGGTCGCACTCGTTGCAGGCTACGTTGCTGGCCTGGGAGCCGTGCATACCGATCATGCCGGTGGTAAGGGGATGCCCGCCGGGAAAGCCGCCCCCGCCCATGACGGTAATGGCCACCGGGGCGTCCAGCTTCTCGGCGAATTCCTTAAACTCCTTGTGGGCCCTCCCCCGGACCACACCGCCGCCGCAGATCAGCATCGGTTTTTCCGACTGGGCGATCATATCCACCAGGATATTGATGTCCCCGATGTTGGGTTCGGGGGCCTTCAAATCGTGGCTGGAGGACAGGGAGCGCAGACTTCCGCACTTCCGGTTCTCAGTCCAGGGGACGAACTCATAGTCGATCTCCACATTGGGGAAGGTGACGTTCTTCAAAAAGTCGATGAGCACCGGCCCGGGCCGGCCTGTGGCCGCCACGGCGAAGGCCTGGCGCATCACGTCGGGGATGGTCTGGGGGTCCCGGACCAGGTAGGTGGCCTTGGTGATGGGCATGGCGATGCCGGTGATGTCCACCTCCTGGAAGGCGTCCTTGCCCAGGGTCTGCTCCGTCACGTTGCAGGTGATGAAGACGATGGGGGAGGAGTCCATGTAGGCGGTGGCGATGCCGGTAACCAGGTTTGTCGCCCCGGGGCCGCTGGTGGCGAAGCACACCCCCACCTTCCCGGTGGACCGGGCGTAGCCGTCGGCGGCGTGGGAGGCCCCCTGCTCGTGGGCCGTCAATACGTGGTGGATTTTGTCCTTGTAGTTATACAGCTCGTCATAGAGATTCAGGATGGTCCCGCCGGGATAGCCGAAAACGGTGTCCACCTCCTGCTCCAGCAAGCACTCCATGATGGCCGCGGTCGCTCTGATTTTCATAGTCTCGCCTCTTTTTCTTCGGCTTGATAACGGTACATCCCCCACCAGTCGGGCATGAGGGCCCCCAGGGTGACGGTCTCCCGTTTCTCATAGTCGGTCATAATCTCCATATCCCGATTTTTCAGGTTGAGCTGTAGGAAGAACTCCCGGCAGGCCCCGCAGGGCATCCCGCTCCCCTGGCCGAAGGGAGGCCGGTCCCGGAACACGATGAGCCGCTTCACCACCGTCTGCCCGCTTTGCAGATACATGTTCAGCGCCGCCGTCCGCTCCGCGCACAGGTCCATGACCCCGCAACAGCTCTCAATACAGAAGCCGGTGTATATCTCCCCGTTTTCGCTCTCCAGGGCGCAGACCACGTGGTGGGCCTGGATAAAGGGGGTCAGCTCCTCCGGGTGGTACTGCTCCTTCGCCCTTAAATACAAGGTCTCCCAGATGTCCATGTCAGCCTCTCCTTTATTCCGGCCAGCAGTTAAATCTTCCCTCCGCCCTTTTGCAGGGCGATGACGCCGGTGCGGACCACCTCCAGGATGGAGAAGGGCCTAAGCATGGCCTCGAAGGTGTCAATGCGGTCGGGGGTGTCGGACAGCTCCAGGGTGAGGGAGTTGGGGGAGATGTCGTCCACCTTGGCCCCCATGATGTCACAGATGGTCATAATGTCCTGCCGGGTCTTGTTGGTGGCGTTGACCTTGAGAAGCACCAGCTCCCGGCCGATCATCTTGTCCTCGGGAATGGTGCGCACCTTGATAACCTCGATGAGCTTGTTGAGCTGCTTCTCCACCTGCTCCACCACATTGTTCCCGCTGTCCACGATGATAGTGATTCGGGAGATGGTGGGGTCGTCGGTGACCCCCACGGCCAGGGAGTCGATGTTGAACGCCCGGCGGGAGAACAGCCCGGTGATGCGGTTGAGCACGCCGGCCTGGTTCTCCACCAGCACGGAAATGGTCTGTTTCATCTTCTCCCTCCTTTAATCAGTGGTAGTCACATCAGGGTGGACCTGGCAGATCATGAGGCAGGGGCCCTTCCCGGTCAGGAAGCGGTCGATGGCCGCGTCCAGCGCCTCTTCCTCGCACACCGTCACGCAGGGGATACCGTAGGCGGCGGCAATGGTCTCAAACTCGGGGGAGCCGTCCAGGTCCACGCCGAAAGGCCCGTGGTAGGGGGCCCGGCTCTGGATCTGGTGGACCAGCCCCAGGGTGTTATTCCGGAACAGGACGATTTTCAAATCCATACCCGCATACTTCACAGCGGCCAGCTCGTTCATGGCCATCTGGAAGGAGCCGTCGCCGCAAACCACAACGGTCTGCTTCTCCGGCTGGGCCACCTTGACCCCCACCCCGGCGGGCAGGGCGTAGCCCATGGTGCCCAGGCCGCCGCTGGTCAACAGCCGGCCGTGCTTCTGGGGTAAGTACTTGCAGGTAAATATCTGATTCTGGCCCACATCCACGCACACCACTGCGTCGTCGTCCAGCTTCGCCCCCAGCTTCCGCATGACGGTGCCGGGGAAAACAGAGCCGGGGCGGCTGGGGAACTGCCGGCTCAGCTCGGCCCTGCGGTAGTCGGCCAGCCGGGCCCGCCACTCGGCGCAGTCGGGGACCTGGACTCCCAGGTCCAGGATCTGCCGCAGGATGACTTTCACATCCCCCACCAGGGGGACGGCGGCCTGCATGTTTTTGCCAATTTCCGCCGGGTCCACGTCGATGTGGATGGTGGCCATCCGGCGCTGGATCTCGCCCGGCTCAATAATGGCCCGGTCAGCCGCTCGGGTCCCCACCATAATCAGCAGGTCGGACTTGGCCAGCGCCTTATTGGCGCAGTGGTTGCCGTGGGAGCCGATCATCCCCATGTTCAGAGGGTGGTCGGTGGGCATAACGGAAATACCCATCATGGTCTTGACCACCGGGATGCCGGTACTTTCCGCCAGCTCCAGCAGCTCCGTCTTGGCATCGGCCAGCCAGACGCCGCCTCCGGCGCAGATGATGGGCTGCCTGGCCCTGCCGATGGCCTCGGCCACCCGTTTGATCTGTAAATCGTTGCCCTTCACGCTGGGCTTGTAGCCTCGGATGTTTACCGTCTCCGGCCAGTTGAAGGACTTCAAGGTCTGCTCCTGGACGTCAATGGGGATATCGATGAGCACCGGGCCGGGCCGGCCGGTGGAGGCGATGTGAAAGGCCTCCCGGACGATGCGGGGGATCTGGTTGGGGTCCTTCACCAGGTAGCTGTGCTTGGAGAAGGGGGCCACCGCGCCGGTGATGTCCACCTCCTGGAAGATATCCCGGCCGAGCAGGTGGCTGGGCACCTGGCCGGTGATGGCCACCATGGGGATGGAGTCCATGTAGGCGGTGGCGATGCCGGTGATCAGGTTGGTCGCCCCCGGGCCGGAGGTGACCATGCACACCCCCACCCTGCCGCTCACCCGGGCGTAGCCCGAGGCCATATGTCCCGCGTTCTGCTCGGTGCGCA
Organism: uncultured Bacillota bacterium; assembly: GCA_947649625.1. Taxonomy (GTDB): domain Bacteria; phylum Bacillota; class Clostridia; order Oscillospirales; family Oscillospiraceae; genus Lawsonibacter. The sequence goes on along the minus strand of CANSSJ010000007.1, from coordinate 15,271 downwards.
CCAGTGTATAGCCGATCTCCGGTACATCTTTCAGGGCATCCACCGCCGGACAGATGGTGGCTCCGGCGTAGCCGAACATGTGGGTCACGCCCTCCCGCTTTAAGCTCTCGATCAATGCCTGTGCTCCGTTCATGGAATGTCACCTCCAAAAATTGCCACAAGGTAAAATGAAAACGGCTCCGTCCTATTTCCATAGGACGAAGCCGAATACTCCGTGGTACCACCTAAATTCATGGCGCGGGGCCATGCGCTCGTTGCCCTGTAACGGAGGGGACCCGTTCCAACCTACTGCGGCGTCCGCCGGTTCAGAAGGACCGCTCACGGGTGAGGTTCGGCGGGAGGTCCTTCACAGGCGCTTACACCAGCCGCGCCCTCTCTCTGCATCCGGACAAGCCTACTATCCCGGTCATCGCTTTTATGATGATTATTCGTTATCTTACCTTATTGATCTTCATTTGTCAATTCCCTTTTTCAGATTTTCCCGGAATGGCAAAATATTTTCAAAAAACCGGGACAGGCTTCCGCCCGTCCCGGTTCCGGTCAATAGCGCACGGCGCTGGAGTCTGGCTCCCAGCTGGGGGTGCCGGAGTAATTGCCGGTAATGTCCCGGGCGGCGTTGCCGATGCCCCGGCCCATGTCGCTCAGCGCATCCTCAGTACCCCGGACGATGTCCCGGGCGCCCCGGGTCAGGTCTCGGGAGAGGGTGCTGCCGTTATTGTCGTAGACCTGGCCGTCAGAGCTGGCGGCATAGCGCCCCTTCTCAAAATAGGTGGGCTCGTTGTAGATGCGGCCGTTGTAGACGGTCTGGCCGCCGTAGCGCCGGCTCACCGTGCCGGGGGTTCCGGCGGCGGAGCCGGCAGTGCTGCCGCTGCCCGTTCCGCTGGTGGCGCCGCTGGTGCCGCCGGTAGTGCCGCTGGTACCGCCGGTAGTGCCGTTGTTGCTGCCGGCGGTGCCGGGGGCCTTGTCGGTGCTGCAGGCCGCCAGCGTCCCCACCAGGGCGAGGGCCAGGGCCAGAGCGGTCAAGCTCTTTTTCATTGTGATCTCCTCCCGCTTCATTTTTACACGGAAGTTCCATCCGCGGTCTAGTATGTGTCCGATTTGTCCGTCTCAGCAAGGGAATGGGCGGTCAAATTGGATTTTTTGACCGTTTTTGACGGGAACGTCCCTGGAAATCCCACGTTTTTTTGGAAAAAACTTCGATGGAATCCCTTGCAATTTCTATATTAGTGTGATATAGTATAAACAGAAAGTAAGGTAGTATGGTAAGAGTGGGGTTGTGACTCCGCTCTTTTTAATTGAGAAGTGCGGAGCCGTCGTGAGCAGCGAGCCTGGACCGGAGCGAGCTTTGCAAACCAAAAAACGCAAAGCGTTTCTGTTTGTGAAGCGAGTCGAAGGGAAGGCAAGCGTCGCGAACAGGCGAAGCATGACAGCATAAGGAGTAACGTTATGGCAAAAGTGACCGACACTGTGGCCGCCCTGGCCCTCCCCGTCGTGGAAAAGGCTGGGTGCACCCTGTGGGACGTGGAATATGTGAAGGAGGCGGGGACCTGGTTCCTCCGGGTCTACATCGACAGGGAGGGCGGCGTATCCATCAACGACTGCGAAGCGGTCTCCCGCCCCCTGTCCGACCTGCTGGACCAGGCCGACCCCATTGAAGGCAGCTACACCTTTGAGGTCTCCTCCGCCGGGGCGGACCGGGCACTGAAAAAGCCCTCCCATTTCCAGCAGTTCCTGGGCGAAGAGGTAGAAGTGAAGCTCTATCGCCCCAGGGAGGGCCGGAAGGACTTTGTGGGGACCCTCAGGGGATATGAGGACGGAAACGTGACGTTAGATGTGAACGGGGCGGAGACCCTTTTTACCAAACAGGAGATCGCGCTGGTACGGCTGTACCTGCGGGTTTGACTTTAGGAGGAGAACACCGTGGCAAAGAGAGTGACAAAGAAAAACGTCAACAGCAACGAGATGGACGGCAAGGAGTTCTTCGAGGCCATCCACCAGATCGAGGCGGAGAAGGGGATCAAACCCGGCTACATGCTGGAGAAGGTGACCCAGGCCCTGCTGTCCGCCTATCGCCGGGACCACGAGGGCGTGGGGGACAACCTGGTCATCGAGGCCAATGAGGAGGCGGGCACCGTCCGGCTGTTCCTGAAGAAGGACATCGTGGAAGAGGTGGACAATCCCGCCACCGAGATCAGTCTGGAGGAGGCCCGCCGCTCCCTGCCCCAGGCAGAATTGGGGGACACGGTGCGTATGGAGGTGAAGGCCCGGTCCTTCGGCCGCATCGCGGCCCAGACCGCCCGTCAGGTCATCATCCAGGGCATCCGGGAGGCGGAACAGGGGATGATCTACGACGAGTTCTCCACCAAAGAGCACGAGCTGCTCACCGGCGTGGTCACCCGGATCGACCCCCGGAACGGCGCTGTGTCCCTGCGGCTCCACGCCGGCGACCAGTTCACCGACGCCTATCTGGGCACGGGGGAGCAGGTCCGGGGCGAGCGCTACGTGGAGGGTCAGCGTCTGAAAATCTATGTAGTGGAGGTCCGCCGGGCCACTAAGGGTCCCCAGGTGCTCATCTCCCGCACCCACCCCGGTCTTGTCAAGCGGCTGTTTGAGCTGGAGGTCCCCGAAGTCTACGACGGCACGGTGGAGATCCGCTCGGTGGCCCGGGAAGCCGGGTCCCGCACCAAGATGGCCGTCTGGTCCCCCGACCCCAATGTGGACCCCATCGGCGCCTGTGTCGGCCCCCGGGGCCAGCGGGTGAACACCATTGTGGAGGAACTGAAGGGGGAGAAAATCGACATCATCCGCTGGTCTGAGGACCCGGCGGAGTATATCGCCGCCGCCCTCTCCCCCGCCGATGTCATCTCGGTGGAGGAGGTCCCCTCATCCGGTGACGCCAAGAGCTGCCGGGTAGTGGTCCCTGACGACCAGCTCTCCCTGGCCATTGGCAAGGAGGGCCAGAACGCCCGCCTTGCCGCCAAGCTCACCGGGTATAAAATTGACATCAAACCCGAGTCCGCCCCTCTGGAGCCCATTGAGGACCTGATTGCTCAGGCCGAGACTGAGGCCGCCGGGGAGGCCCTGGAGGCCGCTATGGCCGCAGCGGAGGAGAGCGGAGAGATCCCGGAGAAATAAAAGGAGAGAGGACCTTGCCCAAGAAGATACCCATGCGCCAATGCGTTGGCTGCCGGGAGATGAAAGAGAAAAAGTCGCTGATCCGGGTGGTAAAGTCCCCGGAGGGCGAGGTGTCCCTGGACTTTAAGGGCAAGCAGCCCGGCCGGGGGGCTTACGTGTGCCCCAACCCTGAGTGCCTGAAGCGGGCCCGGAAGAGCCGGGCCCTGGAGCGGGCCTTCTCCGCCCCCATGCCCGACGAGGTGTGGGCGGGGCTGGAGGCGCAGATGAAGGAGGTGTCCCCCGATGCCTAACGACCCCATCCTCCACCTGCTGGGTCTGGCCAAAAAGGCCGGCCGGCTGGAGATCGGCGAGGAGCCGGCGGGGGCCGTCTGTCGGGCGCGGCAGGCAAAGCTGCTGCTGCTGGCCGCCGACGCCGCCCCCAACACCCGCCGCCGGGCAGCCCACTTTGGCGAGGCGGGAAACACCCTCTGGCTGGAGACCCCCTTCACCAAGGCCGAGTTGGGCCTTATCCTGGGCCGGTCCTCCTGCGCCATGCTGGCCCTCACCGACGCCGGTTTTTCCGCCGCCATTGTGGAGAAGCTGGCCGCCCGGGACCCGGACAAGTACGGCCCCGCCGCCCGGCAGCTGCGGGAGAAGGCCGACCGGGTGCTCCAGCGGCAGAAGGAGCAGCGGCGGCACGAGAAGAACCTTCAGCAGGGCAAACGAAAGCCTTGGGCGCCGCCCCCTCCCAGGGAGGAGATCCCGCCGCCCCAGCGAGGTAAACCCAGGTCTCCCAAGGCGGCCCGCCGTCCCAAGGTCAGTCCTGAGACAGAGCGTGGACCTTCTCTTAAAACGACCAATGGCCCGGGCGGACGCCGGCTCACCGGCCGGTTCCGCAAACCCTGAGAAACGAGGTGCTTTCATCTATGATGATTAAATACCCTGTCCATAAGCTGGCCAAGGACTTTACCAGGAGCGGCAAGGCTCTGCCCTCCAAGGAGGTCATGGATATCCTGACCCAGTACGGCCATCCCCCCAAGAACCACATGCAGCCCCTCACCGACGAGGAGCTGTCCATCGTGTTTGAGCATCTGACCCAGCACAACCAGATCGCCTCTATTGAGTCGGTCTATGCCGACGTCTACCATGAGGAGCCCGCCCCCAAGCCCGAGGCTGCCAAACAGGCGGAGCCCCCCAAGGCGGGCGGCAAGCCCGCTCCCAAAGCGGAGAAGAAACCCCAGAGCCCGTCCCCGCAGCAGGGGGGCCAGCCGGCCAAACAGCCGGTCCAGCAGCCTGCCAGCCGGGTCCCCGCAAAGAAGGTGGTGGACACCCGGGGCGGCCCGGCGGTCAACCTGGACAAGTACGATGAGCGGCTGGAATCCTTCACCGACCAGCGCCGCCAGGACGTGCGGGGGGGCAAGCAGAAGATCCAGCAGAAGAGTCAGCAGCGCCGCCAGCAGGGCGGCCGGGGGCCGTCCGGCAAACGCCGCCAGGAGGAGCAGGACCGTCTGCGCCGCCTCCAGCTGGAGATCGCCAAGAAGGCCCCCACCAAGGTGCTCATCCCCGACGAGATCGGCGTGGGCGAGCTGGCCTCCCGGATGAAGAAGACCGGGGCCGAGGTGGTCAAGTGCCTCATCAAGAACGGGGTCATGGCCTCCCTCAGCGACATCATCGACTTCGACACCGCCGCCATCATTGCCGAGGAGATGGGCTGCAAGGTGGAGAAGGAAGTGATTGTCACCATCGAGGAGCGCCTCATCGACACCGCCGAAGACAGGGAGGAGGACCTGAAGTCCCGGGCCCCCGTGGTGGTGGTCATGGGCCACGTGGACCACGGCAAGACCTCCCTTCTGGACTATATCCGCAGCGCCAACGTGGTCTCCGGCGAGGCCGGCGGCATCACCCAGCACATCGGCGCCTACCAGGTGGACGTGAAGGGCAACCCCGTCACCTTCCTGGACACCCCCGGCCACGAGGCCTTTACCGCCATGCGGGCCCGGGGCGCCATGATCACCGACATTGCCATTCTGGTGGTGGCCGCCGACGACGGCATCATGCCCCAGACCGTGGAGTCCATCAACCACGCCAAGGCGGCGGACATCCCTATCATCGTGGCCATCAACAAGATGGATAAGCCCGCCGCCAACCCCGATCGCATCATGCAGCAGCTCACCGAGTACTCCCTGGTTCCCGAGGAGTGGGGGGGCGAGACCATCGTGTGCCCCATCTCGGCCAAGACGGGCATGGGCATTGATAACCTCCTGGATATGGTGGTGCTCACCTCCGAGGTCCAGGAGCTGAAGGCCAATCCCAACCGCACCGCCCACGGCGCGGTGATCGAGGCCCGGCTGGACAAGGGCCGGGGCCCGGTAGCCACCCTGCTGGTGCAGAACGGCACCCTGAAACAGGGCGACGTCATCATTGCGGGTACCGCCGTAGGCCGTGTTCGGGCCATGACCGACGCCCGGGGCAAGAAGCTCACCGAGGCGGGTCCCTCCGTCCCGGTGGAAATTATCGGCATGGGCGAGGTCCCCGGCGCCGGCGACGACTTCCACGCCGTAGCCGACGAGCGCATGGCCCGCGAGCTGGTGGAGCAGCGCAAGGCCGAGCGGAAGGATGCCATCCACAGCAGCGTAGGCAAGGTCACCCTGGAGGACCTGTTCAGCCAGATCCAGGCCGGCGAAATGAAGAACCTCAATGTCATCGTCAAGGCCGACGTCCAGGGCTCCGCCGAGGCGGTAAAAGCCAGCCTGGAGAAGCTGTCCAATGAGGAAGTCCGGGTCCGGGTCATCCACTGCGCCGTGGGCGCCATCAGCGAGAGCGACGTCATGCTGGCGGGCACCTCCGGGGCCATCATCGTGGGCTTCAACGTCCGTCCGGACAACAACGCCAAGGACTCCGCCGCCCGCATGGGGGTGGATATGCGGATGTACCGGGTCATCTACGACGCCATCAACGAGATCGAGGCGGCCATGAAGGGAATGCTGGCCCCCAAGTTCCGGGAGGTGGACCTGGGCCGGGCGGAGGTCCGGAATGTCTTCCGGATTACTGGCGTGGGCATGGTGGCCGGCTGCTACGTGCTGGACGGCAAGATGCAGCGCAACGCCCAGATGCGCCTGCTCCGGGACAACATCGTCATCTACGACGGCGCCATCGCCTCCCTCCAGCGGTTCAAGGACTCCGTGAAGGAGGTGGCCGCCGGCTACGAGTGCGGCATCACCTTCGAGAAGTTCCAGGACATCAAGGAGGGCGACATCATCGAGGCCTTCCTGATGGAGCAGATCGAGGTATAATTGTACGAACGGGGCGGGCGCTTTCGCCCGCTCCGGTTTTTTAAGGAGGGGCTGCCTATGAGCCGCGTCTACGTGCTGGCCTCCAACAAGCCGCTGACAGGGATGGAGGAGCTGAACTACTACCGCCGGGCGGTGGAGGAGCTTGGTTATCCCATGAAACCCTTCCGGTATGAGCTTGCGCTGGAAAATAAGGAAAAGGATTTGGAGAATTTGCGGAGCTGTTTGGAGAAAAACTTCTCACCAGGAGAGGTTTTGGAGCTGTGGAGCGTCTGGGTGGGCGACGTGAACAGAAAATGCCCGCCCCGGTTTCAGGGAAGGCTGACAGACTTTGACATGGACGCGCTGGAGCAGTTTTTGTCCGCAGAAGAAATCTGTTTCGACATTATGATTTAAGAGGAGAAAACTATGGCAAGCAATCGAATCGGACGCATCAACGAGGAGGTCCAGCGGGAGCTGGCCGCCCTGATTCCCACGGTGAAGGATCCCCGGGTGACGGGGATGATCTCGGTGACGGCAGTGGACGTGACCCCCGACCTGAAATTCGCCAAGGTCTATATCTCGGTGCTGGACAAGGGGGACAGCGACCAGGTACTCAAGGGCTTAAAGTCGGCGGCGGGCTATCTCCGCCGGGAGCTGGGCCGGGCCCTGAACCTGCGCCACACCCCGGAGCTCACCTTCTTCCGGGACGACTCCATGGCCAAGGGGGCCAAGATCCTGGAGATGCTCCGGGACCCGGAGGTGGTCAAACCGGAGAACCCGGCCAACGCCCACATCATTTTAGAGGAGGACTGAAAATGACGCCTCAGGAAGCCGCCGCCTTTTTGACGGCCCACGATAACTATCTCATCCTGACCCATGTCCGGCCCGACGGCGACACCATCGGCTGCGCCGCCGGACTGTGCCGGGCCCTGCGTCAGATTGGCAAAACCGCCTATATTCTGGAAAACCCGGAGATCACAGAGTTGTTTACGGATTATGTAAAACAGTTGACAATACAGGAAAAGTCTGTCGCCGAAACTGTTGTTTCGGTTGACATTGCAGCCCGATCCCTCTTCCCGGAGCTGGCAAAGCCCTATTTGGACCGGGTAGACCTGGCAATTGACCACCATCCCTCCCAGGAGTTCTTCGCCAAGGCCACCTGCCTAGACGAAAAACGGGCCTCCTGTGGTCAACTGATCTTGGAAATTGTGAAACAATTCGCCCGCATTACGCCGGAGATCGGGGAAGCCCTGTATGTGGCCGTCTCCACCGATTGCGGCTGTTTTCAGTACAGCAACACCGACGCTGCCGCCCACCGGGCGGCGGCGGAACTGATGGAGAGCGGCTTCGCCCCCTACCCTGTCAACCGGAAATTCTTCCGGACCAAGACCTTCAAACGCCTCAAGCTGGAGAGCCTGCTCACCGCCGGGATGGAGCTGCGGGACGGCGGGACTACCGCCCTGGTTTTCCTCACCCGGCAGATGATCGAGGATGTGGGGGCCAGCGAACGGGACATGGATGACATCTCCGCCTTTGTGGGCCAAATCGAGGGAGTCAAAAATGGCGTCACCCTGAAGGAGACGGCAGATGGGCATGTGAAAATTTCCCTGCGCACCGACCCCGGCGACCTGAACGCCAGCAAAGTCTGCGCCCTGCTGGGGGGAGGCGGCCACGCCGCCGCCGCCGGGGCCATGATGGATGGCACTATGGAGACGGTCCGTCAGGCCGTCATCGCCGCCATTGAGCAGGTACGCAATGGCTAGCGGCATCCTGATCATCGACAAACCCGCCGGCTGGACCTCCATGGACGTGTGCGCCAAGCTGCGGGGGATTTTCCACGAGAAGCGGGTGGGCCACGGGGGCACCTTGGACCCCATGGCCACCGGGGTTCTGCCCGTCTTCATCGGCCGGGCCACCCGGGCGGTGGAGTTTGCGGAGAAGTCCGACAAGGAATACATCGCCGGTTTAAAACTGGGCGTTATCACCAATACCCAGGATATTACCGGCCAGGTTCTGGAGGCGCGCCCCGTTCAGGTCAGCCGGGAGCAGCTGGAGGCCGTCCTGGAGCAGTTCCGGGGGAACATCATGCAGATACCCCCCATGTACTCCGCCATCAAGATCAACGGCAAGAAGCTCTACGAACTGGCCCGCAAGGGCCGTGAAGTGGAACGCCCTGCCAGGCCGGTGACCATAAAATCTTTGGAAATACTGGACCAACAAGGGAAAGACCTTTACACAATCCAAGTGCGCTGTTCCAAGGGAACCTACATCCGAACTCTCTGCAACGACCTTGGAACCGCTCTGGGCTGCGGGGGGTGTATGGCCTCCCTGTGCCGGGCTGCGGCTGCGGGCTTCGACGGGGAGGACGCCTACCCCCTGGAGATCATCCAGGCAGCTCCCGACCCCACTGTCTTTTTGCGCCCCGTGGACAGCCTCTTCCAGGACCGGGCAGCCTTGACTGTCTCCGGCGCCGTGGAAAAGAAGATCCGCAACGGCATGACCGCCGTCCTGCCTGATCTGGCCCCGGGTGAATACAGAGTGTATTCTCAGGGCGAAATATTCCTGGCCCTGTGCCGGGCCCAGGGCGGCAAGCTGACCACCATAAAGAGCTTTTTCGAGGTGTAGCATATGACCAACCCAAAACGTGTTATCGCCCTGGGGTTTTTTGACGGGGTGCATCTGGGCCACGGGGCGCTGCTCCGGCGGGTGAAGGAGGAGGCGGACCGGCTGGACGCCCTCCCCTGCGCCTTCACCTTTGACAAGAGCCCCACCGCCGCCATTACCGGCCAGGCCGTTCCCCTGCTGTCCACGGTGGACGACCGCATCCTTCTCATGCGGGAACGCTACGGCATCCGGGAGGTGGTGGTGGCCCCCTTCGACGCCATGCAGCGCATGGACTGGGAGGATTTTATCACCAAATATCTGGTGGAGGAACTGGGTGTCGTCCATGTGGTGGCCGGTCACGACTTCCACTTCGGCTACATGGGCAAGGGCAACCCGGACCGGCTGCGGGCCAAGTGCCGGGAGCTGGGAATCGGCTGCGACATCATCCAGAAGGTGGAGCAGGACGGCATCACCATCTCCTCCACCTACATCCGCACCCTGGTGGCCCAGGGGGAGATGGAGCGGGCTGCCCAGTTTCTGGGCCACCCCCACAGTCTCACCCAGCAGGTCACCCGCGGCAAGGGTATCGGCCACTCTGCTCTGGGCTTCCCCACCGTCAACCTCCGGGTGCCCGAGGGGGTGATTATCCCCGCCTTCGGGGTCTACGCCACCCGGGTGCGCTTCGACGGCCAGAGCCGGGCCGCCGTCACCAACGTGGGGGTCCGTCCCACGGTGCGGGACAACGACGGCCGGGTGACCGTGGAGGGCTTCATCCTGGATTTTGACGGCGACCTCTACAGCCACCAGGTGCGCATGGAGTTCCACAAGCGGCTGCGGGGGGAGCGGAAGTTCCCCGACCTGGAGGCCCTGGCTCAGGAAATACGCCGCAACGCGGAGCAGACAAGAGAGTTTTTTGAAGGAGCGTGACAGCCGATGACGCGGGGCGTATTCCACCTTCTGCACCATGAGCATCAGGCCCGGTATGACAGGATGTTCCCCTACCTGTGGGCTTACGTCATTCTGCTGGCCCTGGCCGGCTTTGCCATGGACACCCCCGCCGGCATTGCGCGGGGACTGTACGCCATCGTCACCACCGAGGACGCCCTCATCACCGATTATGTACTGGTGGCCGGGCCGGGGGCCGCTCTGGTGAATTCCGCCATTGTGACAGCCATCAGTATCTGCGTGCTCTACGCCGCTGGAGACACCCTCAACGGCATGACCCTGGTGGAGATGGGGCTGATGTCGGGCTTCTCCCTCTTCGGCAAGAATTTTGTGAATATATGGCCCATCCTGGCCGGGACCTGGCTGTACACCAGGGTCCGAAAGCAACCGGCGGCGGGCAATATCGGCATCGGCCTGATGGCCACCGCCCTGGCCCCCATCGTCAGCTACATCGCCCTGGACAACGGCTGGGGCGGGCCCATTGAGGGAGTGCTGGTGGGGCTGGTGATCGGCTTTATCATGCCTCCCCTGGCTACCTACACCTACCGCATCCAGAACGGCATGAATCTGTACAACGTGGGCTTTGCCTGCGGGCTTGTGGCCATGATCTGCGTCCCCCTGATGGCCTCCCTGGGGGCGGACCCCACCACTTACTACCGCTGGGCCAGGGGCTACAATTTCCACTTCGGTATCGCGCTGGGCTCCCTGTGCGTCATGCTGATTATCGGCGGCCTGTTCTTCGCGAAAAAGCCGGTTTGGGCTGCCTGGGCGGGTTACCGGCGTCTGCTCCAGACCAGCGGCCGGGCTCCCAGCGACTATCTGCGCATGTTCGGTCCCGCCCCGGTGGTCATCAACGCCGGGATCAACGGCCTCATCGGCATGGCCTACATCCTGCTGTCCGGCGGCGACCTGAACGGTCCCACCGTGGGAGGCATCCTTACCATTATGGGCTTTTCCGCCTTCGGCAAGCACGCCTTCAACATCCTGCCCGTCATGGGCGGGGTGGCCCTGGGCAGCGTGGTGATGGACTGGTCCCTCACCGACTCCGCCGTCCAGCTGGCCTGCCTGTTCTGTACCACTCTGGCCCCCATCTCGGGCTACTTCGGCTGGGGCTACGGGGTGCTGGCCGGGTTCCTTCACTCCTCAGTGGTGCTGTACACCGGCTCTCCCGTGGCGGGGATGAACCTGTATAACAACGGCTTCTCCGGCGGGCTAATTGCCATCGTCCTCTACCCTACCATCATGGCCATTGCCCGCCACCGCAAGCCGGTGCTCCAGGAGGAGGACTACTTCGATCAGCTGGAGGGTGACCGGCCCGTTATCCCCCCTGACCCCCACGCTATCAAAGAGGAGGAGTAATACAAAACCGCCCCATAATGGGGCGGTTTTGCTATCCGAAGCACACCCGCACCGCCCAGGCGGCGGCCAGAAAGCCGGTGAGATCGGCGCACAGGGCGGCGGGGACGGCGTAGCGGGTCCTGGTGATGCCCACGGCGCCGAAGTAGACGGCGATGGTGTAGAAGGTGGTTTCGGTGGAGCCCAGCATGACGGCGGCTGTCCGGCCCAGCTGGGAGTCGGGGCCATAGGTAGAGATCAGCTCCGCCCCCACCCCCAGAGCGGCCGAGCCGCTGATGGGCCGCACCAGCATCAGGGGCAGCAGCTCGGAGGGCAGGCCCAGCCGGTCCAGCACCGGGGCCAGCAGTCCGGCCAGCAGCTCCAGCGCCCCGGAGGCCCGGAGCATGTACACCGCCGTCATCAGGCCGATGAGGGCGGGGATGATGCGGGTCAGGGTCTCCAGGCCCGACCCCGCCCCCTGGACCAGGGCGGAGTAGACATCCACCCGCCGGAAGGCGGCGTAGAGGGCGACAGCCGCGATGGTGAAGGGTACCAGCATGGTGAAGAGCAGGTCCATGTCAATCCCTCCACACCTTTGCAAAAATTTTACAAGCCAGAATCCCCACCCCCACCGAAAGGGTGGAGGCCAGCCACACGGCGGGCAGGATATCGAAGGGGGCAGCACACCCCTCCGCCGCCCGGACGGAGGCTACGGTGGTGGGGATCAGCTGGATGGAGGCGGTGTTGCACACCACCAACATACAAAGGTCGTTGGAGGCGACCCCCGGGCTGCGCCGGGTCAGGCGGCGGGCGGCCTCCAGCCCCAGGGGAGTGGCGGCAGAGCCCAGGCCCAGCAGGTTAGCGGACACGTTGGCCGAGATGCTGTCCATGGTGTCCCGGTCTTTTGCCGCCTGGGGGAAGAGCCGCCGCAGAATGGGGGCCAGCAGCCGGGACAGCTTATCGGCCAGCCCGGACTGACGCATGACCTCCATGACCCCCGTCCACAGGCAGAGCATCCCCGCGATGGACAGGGCCAGCTCCACCGCCGCCGAGGCGCCCTCTACCGCCGCCGCGGCCACCGCCGGTCCCCGGCCTGTGGCCAGCCCGCACAGAATGGACAGTCCAATCATCCCCGTCCAGATCACTGTCATGGTCAAGGTCCATCCCCCCTTGTCCCATCTATACGGGCGCAACTGGAAAATCATGTATGCAGAAAAACCAGAAATTTACAAAAAAATCCAGCTCATAACCCTATTTCCACAAAAATTCTACATTTTTCTCCCCATTTTGCCTCATAGAAACAGTTGACATGGTATTTTTTTACCGTTACAATAGAAGTGAGAATAGACGGCTCTGGGACGGCACGTCCGCCCCGGATTTTGGAACAGATAAAAAGGAGGCATTTTATGAAATCCACTGGCATTGTCCGAAAGGTGGACGAACTGGGCCGCATCGTACTGCCCATCGAACTGCGCCGCACTCTGGATATCGAGGAGAAGGACTCCTTGGAGATCTACATGGACGGTCCGTCCATCGTATTGAGAAAGTTCCAGCCCGCCTGCATCTTCTGCGACAGTGAAAAAGACATCATCGAGTTCCACGGAAAAAATGTGTGTCCCCAGTGTTTCCAGGAAATGAGAGGCCTTTTCACCAAATAGTCAGACAGAACAGCTCCCGGCTTGTAAGCCGGGAGCTGTTTTTATGCCGGCAAAACATTCAGCTCCCCGCCGGTCGGGCGGAAAGCTGAAGCCTGCAATTTAAAATTCAGCCGGTGATGGACAGCGCGGAGACCGCGTAGCCAAACATGTTGTCCCGGGGCCGGAGGACCGCCTGGAACTCCACCAGGGCCTCCCCCTCCACCTCGTCCACCAGGGAGCCGGAAAGCACCAAGGCGGCTCCCTCCCGCTGAATACTGTCAGCCCGGACCTGGACCTGGTCGTCCTCGCCGCAAATCAGCACATAGCAGCGGGATACATTGTCGTAGTTCATCCGGTCCCGGAGACCGGCGGGCAGCTCGCCCAGCGCCTCAATGCCGGCGTCCAGGGCGGCGGCGTAGTCCCGCACCGTCTCCTCGGGGAGGAACAGCTCGCCGTTCTTCTCGTCGCAGCGGCTGTCCAGCTGTCCGTAGAGGGAGAGCATGTTGTACAGCCCCTCCCAGGCCAGAGCGCTGTCGCCGAGGTCGAAGCTGTCCCGCTCCTGGTTCAGCATAGCCAGCAGCATGGCGTGGAGGACAGGACTCATGGACTCCACAGCCCCGGTCTGGGCGGGGAGATCGCCGGGCAGGTAGTCCTGGGTCTGGACCGGAAGGGAAGCCCCCTCATGGCCCGCCGGACCCACGCTGCTCACAGGTAAGATGAGCATCGAGGTGATCATGGCCGCCGTCAGTAATTTTTTAAACATGAGAAGACCTCCTTTCCTGTTTGTACCACCATTTTAGCACACCTGTTCTGTTACCGTCTTATCGAAGCCGTTACGGGACAGTAAAAAAATGGTTACAAATCAGTTGCAGTTTTTCCAAGCTCGTCCCTGTTTGTAACCTATGCGCCCCGCAGGCGGGACATGCCTGTTTTTCTCCGGTTGACCGGGGAGGCGGTTTGGGATACAATAGGTGTCATACCATACAAAGGATGTTTGACTTATGCTGGACCATCAACAGGAGCTACGATTCTGCAAGGCCCGCCGGGGGGCCATTGCCCGGGACTTCGCCCGGCTTAACCCGGAGCAGCGCAAGGCCGCCCTGGCCACCGAGGGCCCCCTCCTTCTGCTGGCCGGGGCGGGGAGCGGCAAGACCACCGTGCTCATTCACCGCATTGCCAATCTGATGAAATACGGCCGGGGCTCCGACTGCGAGGAGGTCCCCGAGTTCGTCACTGGGGACGACCTGGACTTTCTGGAGCGGTACACCGAAACCGGAGAGGGAGACAAGGCCCGTCAGGAGCGGCTGTGCCGGCTGGACCCCGCCGCCCCCTGGACCATCCTGGCCATCACCTTTACCAACAAGGCCGCCGGGGAGCTGAAGGACCGCCTGGCCGCCATGCTGGGCCCCTCCGCCAACGATATCTGGGCCAGCACCTTCCACTCCGCCTGTGTGCGCATCCTCCGCCGGGACATCGACAAGCTGGGCTTTGCCTCCTCCTTCACCATCTACGACACCGACGACTCCCTGCGGGTGGTGAAGGACATTCTCAAAGACCTGAACATGGACGACAAGCAGTTTCCGCCCCGGTCCATTCTGGGCTACATCTCCCGGGCCAAGGACGCCATGAAGCTGGCCCCGGACTACCTGGCCGAGTGCAGGGCGGCGGAGGACTTCCGGCTGACCAAGATCGCCAACGTGTACATAGAGTACCAGCGCCGGCTGTGGGAGGCCAACGCACTGGACTTTGACGACATCATCCTCCACACCGTCCGGCTGCTCCAGGGCTTTGAGGAGGTGCGGGCCTACTATCAGAAAAAGTTCCGCTATGTCCTCATCGACGAGTATCAGGATACCAATAATTTGCAGTACCTGCTGGCCTCCACCCTGGCGGGGGGGTATGAGAACTTCTGCGTGGTGGGCGACGACGACCAGTCCATCTACCGCTTCCGGGGGGCCACCATCGAGAACATCCTGTCCTTCGAGAAGCAGTATAAGGGAGCCAGGGTCATCCGGCTGGAGGAGAACTACCGCTCCACCGGCCACATCCTGGACGCGGCCAACGCCGTCATCCGCAACAACCAGGGGCGGAAGGGCAAGGAGCTGTGGACCAGGGCCGGGCCGGGGGAAACACTCCACCTGTACACCGCCATGAACGAGAGCGACGAGGGGCAGTACGTGGCGGCGAAAATTCTGGAGAACTTCGGACAGGGCCGGAAATGGAAGGACCACGCCGTCCTCTACCGGATGAACGCCCAGTCCAACCAGATGGAGCAGGCCTTCAAGCGCAGCGGCGTACCCTACCGCATCATCGGGGGCACCCGGTTCTTCGACCGGGCGGAGGTGAAGGACGTGCTGGCCTATC
>CANSSJ010000006.1 GCA_947649625.1 uncultured Bacillota bacterium | reverse complement strand
AGGGGACGTATTTGTCGGGGATGGAGGCGGACACGCTGAGGCTGGCGGCGCACTCGGTGCGGGTGGGGACGCTCTGGCCCTGTTCCAGCAGGACCGCCTCCTCCAGCAGCTTCAAATACATGTCGTAGCCCACGGAAAGGAGGAACCCGCTCTGCTCCGGGCCCAGCACATTGCCCGCACCGCGAATCTCCAAATCCCGCATGGCGATCTTGAAGCCCGAGCCGAACTCGGCGAACTCCCGGATGGCCTCCAGCCGCTTGGAGGCCACCTCGGAGAGGACTTTCCCCCGGCGGTAGGTGAGGTAGGCGAAGGCCCGCCGGGACGACCGGCCCACCCGGCCCCGGATCTGGTGGAGCTGGGCCAGCCCCAGCTTGTCGGCGTCCTCCATGATGAGGGTGTTCACATTGGGCAGGTCGATGCCCGTCTCAATGATGGTGGTGCACACCAGCACGTTCAGTTCCCCGTCGGTCATCCGGGCCATCACGTCGTCGATGGCCTCCTGGGTCATCCGGCCGTGGGCCACTCCGATGGCGGCCTCCTCCCCCAGGAGGGTCTGGATGCGGGCGGCGCACCGGTCGATGGTCTCGACGCGGTTGTGAAGGTAAAACACCTGTCCCCCCCGCTCCAGCTCCCGGCGCATGGCGTCGGCCAGGAGGTTCCAGTCGTGTTCCAGCACGTAGGTCTGCACCGGCTGGCGGTCCGCCGGGGGCTCCTCCAGGGTGGACATGTCCCGGATGCCGGACAGAGCCATGTTCAGGGTCCGGGGGATGGGGGTGGCGGAGAGGGTGAGCACGTCCACCTGCTTGAAGGTCTCCTTCAGCTTCTCCTTGTGCTGCACCCCGAAGCGCTGCTCCTCGTCCACCACCAGAAGGCCCAGGTCCTTAAAGCGCACGTCCCTGTTGAACAGCCGATGGGTGCCGATGAGGATGTCCACCTCCCCGGCCTCCACCTTCCGCAGGGTCTCCTTCATCTGGGCGGGGGTGCGGAAGCGGGACACCACGTCGATGTTCACCGGGTACTTCTGGAACCGGCGCAGGGCGGTGAGGTAGTGCTGCCGGGCCAGGACGGTGGTGGGCACCAGGATGGCGGTCTGCTTGCCGTCCAGCACGCACTTCATCATGGCCCGGAAGGCCACCTCCGTCTTGCCGTAGCCCACGTCTCCGCACAGCAGCCGGTCCATGGGGGTGGACCGTTCCATGTCGGCCTTGATCTCCCCGATGCACCGCAGCTGGTCGTCGGTCTCAGTGTACTCGAACTGCTCCTCAAACTCCCGCTGCCAGGGGGAGTCGGGGGAGAAGGCGTACCCCGGCTGTCTCTGCCGCTGGGCGTAGAGCTGGATGAGGCCCTTGGCCAGGTCCTGGACCGCCTTCTTGGCCTTTTTCTTGGCTTTCTCCCACTCCTGACCCCCCAGGCGGTTCAGCTTTCGGGTCTCGTTGGCGTCCTCGCCGCCGCCGATGTACTTGCTCACCAGGTCCAGCTGTGTGGCGGGGACGTAGAGCACGTCGGTGCCGGCGTAGGCGATCTTCACATAATCGTGCTCCACCCCCTCCACCGGCATCTTCACCATGCCCACATACCGGCCTACCCCGTGGTGCTCGTGGACCACCAGGTCCCCGGGGGTGAGGTCGGCGTAGGACTTCAGCTTCTGCCGGTTGGTGGCGTCCTTCCGGGGGCGGGGCTTCCTGGGGGCGGCCTTTTCCCCCTCGGTGAGGACGGCCAGCCGGATAGACGGGTACTCAAAGCCGCTGGACAGCCCCCCCACGGTAATAACAACCTGTCCCGGCCCGGGCAGCTCCTTGAGCTGGAAGTCCACCGCGGATTTGATCTTCTGCTCTCGGAGAAGGGATTGTAAGTCGATGGCCCGCTGTTCGCCGGAGACCAGCACCAGGGCGGCAAAGCCGGCGCTCTGGTAGTGAGCCAGGTCCTGCACCGCCGTCTCCAGGCTGGCCAGGAAGGGGGGCAGCTGCTTGGCGGTGATGGAGAGCAGCTCTCTGGGGGGCGTGGGGTAGGAGGCGGTGGTGAAGGAGTCCAGATAGACCACCGGGAAGTCCTCCAGCCGGCTCAGGAGCTGGGGGAAGGTGAGGGCCAGTTCGGCGCAGGAGGGGTCCAGTTCCCCCTGCTCCAGCAGGGTTTTCACGTCCTCCTCCAGCTGCCACTGGTAGGATTTCGCCCGGTCGGCCGCCCGGGGGACCTGGTCAAAGACCACGCAGGCGTCGGGAGGCAGGTAGTCCACGGCGGTGGACAGCTCCGGGTAGATGAGGGGGAGGTAGCGGTCCAGCGCAGGGAAGGTCCTCCCCTGGTCCAGGGCCTCGCCGTCCTGGTCCAGAGTTTTGTTCAGCTCTTTATTGCCGTTTTGCAGGGCCTTGGCCGCCAGTTTGGAGATTTTTTTGCTCAGCCCCGCCAGACCGCCGGGGGCCAGCTGGGGCAGGCCCTCAGCGGCGGGAAGGAGGAGGGCGGTGTTGATGTTCTCGGTGCGCCGCTGGGTGGCGGGATCGAAGATCCCCATGGCGTCCACCTCGTCCCCGAAGAATTCTACCCGGACGGGGCTGTCCATGCCGGGGGAGAACACGTCCAGGATGCCGCCCCGGAGGGCAAACTGGCCTACCCCCTCCACCTGCTCGCACCGGACGTAGCCGGCGGCGGACAGGTCCTCGGCCAGCTGGTTTAAGTCGTAGGAGCCGCCGATTTTCAGCTCCCGGCAGCAGTCCTCCAGCACGTGGGGAGGGATGGTCCGCTGGAGCAGACCCTCCACCGTGGACACCAGAAAGGGGATCTTCCCGTCGGCCAGCCCCTTCATCAGAGCCAGCCGCCTGTGCTCCCACTGGCGGGAGAGGGCTGCGGCGTTGTGGAAGGTGAAGTCCCTGGTACCCAGCACCGGGACGGACGCCCCGGCGAAGGCCCCCAGGTCCCGGGCCAGCCGCACGCCCTCGCTCTCGTCAGCGCACACGACCACCACCGGCCGGCCCGACATCAGGCCGATCCCGGCGGCGATGTGGCAGCGGTGGATGGCGGCCGCCCCGGACAGGGCCGCCGGGGAGCGCCCCCCCTCCAGGGCGGAGAGAAGCTGTTGAAATTCAGGGATGCGGTTCAGGGCAGCAGTGAGCAGTTTCACGTGAAACACCTCGATTTGTAGCGGTTTAAAGGGACGCGGCAACGCCCCTGCCCCCGGTTGGGGGAGGGGTGAGTAGGGGGCGGCCGCCGGGCCGCCCCATCTGAACGTATAATAACATTGGGGCGGCGCTTCAGGCCGCCCCTTACGGACGATAGTCAGGTGATCTCATAGTCCCGGCCAAACTGCAGAGAGCCGAAGTCGATGCGCCCGCCTCCGGGGCGGCGGCCGTCGTCCTCATCGTCATCCCGGCTGCCCTCCTCGTAGTCCCGGGCGTCGTCCTCGTCGTAGTCGTCGTCCTGGGATGCGCCGGGGGTGAACTCGGCGGTGTCGGACAGATCCCGCTCATCCTCGGCCTCCTCCGCCGCCTTGGCCCGCAGGTTTTCGGCGGTGGCGGCCTCCATGGCCTGGGCCAGCAGGCGCTGGACGTTGTCGTCGATCTCAGAGACCTTCTCCTCCACCGGGTCCACAGCGGGCTGAGTCTCGGGGGGATAGAGCTCCTCCAGCTGGGCCAGCAGCTGGGCCTCCTGAGACTGGAGGTCGCGCACCTTGGTCACAAAGAGGGCGGTGGCCTGCTGGGCCTTCTTCAGGCGGAACTCCTCCGCCTCCAGCTCCTTGGACAGCTGTGCCCTGCGGTCCTGAGCCTCGGCGTCGGCCTGGGAGAGCAGCTCGTCCCGCTTCCGCTCGGCCTCCCGCACCAGGTCGTCGGCCATCCGCTGGGCGGCCATCAGGGCCTTGCGCATGGCCTCCTCGGTGGAGCGGTATTCCTCCACCTTGTCCACCAGCACCTTCATCTTGTTTTTCAGCACCGCGTTCTCGTTATACAGCGCGGAGTAATCCCCGGTGAGGACGTCCAGGAACTCGTCCACCTGGGACATATTGTAGCCGCCGAAGCTGGCCTTCTGAAAGGCGCGCTCAGATACTTCCTGTGGTGTGAGCATGATAAAGCCTCCCCGCTTTGTATTCTAATCATACCATTCGAACCATCGGTCCGGCATGGATTCAAGGTCATCCTCGGGAACGGGCAGAAAAACGGGCTCCCCGTCCTGAAACGCAACGGCGTAGACGTCAAGAACCCGGGACAGGCCGTCGAACCACAAAACCAAGACAGGCTGGCCGTCCTTGTCCTGGGTCCAGCCCCGTCCTGTCCGCTCCGCATCCCAATAGAGGGGATTTAGAGGAGGGGAGCCGTTATCCTCACGTCCTAGGGGCAGCTCCCAGACGGTCTCCCCACGGGTTATCACCAGGGTGTAGGGGTGCATCCCGTCCCCCTCGAACAGCTTCTCCGGCTCGCTCTCGTTGCCGAAGTAGCACTTCTCCGCCCGCAGTTCCACCAGCTCTTCAACGCCGTCCCCGTCCATGTCCACCGACCAGCTCTCTATTACCATAGGGTAGGGAGAGTCGGGGTCGTCCACGAAAATCTCCTCCTCAGGCCTGTCGGCCACCGGCTCCGCGGCCGCGGCGGGCCGCTCCGGGGGGTCAGACCGGTCAGGCGGGGCGGGTTCCCCGGCGGCGCACCCGGCCAGCAGGGCGGTAAGGAGCAGAACACAGGAAAATTTCTTTCCCATAAGTAATATTTCTCCTTAGAAATACAGCCCGTTGTTCTCCAGCTCGTCGATGAGGTCGCCCAGGATATCCACGTTGTAGGGGGTGATGATGTAGGTGGAGATAGCCACCTTTTTGATCTTGCCCTCCTGGGCGTAGGACACCCCAGCCAGAAAGTCCAGCAGGCGGCGGGCGATCTCGCCGTTGGTGGACTCCAGGTTGAGCACCACGGTGCGCTTTTCCCGCAGGTGGTCAGCGATGGAGGAGGCGTCTTCAAACCGCTCGGGCTTGACCAGGACCACCTGGAGCTGGGTGGCGGCCCGGATGTTGACCACTTTATTGCTGCGCCGGTCGTCCTCAGGGGCGGGGGAACTGTACCCGCCGCTGTAGCCGCTGTCTCTGGGGGCGCGGTCCATGCGGTCGGTGCGCTCCCGGCGCTCTACCGGCCGGGGAGAGAGGTCAAAATCATCGTAATCGTCCTCGTCCTCGTCCTCATAGGGGTGAGCCAGCCGCTTGAATTCATCAAAAATTCCCATTTGTACATCCTCTTTTCTCCGAAAGTATAAAGCGGAAAACCGTCAATGGGCAGCGCGCACAGGGGGACGGGGACCGAAAAGCGCGGTGCCCACCCGGACCAGGGTAGCGCCCTCCGCGACCGCGTCCTCATAGTCGGCGCTCATGCCCATAGAGAGACAATCCATAACATATTGATTATCCGACATTTTCTTCATTATGTCAACAAAAAGATTTCGCATTTGGGAAAAATATCTCCGGTTGGCTCCCGAAACAGTTGATACAGGCGGGATCGCCATCAGACCCCGCAGGCGGACATGGGGACAGCTCACAGCCAGCCCGGCCAGGCCGGGCAGTTTTTCGGGGGAAATGCCCCCCTTGCTCTCCTCTCCGGCGATGTTGACCTCCAGCAGGATGTCCTGCACCAGGCCCAGCTTGTCCGCCTGGGCCTCGATGGCCCGGAGCAGCCGCTCGGAATCCACGGAATGGATCAGGGCGACCCGGCCCACCACCTGCTTCACCTTGTTGGTCTGTAGGTGGCCGATGAAGTGGACCTCCGCCCCGGCGTAGGCGCCGGCCTCCAGATGGGCGGTGAGCTCCTGCACCCGGTTCTCCCCGCACAGGCGGATCCCGCCGGCGATGGCGGCACGGATGGTCTCGTCGGTCTGCACCTTGGTGGCGGCGCACAGGGTGATCTCCCCCGGGTCCCGGCCCGCGGCCCGGGCGGCGGCGGCAATCTTCTCCTGTACGGCTTTGATGTTTTGGGACAGGTCCATAATGATTCCTTCTCTCTATATAATGTCAGCCCTCCAGCAGCAGCCCGTCCTGCAGGCCGGTGCCGCGGGTGATAACGGCGTCCCCAGCCCGGAGGATCTTCCGTCCGGAGCCCAGGGGGCGGACCACGTAGTAGTCGCTGCCCTCGTAGAGGATGGATACCTCCCGGAACTCGGTGCGTCCGTTGACCAGGGCGTACACCCCGGTCCTGCTGGCGGCGGCAGCGGAGCCGCTGGAGGCGGAGGCCTCTGCCTCCACCAGGCGCAGGGCCTGTTTGGGGATGCGCAGGCCGGACCAGCTCTCAAAGATCAGCTCGGCGGTCTGGTGGCGCAGCAGGGTGGTGAGGGTGAGGTACCGGTTGGAGGAGAAGACCACCAGGGTCTTTCCGCCCTCGGTGGAGCCGACGCGGTCTACCGTCATCTCCACGTTCCGGTTCAGTTCCCCGGAGAAGCGCAGGGCGGCGGTCTCGCCCTCCTTCAGGCGGCGGGCGGCCGCCTCGGGCAGATTGGCGGCAAAGTACCAGGTGTCGGAGGTAATGAGCTTACCCATGGCGCCGCTGTCCTCCCCGGCAGGGCTGTTGATCAGCTCCTGGAGGGAGGTAGGGGTGAGCTGGTGGACGGTCTCCGGGGTGAGCCGGGACTCGTAGCCGTCCACCAGGCTGGAGAAGACCCCCGGCGTGGGGGCGGAGACCCGGGTGGTGGCCTGGGCGGACTGACGGGTGAGGACGGCCAGCTCCTCCTTGAGCTGGCGCAGCCGGGCGGACAGGTCGGCGGAGGTCAGGCCGTCCCCGTAGGTGTAGCCCCGTTTGAGCACGCTGCTCTTGACGTCCAGCACCTGGTCCCGCAGCTGGGTGCAGTCGCCCAGGGCGTAGGAGGCGCGCAGCGCCACCATGGACTGGATGATGTCCTCGTCCAGCCGGGCGGCGGACTCCAGATCGCCCGACTGGGAGACGGCCTCCTCCAGCAGCTCGATGGCCAGCTCCATCTCCTCGATGTGGGCCTGACTGGCCTGGGCCTGACTGTCCCGGTAGACCAGGGCAATCTGCTGGCCCTTGCCCACCTTCTCGCCCTCCGCCCGGGTGAGCTCCAGGATGCCGGCCTGGGCCGGGAGCACCAGAGCTTCCCGCACCACCAGCCCCTCCGCCGTCACGCTGTCGTTGGCGGTGTAGGAGTAGACCTGGGTGGTCTGGTAGGGCTCATTCAGGGCGTTGAAGATGTAACAGCCCAGATAGAGGGCGATCACCGCAGCAAAGATCAGGATGGTGAAGGTAATCAGGGGTTTTCCTTGTTTCATAGGGGTTCTCTCTTTCGTTGCTTCCGTAGGGGCCGCCGCCTTCGGCGGCCCGTTCTGCTTAACGGGCGGGGCGGCGAGGCGCCGCCCCCTACTCCATGCCCTCCTCCGTCAGGGGCACAGGGCGCTCGGGGACAATGGTGGAAATGGCGTGCTTGTAGATGACCTGCTGCTTGCCGTCGCTGGTGAGGATGACGGTGAACGCGTCGAAGCCGGTGATATGGCCCCGCATCTGGAAGCCGTTCATCAGAAACATGGTGACCGGCCGGCGCTCCCGCCGGGCCTGAGTGAGGAAGATCTCCTGGAGGTTGTTGGCCTTTGTGGTGGTTGTCATGATATGTAGCACCTCTTCTTTCTGTTAGACAGGACGGGCCTGCCTGAATGGCACTATCATATACCAAATTCTTCCAGATATGCTGTCGAACGCTGTAACACGTCCGCAAAAACCGGGACAGGCCCCCAAAAGAGTTTTTTTGCCTCCAAATTGCGCCGGAACCAGGTGCGCTGGCGCTTGGCGTACTGCCGGGACCGCAGCTTGATCTCATCCGCTGCCGCCTGGATGTCCCCGTCTCCCCGGATCGCCGCGGCCATCTCCTTGTAGCCGATGGCCTGCATGGCGGTGCACCGGGCCGGCACGCCGCTGTCCAGCAGAGCCCGGACCTCCTCCGCCAGGCCGGCCTCCATCATCCGGTCCACCCGGCGGTCGATGCGGTCCCACATGTCCTCCCGGCGTTCAAAGTCCAGGGTGAGGGTGAGGGCGTCGTACCGGAGGGGCAGAGCCCTGGTCTCGTTGTTGTGCTCTGTGATAGTTTTGCCGGTGGTGAGGAAGACCTCCAGTGCCCGGACGATCCGCTTGGCATCGTTGGGGTGGAGGCGGGCGGCGGACTCCGGGTCCACACGGGCCAGTTCGGCCAGCAGGGCCTCGCCCCCCTCTTTGTGGTACCGCTCCTCCAGGTCGGCCCGCAGAGGGCTGGCCTCGTCGAAGGCGGCAAAGGTCCGGCCGGAGAGCAGCGAGTCAATATACAACCCCGTCCCCCCCGCCAGGATGGGCAGCCTGCCCCGGGACAGCACGTCCTCCACACAGGCCGCCGCCATGTCCACGTACCGGGCCACGGAGAAATCCTCCTCCGGGTCGGCCACGTCGATCATGTGGTGGGGGATGCCCCCCATCTCCTCCACTGTGGGCTTGGCCGTGCCGATGTCCATGCGGCGGTAGATCTGCATGGAGTCCGCCGACACCACCTCGCCGTTACGGCGCTTGGCCAGCTCCACGGCCAGAGCGGTTTTTCCCGATGCCGTGGGGCCGGTGATGACCAGGATCTTTGGGGGCATGGCTTCGCCTCCTTGCAGATATTGTCGAAATGTGGTATGATTGCGGTGCCGCCTTCTGCCCTTGCCCTGTTTAAAGGGAAGGAGGTGAAACCCCTATGGAGCAAGCCATCAATTTAATCGTGTCCATCGTGGCAAATGTGATCGGCTTTTGCATTTGCAAGTGGCTTGATGGACACAGCGGAAGACGGTAAGCCCAAAAAGAACCCCCGGAGAGCTGCAACTCTCCGGGGGTTCGTCTGTGAAACCCACAGACGGAACAAGTCATCTTATCGGCTGAGGTTATTATACCACAGCCGCCCCGGAGTATGCAAGAGGTTATGGAGAAATTTTTGTTTTCAATTTTTCTTCCGCTTGTAGGGCTTCGGCTCGTCGGTGAGCCCCAGCAGATAGTCGGCGGAGACGTTGTAGTGCTGGCAGATCAAAGCGAGCCTTGGCAAAGTTGTTCCTTTTTTGCCATTTTCTATTTCACTGATCTGTGTAACAGATACGTCCAGTACTTCAGCAAGAGCGGGCTGCTTTTCTCCGCTGACGGTCCGGACTTCCAGCAGCCGTTTTCCGAATAGACTGTGGTCAAACATAAAAGTCCCCCTTGACAACTTTGCTATTAGTGGATATAACATACCTTGCTAATAGCAAAGTATACTTTGGAGGTGCAGATATGGACAGCTTGCTCTATCAATTATACAGTGGAGACTATGATACTGCCCTGGAGCCGAACAAATCACTGCGGGAGGTAGATAAAAAGCTGTGGGCCGAGCGGGACAAGGTGCACAAGATGTTCGGCGATGAATTCATGGAGCATTTTCTGGAGCTGGAGGACAAGCGGGAGGAGCTGCGGAAATTTTTATACTTCCAGAAAGGCTTCTCCTTGGGTATCCGGCTTATGCTGGAGGCCCTCACGCCCGCTTGAACTGCTTTTCCAGCTCCTTTTTAGTCAGTGTGATCGCCACCGGCCGGCCGTGAGGGCAGTACTTCACCTGTCCCGACATGACGGCCCCGGCCACCCGCTCCAGCTCCTGGGGACTGGTGTGCCAGCCCCCCTTGATAGCCGCCTTGCAGGCCATGGTGTGCAGCAGCTCGTCCCTGGCGGCGGCAGGGTCGGCGCTCCCTGTGGTGAGCAGCCGCACGGCCAGCTCCTCCAGAGCGGCGGGGATGTCCCCCGCGTCCACATCGAAGGGGGCCTGCCGCACCGCCAGGTCCGCCCCCAGCTCGTCCACCTGAAAGCCGAACTCCTCCAGCAGCGCCCGCTGGGCCAGCAGGACCTCCCGCTGGGCCGGGGACAGCCGGCAGATGGCCGGGGTGAGCAGGGTCTGTGCCATGGGGTCGTAGCCCGCCGCCTTCATCCGGTCGAAATTCATCCGCTCGTGGGCGGCGTGCTTGTCGATGAGGTAGACTGTGTCCCCCCGCTCCACAATGATGTAGGTATTGAGGACCTCTCCGGCCACCCGCCAGGCGTCGTCGGCACAAACTTCGCTCTGCTCCATCCGGCTGCCGCCGGATATCCGCTCCGCTTCGTTGCGCCTCCTCTCCAAACCGGACCCGCTTCGCTGGGCTCCGGTTTGGGCGGCGGAGACCTTTGGCGGCTGCGTCTCGACCGGGCCTGGACCTGCCGGAGCAGGCTGAGAGATCGCAGGCACTGCCGGTCTGGCCGGCGGCGTATAGGTGCTGTCGTGGACACGGACCACGGTGGGGAGGACCCCGGTAGGGGCCGGCGCCCTCGCCGGCCCACTCTCAAGAGGCGGAGCGCTGACCTGCGGGCGGCCGAGGGCGGCCGCCCCTACAGGAATCCGCATCTGGTTCTCTGTGACCGTGTCCTGCTTCCTCACTCCGGCGATCTCTGTGTTTTTCAGCACCGCCTGGGGGTGGGAGGTGTCCCCCTCCAGGGCGGAGAGGACGGCGTGGTACAGGTTGGAGAACACCGCCCGCTCGGCGCCGAATTTTACCTCTGTCTTGGCGGGGTGGACGTTCACGTCCACGGCGTTGAGCTTGGTCTGCAAATGGAGGACGCAGCCGGGGAATTTGCCCACCATCTTCTGGTTCTTATAGGCCTCCTCCAATGCGGACATCATCAGGGGGGACTTCACCTGCCTCCCGTTGACGAAGAAGAACTGCCAGCTCCGGCTGGCCCGGCAGCAGGCGGGCATGGACACAAAGCCAGTCACCGACATATCCTCCCCGGCGGCTTTCACCTCCCGGAAGCCCAGGGCCAGCTCCCGGCCCAGCACGGCGTAGACGGCGCTTTTCAGCTGGCCGTCCCCGGGGGTGAGCAGCTCCTGTTTGCCGTCCCGGATGAACTTCACGCTGACCTCCGGGTGGGACAGGGCCACTCTTTGAACAACAGCGAAAACGGCGGCGCCTTCGGCGGCGTCTTTTTTCATGAATTTCAGCCTCGCCGGGGTGTTGAAGAACAGGTCCCGCACCACCATCGTGGTGCCCAGGGGACAGCCCGCCTCCTCCACCGGGCCGGGTGCGCCCCCCTCCAGGGCCAGGGAGGCCCCCAATTCGGCCTCGGCGGTGCGGGTGAGCACCTCCACCCGGGAGACGGCGGCGATGGCCGCCAGGGCCTCCCCCCGAAAGCCCAGGGTGCCGATGGCCTCCAGGTCGTACTCGGTGCGCAGCTTGCTGGTGGCGTGGCGGAGAAAGGCGGTTTTCAGCTCAGAGGCCGGGATGCCCCGCCCGTCGTCGGTCACCCGGAGGAAGGTCAAGCCGCCGTGGGATATCTCCACCGTCACCGTGGACGCCCCGGCGTCGATAGCGTTCTCCATCAGCTCCTTGGCCACGGAGGCCGGCCGCTCCACCACCTCGCCGGCGGCGATGAGGTCGGCCACATGGGGGTCTAATACTTGAATGTTTGGCATAGTTTACCTCGTTTTATCATATTCCAGTGACTTCGGGTCCACCCAGGCCTGACCGGGCCGCTCCTGGTCCAAGAAGACCCTCGCTATCTGTCCCGCCGGCCTGTCCCACAGATAGGTGCTGCGGGCGGTGTAGGTCTGTCCCTCATAGCGGTATTCGCACCAGACGGTCCAGGGGTGGCGCTGGTTGCCGTAGTTGACAAAGCGGTGGTACGTCACCTGGACGATCTGCCCCTGTACCGGAAAGCCGCTGCACCGCAGCCACTCCCGCCGCCGCCCCTGAAGCTGGGCGACCACCGTGCAGGGGACGGCGGCGAGCAGGAGAAAAAGCCCGGTCAGGGCGAAGAAACCCGGCTCTCCGTGGCGCATGGGGAGGGCAATCAGCATCCCCAGCCCGCCAATCAGCAAAAAGACAACAACCAGCGCGTACAGCACAATGTTGACAATCTCCAGCCGGCTGGCCGGACGGCGCAGGTCCATGAAGTAGTGGGTGTGGAGATACATGGTCAATACCCCTCGTTAACTACGGTCCAAACGCCCTCCTGCCGCTCCAGGGAGATGGTCCGGTCCGGGTCCACCCTCACGCCTCCCTTGGAGCATTGGACGGTAAAGCTGACGATGTTCCCGACCTGTTCCTCATAGATCAGCTCCTGGACCTGAAACACCGTTCCAGCGTAGTAGTCCAGCGCCGCCTGGCGGGCGGCCTCCACCTCCTCCTGTGTCAGGGGGACGGGCGGCTCCGGCTGGGAGCTGTCAGGTTCGGAGATGTCGGGAACGGAAGTGTCCGGCTCCGACGGGCGCGGGGGCGATTCAGGCAGCTGCACCGCCTCCCCGGCCATCAGTTTTTCGCACAGCTCCTCCAGCCCGTCCCGGTCGCTCCCTACGGCGAAGAGCAGGTAGTTTCCCTGCCGCTCCACAATGGGGTCGTCCATCCGGGCGGCTTGATCGGGGGCGTAGAACTCATAAGCGGACCTCTGGTCCTCCGCGTAGGTGGTCAGGGCCTTCTCCAGCCGGTCCGCCGCCTCGCCGTCCGTCCCCTCCAGCAGGAGGAACTGATCGGCCACCATCCCCAGGCACATAGTGAACCGGGCCTGAGCGATGTCCTTCGGGTCGGCCTCGATCCGGTCCTCGTAGAGGCTGAGCAGGCCGGGCACCAGCTCCGGGTCCTGGGCCTCCAGGGGCTGGGGGAAGTATCCGCTGGCCGTGAGAGTGTCGGCGATGTAGTCCAAATCCAACACCACAGGCTCGGCGGGTTTGGGCCCACAGGCGGTGAGGAGCAGGCAGAGGACAAGGAAAAGTCGTTTTTTCATCTGGAAGCCTCCTAAATCATCCGTTCAGGTCCTGTTTCAGCTCGGCCAGCAGGTTCAGCGCCTCGAGGGGGGTGAGGATGTTCACGTCGGTCATGCGCAGTTTTTTCAGGGCGGTCTCGCCGCCCAGGTCGCCCAGGGAGAGTTGGCTGTCATCGGGGGACGGGCCGCCGAGGGCGGCGGCCCCTACGGGAACGTTCCCCGCCTCCAGTTCCTCCAAAATCTCCCTGGCCCGGCGGACCACCCGGTCGGGCACCCCGGCCAGCTTGGCCACCTCCACGCCGTAGCTCTGGTCGGCCCCGCCCCGGACGATCTTCCGCAGGAAAATCACGTCGCTGCCCCGCTTTTTGGCGGCGATGTTGTAGTTTTTCACCCCGGAAATCTCCCCCTCCAGGGCGGTGAGCTCGTGGTAGTGGGTGGCGAAGAGGGTCTTGGCCCCCAGCCGCTTTTTGTCGGCGCAGTGCTCCAGCACCGCCCGGGCGATGGCCATGCCGTCGTAGGTGGAGGTCCCCCGGCCGATCTCGTCCAGGATGAGGAGAGACTTGCGGGTGGCGTGGCTGAGCAGGGCGGCCACCTCGGTCATCTCCACCATGAAGGTGGACTGGCCGGAGGCCAGATCGTCGCTGGCCCCGATGCGGGTGAACACCCGGTCCACCACCCCGATGCGGGCGGAGCGGGCGGGGACAAAGGAGCCCATCTGGGCCATGAGGACGATGAGGGCCACCTGGCGCATGTAGGTGGACTTGCCCGCCATGTTGGGGCCGGTGATGATGGCGGCCAGGTCGTCCCCGCCGTCCATGTGGGTGTCATTGGGGACAAAGGGAGTGCCTTTGAGCATCTTTTCGACGACGGGGTGCCGCCCCTCCACGATGGTCAGCGCGTCGGAGTTGTCCACTTGGGGCATACAGTAGTTGTTGGCGGCGGCCACGGCGGCGAAGGACTGGAGCACGTCCACCTGGGCCAGGGCGGCGGCGGTCCTCTGGATCCGGTCCACCTGATCGCACACCGCCTGTTTCAGCTCACAGAACAGCTGGTACTCCAGCGCCGTCACCTGCTCCTGGGCGGACAGAATGGCGTGCTCCAGCTCCTTCAGCTCGGGGGAGATGTACCGCTCGGAGTTGACGGTAGTCTGCTTCCGGGTCCAGTGGTCGGGCACCAGCCCGGTCTGGGCCTTGGCCACCTCGATGTAGTAGCCGAACACCTTGTTGGAGGTGATTTTCATGTTCTTGATGCCGGTCTGCTCCTTGGTTTTGACCTCCATATCGATGATGTGGCCGTTGGCGTTGGTGAGCAGGTCCCGCAGCTGGTCCACCTGGGGGTTGTAGCCGGGACGGATGAAGCCTCCCTCCCGGACGGAGAAGGGCAGAGGCTTGTCGTCCTCGTCCCGGAGAGCGGAATCCAGCAGCCCGCGCAGCTGGGGCAGGTCGTCCAGCTGGCCCTGGAGCTCCCGGAGCAGGGGGGAGGGACAGTGGTCCAGCAATTCTCGGATGTGGGGCAGCCTCCCCAGCCCGGCGGACAGGGCGGCCAAGTCCCGGCTCCCGGCGGAGCCGTACACCACCCGGCCGGACAGCCGCTCCAGGTCGGTGACCTCCCGCAGGGCCAAAGATAACTCCTCCCGGGTGATGGCGTCCTCCACCAGGCCGGCCACCCCCTGCTGCCGCCGGGCGATCTGCACCGGGGAGAGGAGGGGCCGCTCCATCCAGCCCCGGAGCAGCCGCCCGCCCATAGCGGTTTTGGTCTTGTCCAGCACCCACAGCAGGGAGCCCCGCTTCTCCTTGCCCCGCATGGTGGCGGTGAGCTCCAGGGTCTGCCGGGCGGTGAGGTCCAGCTCCATAAACTGGCCGGCGGTGTAGTAGGTCAGGGCGGAGATGTGGCTTAAATCGGTCTTTTGGGTCTCGTACAGGTAGGCTAACAGCCCCCCGGCGGCCTGAATGGCCGCCTCGTCCTGGGGCGGGACGTCGTTCAGCCCGGTTTTGAACTGCTTCTCCGCCAGGGGGCGGGCCGCCCCGATGCGGAACCGGGCCTCGCCCCCGTTCTCGCACAGGCAGTCCAGCCGCTGTTTCAGAAAGTCCACCAGCCCGTCGGTGTTCCAGGCTCCCGAGGACAGCACCGCCTCGGCGGGGTGGAACCGGGCCAGCTCATTCTGGAGGTGGCCCAGGCCCTCCTCATTGGTGGGGAAGGAGGAGGCGTACACCTCGCCGGTGGAAATGTCGCACAGGCACAGGCCGTAAGCGGCGGAGTCGCCGTAGACGGCGCAGATGTAGTTGTTTTTGCTGTCCTCCAGCATGGAGGAGGCGATGACCGTCCCCGGCGTCACCACCCGGATGATGTCCCGGTCCACCAGCCCCTTGGCCAGGGCCGGGTCCTCGGTCTGCTCGCAGATGGCGATCTTGTAGCCCTTGGCGATGAGCCGGGCGATGTAGCTGTCGGCGGAGTGGTAGGGCACCCCGCACATGGGGGTGCGCTGGTCCGCCGGCTTGTTCCGGTCCCGGGTGGTCAGGGTCAGGTCCAGCTCCTTGGACACCAGCTTGGCGTCCTCGTTGAACATCTCGTAAAAGTCCCCCAGCCGGAAAAACAGGATGGAGTCCGGGTTCTGGGCCTTGATGTCCAGATATTGCTGCATCATGGGGGTGATCTCCGGCATGGAAGTTCCTTCTTTCTGTCTTTTGCATTCGGTTTCTGTAGGGGCGGCCTGTGGCCGCCCGTTCAATGCGGTTGTAGTATCTTCGGGCGGCCACAGGCCGCCCCTACGACGGGCTTCAGGGGTGTTATTTTTTGCGCGCTGCAAAAAAACGACCGCAGCGATAACCCAGATACAGCCCCAACATACCAAACAGCGCAATGAGCAATCCAGGAAATAAGATCAAGATATAGCCACTGGGATTGTTATGGATTCCCCAGGCCATGCTTCCGATCCAAAGAACCAGTATATAAAAAGGAAACAGGCGTGCAGGCCAGCGGCGAGGCAAAAGAACAAGGATGGTTTGAATGAGAAACAGCACAAAACCTGTCCCGGCACAACCCAAAAGAGGGGCCAGTAAAATATCCATCACACCAGCTCCCCAAACAGCGACCACTTGTTGGCCCCGGTGATTTTCACGTCCCGGAACTGTCCCAGGGCGGAGGGGTCCCCCACCACCCGGACCAACCGGTTGCCGGGGGTGCGGGCGGTGAGGTCGTATCGGGCGTCGTCAGACGCGCCGTCGATGAGGCAGCGGACGGTTTTGCCCACATAGGCGGCGTGCTTTTCCTCGGAAATAGAATCCTGGAGGGCGGTGAGGCGGTTGAAATTTGCCAGCTTCTCCTCCCGGGGCATGGGGTCGTCCATCTCCGCCGCCGGGGTGCCGGGGCGGGGGGAGAAGATGAAGGTAAACAGGGCGTCGAAGCGGACCTCCTCCAGCACTTTCAGGGTGTCCTCAAACTCCTCTGTGGTCTCCCCGGGGAAGCCCACAATCACGTCGGAGGTGAGGACGATATCAGGAATCAGGGCCTTGAGGGCTTTTATTTTTTCCAGATATTCCGCCCGGGTGTGGCGGCGGTTCATCACCTTTAAAATCCGGTCGTTCCCCGCCTGGAAGGGCAGGTGGAGCACCGGGGCCACCTTTTCGCACCGGGCCATGGTCTCAAAGAGCTTTTGGGTGGCGTCCTTGGGGTGGGAGGTCATAAACCGGATGAGGAAGTCCCCGGGGACGGCGTTCACCTGTTCCAGCAGGCCGGCGAAGTCCATAGGCTCGTCCAAATCTTTGCCGTAGGAGTTGACGTTCTGACCCAGCAGAGTAATGTCCTTATACCCCTCATTCACAAGCTGGCGCACCTCGGCCAGGATGTCCTCCGGTCTTCGGGACCGCTCCCGCCCCCGGACGTAGGGCACGATGCAGTAGGAGCAGAAGTTGTTGCAGCCGTACATGATGGACACCCAGGCTTTGATCCTGTCCTGCCGCACCACCGGGATGCCCTCGGCGATGGAGCCGGGCTCATCCTCCACCGAGAAGGTCCGCCCCCGCTGTGTGAGCAGGCCGTGGACCATCTCCGGGAACTTCCACAGGGACTGGGGGCCGAAGACCAGGTCCACGTGGCGGTAGGACTCCCGGATCTTTTGCGCCACCTGGGGCCGCTGGGCCATGCACCCGCACAGGCAGATGAGGGTGTCCGGGTGGCGGCGCTTCACGTGGACCAGGGCCCCCACGTTGCCGAAGACCCGCTGTTCCGCGTGCTCCCGGATGGCGCAGGTGTTGATGACGATGATCCGGGCCTCCTCCTCGCTGCCGGTGAAGCCGAAGCCCATTTTTGCCAAAAAGCCCCGGAGGCGCTCCGAGTCGGCCTCGTTCTGCTGGCAGCCGTAGGTGTCCACAAAGGCCAGGGGTTTTTCGCCCCACTGAGCGGTAATCGCGGCGACGCTCCGGCAATAGTCCAGCTGTTTTTCTATCTCGGCGGGGGGAATGACGGTGGTGTGTTCCATAAAGACCTCCATGGGGCACATTTAATCTATATATTATACTATCTTTTCCGGGAAAACACAAGGGTGACATATCGGGCCTGCGTCCCTCATAAGCTGGATATGACAAGCAGCTTACACAGGATAAGGAGTGGTGCTATGGAGAACAAGGTGGGACGGGCCCTGCGCCGGGGACTGGCCCTGGGGCTGGCGCTGGCGGCGGCCTGGGGGATAAGCCTGACGGCGGATGTGGAAGATCTGGCCGCGCTGGGGGAGGAGCCTGCCCTGGCGGTCTCCCTGATGAAGTCCCGGCTGGGGGAACTGCCCGGGGAGACGCGGGGGCTGACCGGCTGGGGACGCCTGCTGCTGAAGGCCTCGCCCCTTCTGGCCGCTGGGGAGGGGGCGGTGCTGGAGCGCCGGGGGGGACAGGAAACGCCCGGGCAGGCTGACCGGGGGGAGCCGGAGCCGGACGACCGGGAGGATGTGGACCCGCCCGATCTGGACCCGTCGGCCGGAGAAGGAGACATTATCGAGATGACCGGCCGGGGCAAGGAGGGCAGCCTGTACCTCCGGGACGGGGAGGTTTATGTCTATAACCGCACCGGCCGGGAGCTGGACTCCACTCTGCTGGAGGAGGGGACGGTGGACGTCAGCCTGGGGGAGGGCCCCCAGATTCTGATTCTCCATACCCACGGCAGCGAGGCCTACTCCATGACCGACGGCGATATTTACGAGGAGAGCGACCCCTACCGAACCACCGACTGCACCCACAACGTGGTCCGGGTGGGGGAGGAGATGGCCACTGTATTCCGGGCCTACGGCTTTCAGGTGATTCACGACACCACCCTGTGCGACTACCCCGCCTACAACGGGGCCTACGACCGGTCCAAGGCGGTGGCGGAGCAGTGGCTGGAGCAGTACCCCTCCATCAGAGTGGTGCTGGACGTCCACCGGGACGCCCTGGTGGGGAATGAAGGGGAGGTCTATAAGCTGGTGTCCGACGAGGCCGGACAGAAGGTGGCCCAGGTAATGATGGTGCTGGGCACCGACGCCGGAGGGGCGGAACACCCCCGCTGGAAGGACAATATGGCCTTTGCCCTTACATTGCAGAAAAATCTGGTAAAGGGATATTCCAGCCTGGCCCGGCCTACCGTCCTGCGCAAAAGCCGGTACAACCAGCAACTGTGCCCGGGGTCCATCCTGGTAGAGGTGGGGGGACACGGCAACTCCCTCAGCGAGGCCATCGCCGGCGGCCGCCTCTGGGCGGACAATGTGGCCAGGACCTTACTGGAAATGAAACAGTAGAAAACCCGCCGGGAGCACCCCGGCGGGCTTCTGTAATTGACATATGTGGTCGAATCGAATATAATAATACCCGTGGAACCCAGCCACCACGGCAGTAAGATACGGTGGAGGTTACAGACGGTTGCCTGACATCCCGCGTGAGCGGAAAGGAAGGCGTATGTATAAAGCCCTCGCGGGAAATTTTTCCTCGGGAGGTGATACATATTACTCTTCAGGATGTGTTCTGGATTGTGTCTATCGCCTGGATTTTGTACCAGGCATATGATAAATTCGACTCTAAAAAGAAGAAGTGAGCCGTCTGCCGCATCAGATGGCTCACTCTGATTTGGGCTAAGCCCATTTCCTAAGTGACAGTATCAACGTGTGGCAACCGTCTGGGTTCCACGCTTTTATTATAGGACAGTTATTACATTTTGTCAAGAGGCAAAGATATTTGTGAAATAATCCCCCGGAGTTTCAACTCCAGGGATTATTTTTCATCCTCTCTCAAGCAGGATTCAATCATGCTGATTACTATATTATTAAAACTAGTGTTATTGGCGTAGGCTAAATTATCAATTCTAGAAACGAGCACTTCGGAGATATACAATGTCTTATAAATATGCTTTATGTGTTTTTTAGTATCTTTTATCTGAAAAGACATAGTATCCCCCCAATCTATGTCCTATTCTAATATATTTTGTCATTTGTTCCTACATTAGAAAAATAAATGAGAAATTTCTAAGGTATGTTTGGAAATGAAGAATGTGCTACAATTTAAATAAGCACAGTTGTAATATAAGTATAAAAGATACGATGCGTTTTGATAAGGGGATATAATCCCCATACAAGTAAAAATTTCGTGGGGGGTTGGTTATGGACAAAGAGAGTAAGGAGCGGGGCTGGCAGAAAATAAAAAAAATAATCGAACAGCGCGAGGATGTCCGGGCACAGATTATATGGGACGACATGGAACGTTTGATTTTACAGCGGGAGCTGTTGGACAAATTGATTGAGTTCAAAGAACTCAACAATAAACTCCGCTCACTGTCGGAGCTTCCGGAGATGACCGATCCGGGGAGGGAGCTCACCCGGGAGGAAAAGATAGTTTGCGACAGAAGGTGCTGTCAAATTTACCGGGAGCTGACCTTTACCACATTTATTCAAGATGTATTTCACGGTTTTATGAGCTCGACAGGCGGAAAATCCCCGGAGAGAGAGGAAAAAAACCTTAACATGGTGTTTGACTTTATGGAGCGGTACAACGGTTTTTTAAAACAGGAGTATGATTGGGTTCAAGCGTCGATAGCCGAAACCAGCCCGCCGGAAGGATAATTCCGGCGGGACAATTTTTATCCTTCGACAGCTTTCCCCTAAAAAGTGGACGAGCCCCCGCTATACTGGAAGAAACTGGAAGGGAGAGATGGGAGCATGGGCGACTGGCACAGCCGGAGTGTTTCTCAGGTGATGGAGGAGTTAGACGGCCGGCCGGGAGGGCTGTCCAGCCGGGAGGCAGCCCGGCGGCTGGAGAAATACGGTCCCAATCAGCTGGCCCAGCCCCAGCCTCCAAGCCTGTTTGTCCGGATTTTAGGACAGCTGAAGGACCCTATGATCCTGGTGCTGCTGACGGCGGCGGCCCTGTCCCTGGCGGCCAGCGGCGGGGAGGACTGGCTGGACGGAGTCATTATTCTGGTCATCGTGGTGGTCAACGGCATCATCTCCATCACCCAGGAGGACCACGCCCAGCAGGCGCTGGAGGAGCTGCGGCGGATGTCCTCCCCTCAGGCCAGTGTCCTGCGGGAGGGGGAGGTCCGGCGAATTGCCGCCGCCGCCCTGGTGCCAGGGGACGTGATTTTGCTGGAGGCCGGGGACCTAGTCCCCGCCGACGCCCGCATCCTGGAGTGCAGCCGCCTCCAGGCCGACGAATCGGCCATGACGGGGGAGTCGGTGCCGGTGGAGAAGCAGCCGGCGGAAGCGCTCCCGGAAAATACCCCCCTGGGGGATCAGGTGAACATGCTCATCTCGGGCACCCTCATCACCGCCGGCCGGGGCACCGCCCTGGTGGCGGCTACCGGTATGGACACCCAGATGGGCCATATCGCCGGCCTGCTGCTGGACAGCGGCTCCGGAGACACCCCCCTCCAGAAACGGATGGGGGAAATATCCAGGTCCCTGTCCTTCCTGTGCCTGTCGGTGTGCGCGGTGATGTTCGGGGTGGGCCTGTTCCAGGGGAAGGGACTTTTGGATATGTTCCTCACCGCCGTCTCTCTGGCGGTGGCCGCCATCCCCGAGGGTTTGCCCGCCATCGTAACCATTGTGCTGGCCCTGGGCGTCCAGCGGCTGGCAAACCGAAACGCCATTGTGAAAAAGCTGCCCGCGGTGGAAGCCCTGGGCTGCGCCGGGGTGATCTGCTCCGACAAAACGGGCACCCTCACCCAGAATAAAATGACGGTGCAGCAGGTCTGGCTCACCCCCGGCGCCCGGCGGCGGGACGCCATGCTGGCGGGGGCCCTCTGCTCCGACGCCCGGCTCACCTGGAAGGCTGGGGCCCCCACCGCCTCCGGCGACCCCACCGAGGGGGCGCTGGTGGTGGCCGCCGCCCGGGACGGGGTGGATCAGAGCCGGGAACTGGAGCGTCTCCCCCGGGCGGCTGACATCCCCTTCGACTCCACCCGCAAGCTGATGACCACCATACATACCGCCCCGGAGGGGGGATGGACCGCCTTTGTGAAGGGGGCCCCCGACGTGCTGCTGGACCGGTGTGTATGTACGCCTAAGGGTCCCCTGACCCCGGGCGACCGGGCTCGCATCCTGGCCGCCAACGAGGAGATGGCGGGCAAAGCGCTGCGGGTGATTGCCGTGGCGAAACGGGAACTGGACCGTCTGCCCCAAAACCCCGAGTCGGCCGCCGTGGAGCGGGAGCTTACCTTTCTGGGCCTCTTCGGCCTGATGGACCCGCCCCGGCCCGAGGTCCGCGCCGCCGTGGCCAGGTGCCACCTGGCGGGAGTGCGGCCGGTGATGATCACCGGCGACCACCGGGCCACGGCCATTGCCGTGGCAAAGGAGCTGGACATCGCCCGTCCCGGGGACTGGGCTGCCACGGGGGCGGAGCTGGACTTCATGCCCCAGGAGCTGCTGGAGGCGGACATTGACAAATTCGCGGTTTTCGCCCGGGTGTCCCCCGAGCACAAGATGCGCATTGTCCAGGCATGGCAGAAGCGGGGGAAGGTAGTGGCCATGACGGGGGACGGGGTGAACGACGCCCCCGCCCTGAAGGCCGCCGACATCGGCTGCGCCATGGGAAAGGCGGGCACCGACGTGGCCAAGGGGGCGGCGGATATGATCCTCACCGACGACAACTTTTCCACCATTGTGGCCGCCATAGAAGAGGGGCGGGGTATCTGGTCCAACATCCGCAAGGCCATCCACTACCTGCTCTCCTGCAACATCGGGGAGATCTTCACCATCTTCGCGGCTACCCTTCTGGGCTTCGGGCAGATGCCCCTGGTGCCGGTGCAGCTGTTGTGGCTCAATCTGGTGACCGACTCCCTCCCCGCCCTGGCATTGGGGGTGGAGCCGGTGGAGGAGGGGGTCATGGAGGAGGAGCCCCGGGACGCCTCCGCCGGGCTGTTTGACAAAAAATTCTCCCTCCGCCTGGCCTGGCAGGGCCTGATGGTGGGAGGCCTCACCCTGGCGGCCTACTTTCTGGGCTTCACCCGGCTGGCCGCCCCGGGGATGGAGGGGGCCGTGGCCAATACCATGGCTTTCGCCACCCTCACCCTTTGCCAGCTCTTCCACGCGTTCAATGTACGCAGTGAGGACCGCTCCCTCTTCGCCCAGGGGGTGCTCTCCAATCCAGCCATGAACCGGGCCTTTCTGGCGGGGCTGGCCATGCAGCTTTCCGTTCTGCTCATCCCACCCCTCCAGGGGGTGTTCTCGGTAACGCCTATGAACGCTCCCCAGTGGCTCACCGTTCTGGCCCTGGCCATGGCCCCCATCCCCATCTGCGAGTGGGCCAAGGCCGCCGGGCGCAGGGAAAGGGCCGCCGAGGCCAGAGAGGAAGCCGTCAAATAGTCAAGAGCACAGCCCCGCCGGCAAGCGCCTGGCGGGGCTGTTGTGTTAGGGAGCAAAAACACAATTTAAGGAAATTCACAGAATATTTCATTTTCAAAGCCGCCCGCTTGTGATATAATGTCTCTATCTGTAAAAATCTGAGGGATTCAGACAAAGAGCGGGGAGGAAACGGTTATGAAGAACAGGATCACAGTCACCATCGGCGGCAGGGATTACACCATGGTCGCGGTGGAGGACGAGGCGTATGTCCGCCGGTGCGCCGAGCTGGTGGACCAGCAGGTCCAGGAGATCTCGGTGGGGGGACGGCTGTCCCAGACGGACGCGGCGGTGCTGGCCGCCATGAACGTGGCCGACCTGTACCTGAAGGAGCAGGAGACCTCGGAAAATCTCCGCCGCCAGGTAAAGGAGAACCTGGAGGAGGCCAACACCCTGAAGCTGGAGCTGTCTGAGGCCAAGCGGGAGATCTTCAAGCTGGGTACCAAAAAGTGAGGAAGGAGGCGCCGCCGATGATGGAGCTGCTCGCTCCCGCGGGGTCTGTGGAGGCGGTGACCGCGGCCGTCCAGAACGGGGCGGACGCCGTCTATTTTGGATACGGAGACTTCAACGCCCGCCGCGGCGCCCGGAACTTTACCCGGGAGGAGGCCGCGGCGGCGGTATCCTACTGTCATCTCCGGGGGTGTAAGGTGAACCTGACCCTGAACACCCTGCTCACCGACCGGGAGCTGCCCGCCGCCGCCGAGCTGGCCGCCCACGCCAGCGACATCGGAATCGACGGGGTGATCGTCCAGGACCTGGGGGCGGCCCGGATGCTCCGCCAGTCGGTGCCCGACCTGCCCATCCACGGCTCCACCCAGATGACCGTCCACTCCCTGGACGGGGTGAAGCTGTGCGCCGACCTGGGGATGACCCGGGTGGTGCTGGGCCGGGAGCTGAGCCGGGACCAGATCGCCTATATCTGCCAGCACAGCCCCATTGAGATCGAGGTGTTCGGCCACGGGGCCCTGTGCATGTGCTGGTCGGGACAGTGCTTTTTCTCCAGCGTCATCGGGGGCCGCAGCGGCAACCGGGGGATGTGCGCCCAGCCCTGCCGCCTGAACTACGGCTGGAACGGCAAGGCCGACGAGTACCCCCTGTCTCTGAAGGACCTGTCCATGGCGGGCCACCTGAAGGAGCTCCAGGATATGGGGGTGGCCTGCCTCAAGCTGGAGGGCCGGATGAAGCGGCCCGAGTACGTGGCCATCGTCACCGGCATCTACGCCCGGGCCCTGCGGGAGGGCCGGGCGCCCACTCCGGAGGAGATCGAGACCTTAAAACAGGCCTTTTCCCGTCAGGGCTTTACCGACGGGTACTATATCAACAAGAAGGGACCCGACATGTTCGGCACCCGCCAGGAGGAGAAGGAACCCCGGGAGCTGTACGCCCAGGCCCGGACCACCTATGAGAACGGGGTGGAGAACCGGAAGGAGCCGGTGCGCATGTTCGCCCTTATCGAGCCGGGCCGGCCCGCCCAGGTGGCGGTTCAGGACCGGCAGGGCCGGGTGGCCCAGGTGGAGGGCCCCGTCCCCGAGGAGGCCCGGAACGTCCCCCTCACCCGGGAGAAGGTGGAGAGCCAGCTCTCCCGCACCGGGGGCACCCCCTTCGGCTGCGAGAAGGCGGTAGCCAAGGTGGCGGAGGGCCTGTCCCTCC
Source organism: uncultured Bacillota bacterium (assembly GCA_947649625.1). Lineage (GTDB taxonomy): Bacteria > Bacillota > Clostridia > Oscillospirales > Oscillospiraceae > Lawsonibacter. The sequence goes on along the minus strand of CANSSJ010000006.1, from coordinate 32,954 downwards.
CCCTGTCCGCCCTCAACGACCTGCGCCGCCGTGCGCTGGAGGAGCTGATGAAGCAGCGGGGCGTCCCGCCCCAGCGGAGGCGCTCCCCCTATCAGCCCGGTGTCCGGTACGAGAACCAGAAGGAGCCTCCGGTATTCACCGTCTCCCTGCGGACGGCCTCCCAGCTCAGCGCCGACCTGCTGAGATTAAAGCCAGCCCTCATCTACCTCCCCGCCGACGAGGGGGCCGCCCATCCCGAGGCGGTCGAGCGATGCCGGCAGGCGGGAGTGGCCGTGGCCGTCTCCCTGCCCCGCATCTGCACCGACGGGGAGCTGCCCCAGCTGGAGCGGGATCTGGTGGCAATGCGGGAGCTGGGAGTCACGGAGGCCCTGGCCGGCACCTGGGGCGGGGTGCGCCGGGCCCAGCAGATGGGCTTCGCCGTCCGGGGGGACTACGGCCTGGGGGTGTACAACAGCCAGACCATGAAGGAGCTGCGCCGGCTGAACCTGCTCTCCGCCACCCTCTCCTTTGAGCTGAAATTCCCCCAGATACGGGATATCTCCAAGGCCATCCCCGCCGAGTTCATCGCCTACGGCCGCCTGCCCCTGATGATCACCGAGAACTGCATCATCTACAACCACTGCGGCCGGCATACCTGCGACAACGTGAACCTGCTCACCGACCGGAAGGGGGAGCGGTTTCCCGTGGTGAAGGCCTGGGGGTGCCGGAACGAGATATTGAACAGCAAGAAGGTTTTTCTGGCGGACAAACAGGCTGACTGGCGACGGCTGGGCCTGTGGGGCGCCCGGCTGATGTTCACCACCGAGAACGCCCTGGAGTGTGCCCAGGTGCTGGAGCGGTACTTAAATCAGGGCAAATACCAGCCCAACGACTTTACCCGGGGGCTGTACTACCGGGATGTGGAGTAAAACTTGTAGGGCGCGACGACCCCGGCGCGCCGTTTAACCCAAAAGAATGGGCCGCCGAGGTCGTCGGCCCCTACAGCGTAGAAAGGGGGCCCGTCCATGCTCAGCCGTCAAAAACTCTTCTGGCTCAGCCGGGCCTACGACCTGCCCGGCTCGGACGCCCGGTTCCTCCGGGCCGTCCGGGATAACTGTGCCTACCATATCAGACACTGCCCGGAGTACCGGCTGATTTGTGAGGCGGAGGGCTTCTCCCCGGACGGCCTGAAAACCATTGACGACCTGGACAAGCTACCGGTCCTGCCCACCCTGTTTTTTAAGCGGCATCATGTCTCCTCCATGTCCTCCCGGCGGCTGTCCTTTGAGGTGACCTCCTCGGGCACCAGCGGCAGCTTCAGCCGGGTGGGCTTCGACTGGGGCTGCGTCCTGGCGGAGGTCCCCATGGTGCTCCGGCTGGGCTTCTACCATAAACTGGTCTCCCCCGTCCCCGCCCACTACGTGATCCTGGGCTACAAGCCGGGAAAGCAGGACAAAATGGGGGTGGCCCGCACCATGTTCGGCCTGACCCACTTCGCCCCGCCCGTGGGCCGGTTCTACGCCCTGCGGTGGCGAGACGGGGGCTACCGCCCCGACCTGGACGGGGCCATGAAAACCCTGGCCCGGTGGGCCCGTTCCCCTCTGCCGGTGCGGATTGTAGCTTTCCCCTCCTACCTCTGGTTCGGGATGGAGCGGCTGGAGGAGCTGGGGCTGTCGGTGCGCCTGCCCAGGGGCTCCAAGATCCTGCTGGCCGGGGGCTGGAAGCAGCACTACGCCCGGGAGGTGGACAAGGGCACCCTCTATACCCTGGCCAAAAAGGTGCTGGGGGTGGAGGAGGAAAACATCCACGAGTTTTTCGGGGCGGTGGAGCACCCCGTCTTCTTCAACACCTGCAAAAAACACCACTTCCACATCCCCGCCTACGCCCGGGTCATCATCCGGGATGTGCGCACGCTGGCCCCCCTGCCCATGGGGGAGGTGGGGCTGGTAAATCTCATCACCCCCCTCATCAACGCCACCCCGGTGACCAGCGTCATGACCGACGACCTGGGGTACCTCACCCCCGGCCAGGATTGCGGCTGCGGGCTGAAGTCCCCCTATCTCACCATCCTGGGCCGGGCGGGGCTGAACGACATCACCACCTGCGCGGCCGGCGCGGCGGAGCTATTAGGGAAGGGGGAGGCATTTTGATTTTTGCTGGCGGAAAAATTCTCCCCGACTCAGAGCTGAACGCCGTCCTGTCCCTCTTGGAGCGGGAGGTCTCCCAGACCCTCAGCGGTCCGCCCCTGGAAGCAGGAACCGTTCTGGACGCCCTGGAGGCTCTGGGGACGGAGCTGGACAGCGGGGCGCTGGATAACCTCATCGCCCAATATGCCCCGCCCGGGACAAGGGAGGAGCTGGACCGGGTCCGCCCCCAGATCAGCAGAAACATGCTGGAGGAGCGGCTGACCCTGGAGTTGGGCGGCCTGTCCGGGCCCCGGCCCTTTGGGCGGTCAGAGGTGTGCCCTCTGGGGGTGCTGCTCCACGTGGCCCCCGGGAATATGGCGGGCCTGCCCGCCTTCACCGCCGTGGAGGGCCTGCTCGCCGGCAACCTCAATCTGGTGAAGCTGCCCCACGGGGACAGGGGCCTCACGTTGGCCGTCTTCCAGAAACTGACGGAGGCGGAGCCCCGGCTGGCACCCTGGCTGTACGCCTTTGATATCCCGTCGAAGGATACCGCCTCCCTACGGCGGCTGGCCGCTCTGGCCGACGGCGTGGTCACCTGGGGCGGGGACGGAGCCATCTCCAACCTGCGGGAGCTGGCCCCGCCCGGCTGCAAACTCATCGAGTGGGGCCACCGGCTCAGCTTTGCCTACCTGTCGGGCTGGACGGGCATGGACCTGTCCCCTCTGGCGGACCACATTGTCCGCACCGGCGGGCTGCTGTGCTCCTCCTGTCAGGTGATTTTCCTTGACACGGATCTTTTGTCCGCGGCGGAGCAGTTCTGCAAAAAATTCCTCCCGGTTCTGGAACAGGCCGCCGCATCCCACTACAAAACCCCCGGCCGGGCGGCCCAGGCGGCCCTCTACGCCCGGGAGACCGCCCTGGAGCAGATGGTGGACCGGACCGGGTCCGGCGACCTGAATTTCCCCGGGAAACTCTGTTCCATCACCCTGCGCCGGGACATGGAGCTGGAGCTGTCCCACCTCCACGGCAATGTGCTGGTGAAGCGTCTGCCCCGGGGGGAGATCATCCCCGTCCTGCGGCGGCAGAAGGGCCGGCTCCAGACGGCGGGGCTGATTTGCCCTGAGTCGGAGCGGGGAGCCCTCGCCGCCCTGCTGGCCCGGGCGGGGGTCAACCGGATCACCGCCCCCGGCCATATGTCGGACACCTTTCCCCTGGAGGCCCACGACGGGGAATACCCCCTGCGCCGGTACGTGCGGGTGGTGGACATTGAACATCCGCAGGGGCGGCCGGAGGCCACCCCTGCATCAGAAAAATTTTGAGGAGTTTACAATATGGACTTGAAAATCAAGGCGGTTTCCAATAAAATCGGGAAAGACATCCCCCTGCCCTTCTACGCTACCCCCGGCTCGGCGGCCATGGACCTCCACGCCTGTATCGACGAGGCGGTGACCATCCCCGCCGGAGCGCGGCGGACCATCCCCACCGGCATCGCCATCGCCCTGCCCGGCCCGGAGTACGTGGCCCTGGTCTACGCCCGGAGCGGACTGGGCATTAAGCACGGCGTGGCCCCCGCCAACTGCGTAGGGGTGATCGACAGCGATTACAGAGGCGAAATACTGGTGGGGCTTCAAAACTCCGGGGAATCGGATTTTACCGTCCGGCCCGGCGACCGCATCGCTCAGCTGATGATTGCCCCGGTGATCCAGGCCAGTATCCAGATGGTGGACCAGCTGGATGAGACCCAGCGGGGAAGCGGAGGTTTTGGGTCTACGGGACAATAAAGGAGGGAACCGCTATGTTTGGATTTTTTAAGAGCAAAGGGGAAAAGCCTGAGGAGAAGGAGCGCGAACAGCCCGCTCAGGCTCCTCAAAAAAGTCAGCTCAAAAAATTTGCCGCCCAGTTTCAGCCGGAGGAGCTGACCATTCTGGCCGTCACCGGGGCCAACGGCTTCGGCGGGGGCAAGGCGGCCGGCGACGAACTGTGGACCATTTCCATCGGTCTGACCGCCTGGATGGAGGAGGACAGCCCCGACATCCAGCGGGGAGAATTTGTCCTGTCCACCATCGGGGACGAGCAGCTGCTGGAGGTCCTGCGCCAGCGGACGCCCCGGGACTTCATCATCAAATTCCGGGGCCGGGTGTCGGAGGACGGCAGGCGCCTGCTGCTGCTGGACCTGCCCGAGCCGGGGTTTGACCCCGACCTGAAGGCCATTCTGGAGGAGCAGAAAAAACCGGTCTCCTTCTGGGAGGAGGGGCTGGGCACCTTCACCCTGAACCGTCAGGTGAACTGGTTCGAGACCGAGCTGGACTGGCTGGGGACGGAGATTTCCCTGGTCTTTGACCAGGACGAGAGCCGGGCGGACTGCGTGATGAACGCCAAGACCCTCTTGGCCGGCGCCGCCGAATGGGACAGGCGGGTGCGGGAGTATGCCGCCGGTGAGCTGACCGGGCTGGCCAACGACTGGGCCGAGGGCGAGGAGGAGATCACCGAAGAGCAGTTTATGGAGCGGATGGAGCTGGAGTCCGTCGAGATCCGGGAGGACAGCTCCTTCGAGTTCTGGTTCGCCGACGGCGACATGTTCTACGGCCACTCCATCCACGTCACCGGCGATCTGGAGAACGGCCCCGACTGGGCCCAGATGGAGGGCTGAGCCATGCGGGACAAGTGGATGGCCCCCGAGTGGCTGGCCTGCCCGGGGATTCCCCAGTACTCCATCGGCTGGCGGATGGGCTATGGTGAGGACTACGTCTGCAAGCTGGGGGCCTGGCTGGACAAGCTGAGCGACAAGGAGCAGGCGGAGTACGACCGCCTGTTTCCCCGCCCCGTCTTCTGGGACGACGTGTCCGTGATGGAGGACGACGAGGAGGGCGACCCCTCCCTGTACTACGACGGGGAGGACTACTTCCTGCGCCACTGGCGGCCCGACGGAGAGCCCGCCTATGACCGGGCCAGGCTGGAGGCGGACGCCGCCGCCGGGAAGAAGCTGAAATACGTCCACTTCTGGGGCCACACCCCGGAGAAGGATGGCCACATCACCGAGACCTGCCTGAGCCAGTGGTGGATGGCGGAGTTCCGGGTGGAGGCCCAGCCCTACTGCTGCATGGAGCAGTTCATGATGGCGGAGAAGGCCCGGCTCTTCGGGGACGAGGAGACGCTGGAGAAGATCATGGCGGCCACTGTCCAGGGGAAGATCAAGGCCCTGGGCCGGGAAGTGAAAAACTTTGACCAGGCCGAGTGGGACAAATGCAAGCACACCATCGTTTTAACGGGAAATTTTCAAAAATTCCTGCAGAATCCGGAGCTGAAGGACTTTTTGCTCCGCACCGGGGATAAAATCCTGGTGGAGGCCAGCCCCCGGGACCGCATCTGGGGTATCGGCATGGGCAAGGCCAACGAGAACGCCTGCAACCCCGCCGCCTGGCGGGGGCGGAATCTGCTGGGCTTCGCGTTGATGGAGGTCCGGGACGAGCTGCGCCGGGTGTGCGCCAACGAGGATAAGATCGACTGGAGCCTGTAGGGGCGGCCTGTGGCCGCCCGCGTATTACCCCAGCGCCTCCAGCATGAGCCGCGCGCAGGCGCGGAACCCATTTGAAAATTCCCGTTCCCAGCTCCGTTGATTGATTCGGTCTCGCAGGGCCGCGAGGCGGTCTACAAAATCCAGCCCGTACTGCCGGGCAATTAGATCACACATTTTGGAATATTCTTCTTTTATGTTTTCCATCTCTGGATCATCGGGCTCTTGCGGTCTGTTCAAATTGATGTATAATGTTTTGATGATTGGTTCCATTTCAGCACCTCCAGTTATATTGGGGTTATTATACCCCAATATAACTGGGGTGTCAAGGAGTATTGGTATGTTTTCAAAAGAACTTTTTGGCCAGAGGGTCCTAGAGCAGAGAAAAAAATTCGGAGAGACTCAGAAGATTTTAGCGGAAATACTGGGTGTGGGAGATACACAGATTCTCGAAATAGAGCATGGCAGAGCATCCACCTCCGCCGAGCGGATTGCTCTGATTTGCCAACACTATAAGGTCTCCGCTGACTATCTCCTGGGTCTCACCGACGACCCGGAGCCGAAGTATAAAGCGGAGACCGAAGGATAAGGAAAAGGCCCCCTTGTTAAAGGGGGCTGGCACCGCCGCAGGCGGTGACTGGGGGATTCTTACCACAGGAAAGTTTTCGCTGACGAGATCCCCCCCCCACCGGGCTTTGCCCGGAGGCCCTCCCCCCTTTGACAAGGGGGGCTTTAAGGCGTTCTAATGAGGTGTGTTGCAATGAAGATCATACTGGCCTCCCAGTCTCCCCGGCGGCGGGAGCTGCTGGAGCGGATGGGGATTACCGACTTCAAGGTGATCCCCGCCAAGGGGGAGGAGATCGCGGCCCGCAGTCTCACCCCCGACCAGCTTGTGGAGGAGCTGTCCCGGAAGAAGTGCGCCGAGGTGGCGGCGGCCCGCCCCGACGATCTGGTCATCGCCGCCGACACGGTGGTGGCCATCAACAACCGGGTGCTGGGCAAGCCCCGCAACGAGGAGGACGCCGCCCGGATGCTGGCCGCCCTGTCGGGCCGGCTGCACGTGGTATACACCGGGGTCACCGTCGCCCGGGGGGACCGGACGGCCACGGCCCATGAGATGACCTCGGTCCGCTTCCGCACCCTGACCCAGGCGGACATCATCCGCTACATCGCCACCGGCGAGCCCATGGACAAGGCGGGGGCCTACGGCATCCAGGGCTACGGCTGCACCCTGGTGGAGAGCATTTCCGGGGATTATTATAATGTAATGGGCCTGCCGGTGTGCCGGCTGGCCCGGATGCTGGCCCGGTTCGGGGTGGACCCCCTGGCCCTGGCCGTGGAGAAGGAGCAGAAAGCGTGAAAGATTTTCTCCGGCAAAACGGAATACTGCTGCTGGTCATCGCCCTGCTGGCCTCCATCCTCATCGGGATATGTACCTTTGTGCTCAGCGGCGAGGCCGACCCCCTGTCCAATATTGTGAACACCGTCACCGCTCCGGTGCGGGGGGGCATTGCCGCCGCCGCCGACTGGGTGGAGGGGGCCTACGCCTACGTGTTTCACCGGGGTGAGCTGGAGGACGAGCTGGACGCCCTGCGCCGCCAGGTGGGCGAATTGCAGGAGAAGGTGCGCCAGGGGGAGGAGGCCAGCCGGGAGAACGATCAGCTCCGGGACCTGCTGGGCCTCCAGGCCCGGCGGCGGGACTTCGTCTTCGAGGCCGCCAAGGTCACCGCCCGGTCCACCGCCAACTGGGAATCCACCCTGACCCTGAGCAAGGGGTCCACCGCCGGCATCGAGGCGGGGGACTGTGTGGTCACCCAGACCGGCGTGCTGGTGGGGGTGGTGGCCGAGACGGGGCTGAACTGGTCCACTGTGTCCACCATTATCAACACCGAGACCGAGATCGGCGGCATCGTCACCCGCACCTACTCCGCCGGCGTGTTGGAGGGGGACTTTGCCCTGATGAACGAGGGAAAACTGAAGCTGAACTACCTGCCCGAGGGGGCCCAGCTGGTCTCCGGGGACGAGGTGCTCACCTCGGGCCGGGGGGAGGTGTTCCCCTCCGGACTGGAGGTGGGCAGGGTGGAGGGGGTCTTTACCGACCCCTCCGGCCAGACCCGCTACGCCGTGGTGACCCCCTCGGTGGCGCTGGACTCCCTCATCGAGGTGTTCGTCATCAAGGATTTTGAGATCGTGGAGTAGGTTGACTGTAGGGGCGCACATTGTGCGCCCGCCGTAAACAGACTGGCCTCTTGCGGGCGCACAATGTGCGCCCCTACACAGAACAAGGAGCAATTTCGTCTATGACCCGCCGTGATTTTATCCGCAAATGGCTTGTCTACGCCCTGGGCCTGCTGCCCGTGTGGCTGCTGGACGCCTATATCCTGCCCCGGTATCCCCTGTACGGTGCCTCGCCCATGCTGCTGCCCCTGGCGGCGGCGGCGGTGGCGGTGCTGGAGGGGGCATACTCGGGCACCGGCTTCGGCCTGGGGGTGGGGCTGCTGTGGGAGCTGGCCTACCCCGGGGGCTTCGGGGGGCTGGTTTTCTTCCTGGCCCTGGCCGGGATGGCCATGGGGGCGGTGTCTCAGTACGCCCTGAGCCAGTCCTTTCCCGGCTGTTTTATCTGCTCGGCGGGGGTGGTGGGCCTGCTGGAGCTGCTGCGCGTCGCCCGGGGGCTGCTCACCAATGCCGCCCCCCTGTCCGCCCTGCTTGAGGCGGCCGCCCCGGAGTTCCTCTGGTCCCTGGCCTGGACCCCTCTGGTGTGGCTGTTATTCCGATACATTTATAACCGGGTGGGCGGCACAAAATTAGCGTGAGGAGTTTCCAATGAACACAAAGCAATTTCACCGCCGGACATGGGCCATGGTGCTGCTGCTGGCCCTGATGATTACGGGCATGGGGGCCACCCTCTACGACCTGCAGATCAACCACGGAGACGAATACTATGGGAAGACCCAGCGGAAGATCGCCGAGACCCAGACCGTCCCGGCCGCCCGGGGCAATCTCTATGACCGGAACGGGCAGGTGCTGGTGTCCAACCGGGTGATCTATGAGGTCACGCTGGACATGAGCCAGATGAAGGAGGAAGAGGACCGCTGCGGCGTTCTCCTCGCCCTCATCGAGGCCGCCCGGACCGAGGGGGTGGAGTGGACGGACAATCTGCCCATCACCCGGACCGCCCCCTTCCGCTTCACCACCGGCGACCCCTATTTCACCGTCTCTCAGGACGAGGACGGAAACGAGGTAAAGACCCTTACCCGGCTGGGGAAGCTGTCGGTGAAAATGGGCTGGGTGGACGACCCGACCAAAGAGCCGGAGGCGGAGACGGCCCCCGCGGCCCCCGCCAGAGAGCCCGGCCTGCTGGACAAGCTGAAGGCCTTTATCAAGGGAGAAAAGGCCGAGGCGGCCCCCAAAAAGTCCAGGGAGCCCAAGCCCCTACTGGAGGCAGAGGCCCTGCTGGGAAAGATGTGCGAGAGCTTCGGGGTCGCGGGGGAGGGGAAGGTGGACCGGAAGAAGGCGGAGAAGAACGGCGAGACCGTCCCGGTCCTGAACATCGGCGACATGTCCAGAACGGACGCCCGGGCGCTTGCCGGGGTGCTCTATGAGCTGAACCTGCGCAGCCAGGACGTCTATACCGCCGCCGAATATGTCTTCGCCTCCGATGTGGACATCGACTTTATTTCCCGGGTGAAGGAGCAGGACCTGCCCGGGGTGGTCATTGAGCCCACCACCGTCCGCCAGTACCACACCAAATACGCCGCCCATCTGCTGGGCCGGACGGGACTGATGGACAAGGACGAGTGGGAATACTACAGGACGGTGGACGCCGATGGAGACGGCAAGCCGGATTATCAGATGAACAACGTGGTAGGCAAGCAGGGGGCCGAGCTGGCCTTTGAGAGCTACCTGCGGGGCCGTCCCGGCACCCGCACGGTGGAGCGGAACACCAAAGGCAAAATTGTCTCTCAGACCTGGCTGACCGAGCCGGAACCGGGGGGCAATGTGATGCTCACCCTGGACATCGGCCTCCAGGCCTATGTGGAGAATCTGCTGGCCGACGCCGTCCCCAAGCTGGAGAGCGAAGAGACCGAGGGCGCCGCCTGCGTGGTGCTGGACGTGAAGGGAGCCGACGTGCTGGCCGCCGCCTCCTACCCCACCTTCGACCTGACCAACTACGCCGCCGAGCTGGCCGAGAAGGGGGACGACCCCCTCCACCCCTTCCTGAACCGGGCCTTCCAGGGGGCCTATCCCCCGGGGTCCACCTTCAAGATGCTCACCGCCATCGCCGGCCTGGAGGAGAAGGTCATTACTCCGACCACCCTGATCCGGGACGAGGGGCAGTACAACTACTACGGACCCAACGGGCCCAAGTGCTGGATCTTCCGGCAGTACGGAAGCAGACACGGCCTGATCAATGTGACGAAAGCCATCGAGGTCTCCTGTAACTACTTCATGTTCGATGTGGGCCGGCAGCTGGGCATCGACAGGCTGGTGGACTACGCCGCCCGCTTCGGACTGGGAGAGAAGACGGGCATTGAGCTGTCTGAGAGCGCCGGCGTGATGGCCAGCCCGGCCTATACCGAGTCTCTGGGCGGCACCTGGTATCAGGGCAACGTACTGTCGGTGGCCATCGGCCAGGAGAGCACCCAGGTCACCCCCCTCCAGCTGGCCAACTATATCGCCACCCTGGTCAACGGCGGCACCCGGAACGCCGTCCATCTGCTGAAGGAGGTCAAGTCCAACGACTTCTCCCAGGTGCTCCACAGCTACGAGCCCCAGGTGCTGGACACCATCGAGATCAAGGACGAGAACCTCCAGGCGGTGAAGGCCGGTATGCTGGCCCTGACCACCAACAACGGTTCGGTGCGGCAGTATTTTCAGAGCCTGCCCTTCCAGGCCGGGGCCAAGACGGGTTCCGCCCAGGTCAGCGGCCAGAACGAGTCCAACGCCGTTTTCGTCTGCTTTGCCCCCTATGACGACCCGGAGATCGCAGTGGCCATTGCGGTGGAGCACGGCGGCAGCGGCAGTGAGCTGGCCGGCATAGCGGCCGACGTGCTGCGTTACTACTTCTCCGCCCAGGAGACCCGGGAGGAAATTCCTATGGAGAATACCCTGATTCGATAGAACGCCCCTACAGAAAATTTCAAGGAGATGTATCAATTATGGCAGAAAATTGTACCCACGACTGTTCCAGCTGCTCTGCGGACTGCTCCTCCCGGGACCTGCGGGTCCCGGCCAACGCCCTGTCCAGCGTGAAGCAGGTCATCGCGGTGGTCAGCGGCAAGGGCGGCGTGGGCAAGAGCACCGTCACCGCCTCGCTGGCGGCGGCGATGGCAAAAAAGGGCAAAAAGGTGGCCATCCTGGACGCCGATATCACCGGCCCCTCCATCCCCACCGCCTTCGGCATCCACCAGCGGGCCACCGGCTCCGACCAGGGCATCGACCCCGCCATTACCAGGGGCGGCATCAAGCTCATGTCCCTGAACCTCCTCTCCGCCAACGAGACCGATCCGGTCATCTGGCGGGGACCGGTCATTGCCGGAGTGGTCACCCAGTTCTGGCAGGAGGTGGTCTGGGGCGACATCGACTATATGTTTGTGGATATGCCCCCGGGCACCGGCGACGTGCCCCTCACCGTCTTCCAGTCCCTCCCGGTGGACGGGGTGGTGGTGGTCACCTCCCCCCAGGACCTGGTGTCCATGATCGTGGCCAAGGCGGTGAACATGGCCAAGATGATGGATATCCCCGTGTTGGGCCTGGTGGAGAACTACAGCTGGTTCCAGTGCCCCGACTGCGGCGGGAAGCACGCCATCTTCGGTGAGAGCCACATCGAGAAGGTGGCCGAAGAGCTGGAGGTCCCCGTTCTGGCCCGCCTGCCCATCGACCCCACCCTGGCCGCCGCCTTCGACGCCGGACAGATCGAGAATTTCCCCGTCAACTATATGACTGAGCTGGCCGCCCGTCTGGACGGCTGAGAAAAATGATCCCGCCGGGTAAATCCGGCGGGGCTTCTATTTTTTCTTACCGAAGCCGCCCCAAAGCCCTTGAAAATTCCGGCGCGATGCGCTACAATATCCGGGAAAGTAAGCCGAGGCTAACTTTATGAGGAGAAGGGATACCATATGGAGGAGCACAAAAGGACGCTGGAGGACCTGGCCCCCGGTCAGAGCGGGACCATCCTGTCCATTGCCAACAAATCGGGGACGGTGAAGCGCCGTCTGGTGGACATGGGCCTCACCCCGGGCACCGAGGTGAAGGTGACCAAGATCGCCCCCCTGGGGGACCCCATCGAGGTCTCCCTCCGGGGGTATGAGCTGTCCCTGCGGAAGGCAGACGCCGGCCAGATCGTCATGGGCCAGCCCCGCCCCCGGGGCACCGGCGCGGCCCGGGCGGCCATGACCCGCCGGGACCCGGAGACCGCCCGGCGCCAGCTGAAAGCCCACGAGCACGAGCTGGAGGCCCACGGCGGCCGCTATGACCCCAGCGAGCACGACAAGCGCCAGATGCGGGTGGCCCTGGCCGGCAACCCCAACTGCGGCAAGACCACCCTGTTCAACGCCCTCACCGGCTCCAACCAGTATGTGGGCAACTGGCCCGGCGTCACGGTGGAGAAGAAGGAGGGGGAGACCCGCATCGGCGACCGGACGGTGACGGTGGTGGACCTGCCCGGCATCTACTCCCTGTCCCCCTACTCCATGGAGGAGATCGTGGCCCGGGACTTCATCATCGGCGAGGCCCCCGACTGCGTCATCGACATCGTGGACGCCACCAATCTGGAGCGAAACCTGTACCTCACCGTCCAGCTGCTGGAGCTGGAGCGGCCTACCGTGCTGGCCCTGAACTTCATGGACGAGGTGGAGAAGCGGGGGGACAGAATCGACGTGGACCGGCTCTCTAAAGAGCTGGGCGTCCCGGTCATCCCCATCACCGCCCGCACCGGGGAGGGCATTGAGGAACTGATGCACACCGCCCACCGGCAGATGCACCTGGGAGTGACCATCGAGCCCGACGACCTGTACGACGACTACACCCACGACATCCACCACCGCATGGGCGAACTCCTCCACGACTACGCCTACGCGGCGAATCTGCCCGCCCACTGGGCCTCCATCAAGCTGCTGGAGGGGGACGCCATCGTGGAGCAGGCATTGAACCTCCCCCCGGAAGTCAAACAGAGGCTGGATGCCCTGGTGGCGGAGTATGAGAACTCCAGCGATCTGGGCGACCGGGAGACCCTCATCGCCGACAGCCGGTATCAGTACATCCAGAAGGTGGTGTCCGCTTCGGTAGAGCGGGGGGGCGTGCCCGGAGAGCTGACCCTCAGCGAGAAGATCGACAAGGTGGTCACCCACCGGGTGTTTGCCATCCCTCTGTTCCTGTGCACTATGCTGGTGATGTTTGTGGTCACCTTCGGACCCTTCGGCTCCTGGCTGTCCGACGGCGTGGGCGTGGGGATGGATGCCCTGTCCCGGTGGCTGGCCCCAACCTTAGAAGGTATGGGGGTGTCCTCCGTCCTCATCTCCCTGGTGTGCGACGGCATCATCGCCGGGGTGGGGGGCGTGCTCACCTTCCTGCCTCAGATCGCCCTGCTGTTCTTTTTCCTGTCCCTGCTGGAAGACTCGGGCTACATGTCCCGGGCGGCCTTCATCATGGATCGGGCCCTGCGCCGGTTTGGGCTGTCCGGTAAGGCCTTTATCCCTATGCTGATGGGCTTCGGCTGCTCCGTCCCCGCCATCATGGGGGCCCGGACCATGGAGAACGAGAAGGACCGCCGTATGACCATTTTGCTGGTCCCCTTCATGTCCTGCTCGGCCAAGCTGCCCGTCTACGGTTTGATTTCCGCCGCCTTTTTCGGCCCCTGGGCGGGGCTGGTGGTGTTCGGGCTGTACATTATCGGAATGCTGGTGGGCATCGCCTCCGGCCTGTTCTTCAAAAAGACTCTCTTTGCCGGGGAGCCCGCCCCCTTTGTGCTGGAGCTGCCCCCCTACCGCCTGCCCTCCCTGGGCAACATGCTCACCCACGTGTGGCAGAAGGTGAAGGGCTTCCTGGTCAAGGCCGGGACGCTGATCCTCTTGATGTCGATGGTCCTGTGGCTGCTCCAGTCCTTCGACTTCTCCCTCCACATGGTGGAGGACGCCTCTCAGAGTATGCTGGGGACGCTGGGCAATGTGCTGGCCCCCCTCTTTGCCCCCTGCGGCTTCGGCTTCTGGCAGGCCGCCGTGGCCCTGCTCACCGGCCTCATCGCCAAGGAGATGGTGGTGTCCTCCCTGTCCATGTTCTACGGCTTCTCCCTCACCGCCGGCGGCGGCGAGGTGGCCGCCGCCATGACGGGATTCACCCCCCTGTCCGCCTTCGCCATGCTGGTGTTCATTTTGCTGTATGTCCCCTGCGTGGCCGCCGTGTCCACCCTGTTCAAGGAGATGCAGAGCCGCAAATGGGCCTGGTTCTCCATCGCATGGCAGATTGGCTGCGCCTATATTTTGTCCCTGCTGGTGTACCAGATCGGGAGCTTATTCTTATGATTGCAAACATTGCGTTTTGGATTTTCGTACTGGCCTTTGACCTGCTGCTCCCTGGCGTGATGATCGGTTTCGGAAAAGAGTTTATGAAAAATCCCCCCAGGGAAATCAACCCGGGCTACGGCTACCGCACGACCATGTCCTCAAAAAACCAGGAGACCTGGGATTTTGCCCAGCGCTATATGGGAGAGGTCTGGTACAAGGCGGGCAAGGTCCTGCTGATCCCCTCCATCCTGCCTCTGCTCCTGGTGCTGGGCCGGGACGTGGGGACGGTAGGCTTGGTGGGCATGATCGCCTGCGGAGTACAGCTTGTGGTCATGCTGGGCTCCATTGCGGTGGTGGAGAGGGCATTGAGAAAAACTTTCGATAAAAACGGAAACAAACTGTAGGGGCGCGCAGTGCGCGCCCGCATGGACCGGTCCGGAACTACGGCGGGCGCACATTGTGCGCCCCTGCAAAGCAACTCATGGAGACGTGATATAACATGATAAAACTCATTTCCCTGGACCTGGACGGCACCCTTCTGGACCCTAAGGGCCAGATCACGGCCGCCTCCAAGGCGGCAATCGCCAAAGCGCGGGCGGCTGGGATGCGGGTGGTAATCAACACCGGCCGGGACTGTCACGAAGCGGCCTGGTTCGCCCGGGAGGCGGGGGGCGACACGTTGACCGCCTCCACCGGGGGCGCATTGGTGCAGGACGGCGGCAGGACTTTGCGCCGGTGGGACGTGCCGGAGAAAGCCGCACATAAGGCGCTGGAGCTGGTGCTGGGCTGGCAGGATGTGGGCCTGATGATCTTCGCCGGGGAACAGACCCTGGTGAGCTCCGCCTACAAAAAGGAACTGGAGCGGTATTACCCCTTCCCCGCCTTCCACGCCCACGCCGTGGCCACTGACGACCCCATCGGTTACATGGAGGCGCACAGCCTCCCCCTGTCCAAGCTCCACGGGGAGTTGGACCCCGCCCGCTACCCCATCGAGGAACTGCGGGCCATTGAGGGGGTGTTCCTCACCACCTCCAGCAGCCACGACTTTGAGCTGGTGGCCGCCGGTGTGAACAAGGCCCGGGCGCTGGCCTTTATCGCTGCCCGGTACGGTGTTTCTTTGGAGGACTGTGCCGCCGTGGGGGACAGCGAGAACGACCTGGAGGTCCTCCGGGCGGTGGGACTGCCTATCGCCATGAGCAACGCCCCGGAAAACGTAAAAGCCGCCGCCGCCCGAATCGCTCCCCCCAACGGGGAGGAGGGCGTGGCCTGGGCGGTGCTGAGCTGTTTGGAGTAGAGAAAGAGAGGCGCTTTCGAGTGCCCCCTTTCAGTCTGTCAAAAAACACATCCCGGAAAACCGGGATGTGTTTTTCAATACAATTTGTTATTTCAGCTTCCAGATATCCTGATTGTACTGCTCAATGGTCCGATCGGAGGAGAAATACCCCGATTTGGCGATGTTGACCAGCATTTTTTTGGCCCAGGCCCGGCGGTCGCCGTAATCCTTGAGGCAGCGGTCCTTGGCGGCGATATAGTCCTCCACGTCCAGCAGGGCCATGAACCAGTCCTTGTACTTCATGTCCCGCCACAGCGCGGACAGGCTGGCCGGGTCGCCGATGGCCAGCAGCTCGGGGGACACGATAAAGTCCACCAGCTTCTCCACGGCCGGGCGGTGGTAGCAGTCCAGGGGCCGGTAGGCCCGGCCGTCGGGCTCGCCGCCCTTGTACAGCCCAATCACCTCGTCGCTGTGCCGGCCGAAGGTGTAGATGTTGTCCTCCCCCACCAGCTGAGCGATCTCCACGTTGGCCCCGTCCAGGGTGCCCAGGGTCACCGCCCCGTTGGCCATGAATTTCATGTTGCCGGTGCCGCTGGCCTCCTTGGAGGCCAGGGAGATCTGCTCGGAGATATCGCAGGCGGGGATGAGCCGCTCGGCCCAGGTGACGTTGTAGTTCTCCACCATAGCCACCCGCAGCCAGGGCCGGACCTGGGGGTCGCTGTCGATGAGCTTTTGCAGGCAGAGGATGAGATGGATAATGTGCTTGGCCATCACATAGGCGGGGGCGGCCTTGGCCCCGAAGAGGACGGTCACCGGCTGCTCGGGCAGCTTCCCGGCCTTGATCTCCAGGTACTTGTGGATGACATACAGGGCGTTCATCTGCTGCCGCTTGTACTCGTGGAGGCGCTTGACCTGGATGTCGAAGACCGACTGGGGGTCGATCTCGATGCCCTGAGTGGCCCACAGCACCCGGCAGAGCTGGTTTTTGTTGTGCTGCTTCACTTCCAGCAGTTTATCCAGCACAGCCCCGTCCTCCTGGAAGTCCAGCAGCTTCTCCAGCTTTTTGGCATCCCGGCGCCAGTCGGGGCCGATGCAGCTGTCGATGAGGGCGGCCAGCTCGGGGTCGCAGGCCTCCAGCCAGCGGCGGAGGGTGACGCCGTTGGTCTTGTTGTTGAACTTCTCCGGGTAGATATCGCAGAAGGGCTTGAGCTCGGAGTTTTTCAGAATCTCAGTGTGCAGGGCGGCCACGCCGTTGACGGAATAGCCGCAGTGGATGTCCATGTGGGCCATATGGACCCGGTTCTCCCCGTCGATGATGGCCACTCTGGGGTCGGGGTGGGCCCCCTTCATCCGGCGGTCCAGCTCCCGGATGACGGGGACGATCCCGGGGGCCACCTTCTCGATAAAGGACAGGGGCCACTTCTCCAGGGCCTCGGCCAGGATGGTGTGGTTGGTGTAGGCACAGGTGCGGCGGACCTGATCCAGGGCCTCGTCGAAGGACATGCCTCTCCCGGTGAGCAGGCGGATGAGCTCGGGGATGACCATGGAGGGGTGGGTGTCGTTGATCTGGATGGCCACATGGTCGGCCAGGGTGTTCAGGGCGTACCCTCTGCCCTCCAGCTCGGAGAGGATGAGCTGAGCCCCGGCGGACACCATGAAATACTGCTGGTAGACCCTCAGCAGCCGGCCGGCCTCGTCGCTGTCGTCGGGGTAGAGGAAGGAGGTCAGCCGGTGGGCGATATCTCCCTTGTCGAAGTCGATGCCCACCCAGGGGGCGTCGGCGGGCTGGGCCACGTCGAAGAGGTGGAGCCGGTTGGCGTACCCGTTGTTGGCTCCG
The DNA here is from genome assembly GCA_947649625.1 of uncultured Bacillota bacterium. Taxonomy (GTDB): domain Bacteria; phylum Bacillota; class Clostridia; order Oscillospirales; family Oscillospiraceae; genus Lawsonibacter. Next base: position 15,724 of record CANSSJ010000006.1, on the reverse strand, counting down.
GGGATGGCGATGTCGTAGAGCACCGCCTTCAAAGTAAAGCCGCCGAAGGGCACGTCGAAGGATATGCCGGTGGGGATAAGCCAGCTGTCCGCCTCCATCCAGGGGTCGGGGACCTCGGTCTGGCGGCCCTGGTCGAATTTCTGCTTGAACAGGCCGTAGTGGTAGTTCAGGCCCACGCCGTCGCCGGGCAGGCCCAGGGCGGCGATGGAGTCCAGGAAGCAGGCGGCCAGGCGGCCCAGGCCGCCGTTGCCCAGGGAGGGCTCGGGCTCCATGGACTCGATGACCCCCAGGTCCCGGCCCAGGTCGGCCAGCAGGGCCTTCACCTCGTCGTGGAGCCCCAGGGCCAGCAGGTTGTTGCTCAGCAGCTTGCCCATAAGGAACTCGGCAGAGAAGTAGTAGAGCTTCCGCTCGCCCTTGGGGGTGGGCCGGTCCTGAGCCATGCGCCGGGTGAGGATCAGCAGCGCCTCGTAGAGCTGACGGTCGTCACACTGGTCGGGGGCGCAGCCAAAGCGGGTCTGAGTGGTCTGAAAGAGCTGTTCTTTCAGCTGCATAAAAACACATCCTTATTTTTTGGATTTGCCGGCCTTGGGCAGGCGCTGATATACCGACATATCCCGGTACAGGCGCTTGGCCAGCTTTTCATCGAAGGAGCCGGGCAGGGCCCGCCATTTCCAGTTATTCCCTAAAGTGGAGGGGATATTCATGCGGGCCTCGGAGCCCAGACCGAGAAGGTCCTGGAACTGCATCACCGCCAGGTCGGCGGGGGAGGCCCAGGCCACACGCATCATGCCCCAGTGGTAGCCCTCCCGTTTGTTCAGCCGCAGATAGGCCTTGGCGAAGGACACGCCCTTTTTGGGCGCGGAGGCCATCCAGCCCTGGATGGTGTCGTTGTCGTGGGTGCCGGCGTAGACCACGCAGTGGGCGGGGTAGCGGTGGGGCAGGTAGTCGCTCTCCGCGTCCCGGCTGTCGAAGGCGAACTCCAGCACCTTCATGCCGGGGTAGCCCGAATCCTTCAGCAGCTTGCGCACCGAGGGGGTGAGGAAGCCCAGGTCCTCGGCGATGATGTCCTTTTTGCCCAGAGTCTTGTTCACCGTCTTGAAGAAGGCAATGCCCGGGCCGGGTTTCCACTTGCCGTTGCGGGCGGTCTTGTCGCCGTAGGGGATGGCGTAGTAAGAGTCGAAGCCCCGGAAGTGGTCGATGCGCAGGGTGTCGTACAGCTTGAACTGGAAGGAGATGCGCCGCAGCCACCAGGCGTAGCCGTCCTCCTTCATCCTTTCCCAGTTGAAGAGGGGATTGCCCCACAGCTGGCCGTCGGCGGAGAAGCCGTCGGGGGGACAGCCGGCCACCTCGGTGGGCAGGCCGGTTTCATCCAGCTGGAACTGGTCCGGATTGGCCCACACGTCGGCGCTGTCCCCGGAGACGTAGATGGGCAGGTCGCCGATAACCGAGATGCCCAAGGCATTGACGTACTTCTTCCAGGCGTTCCACTGGCCGAAGAAGAGGTACTGCACCGCCTTCCAGAAAGCGATCTCCCCGGCCAGCTCCTCCCGGGCCTTTTCCAGGGCGGCGGACCGGCGCAGGCGCAGCTCCTCGGGCCAGGCGAACCAGGCGGCGCCGGACTGTTTGTCCTTCAGGGCCATGAACAGGGCGTAGTCCTCCAGCCAGTCCTTCTGTTCCTCACAGAAAGCGGCAAAGTCGGGCCGGTTCTGGGCCAGCAGGCGGGAACACGCCTTGTGGAGGACAGGGTAGCGGGTGGCATACATCAACCCGTAGTCCACATATTCGGGGTTGCCCCCCCAGTTGAGGGCTTCAAACTCCGGCCGCTCCAGCAGCCCGTCCTCCGCCAGGGTGTCCAGGTCGATAAAGTAGGGGTTGCCGGCGAAGGAGGAGAAGGACTGATAGGGGGAGTCGCCGTAGCTGGTGGGGCCGGCGGGGAGGATCTGCCAGCAGCTCTGGCCTCCGGCGGCCAGGAAGTCGGCGAATTTGTAGGCCTCTTTCCCCAGCGTCCCGATCCCGTAGGGGGAGGGCAGGGAGGAGATGGGCATTAAAATTCCTGCTTTTCTCACATTGCTTCACCTGTTTCTGTTCAAATAGAGGGCCGCCGTCGGGCGGCCCTCTTTCCAATCAAGATATGTTTGCCACGCTCTCCCCCTCGATGAGCTGGAAGGGGACCAGCTCATGGACGGGGGGGCTGTTCCGGGCGATGCCCCGGAGGAGGGTGTCCACCCCCCGCTGGGCCAGCTGCTGGGTGTCCTGGCGAACGGTGGTCAGCCGGGGCAGGGAATACTGGCCGGTGACGATGCCGTCGTAGCCCACCACAGAGATGTCCTCGGGCACCCGCCGCCCCGTGTCCCGCAGGGCCCGGATGGCCCCCAGGGCCATCACATCGCTGACGGCGAAGATGGCAGTCAGGTCGGGGCACCGGTTCAGCAGGCGCTGGGTGGCGTCATAGGCCTCGGGCATGGAGTACCGGCAGGGCTCGCACTGGCGGTCCACGTCGAAGGGGATACCCAGGCGGAGGCAGGCGTCCCGGCAGCCGACCAGGCGGCGGTGGCTGATCTGGGTGCAGGACCAGTTGCCCCCCAGCAGGCCGATGTGCCGGTGGCCCTGTCCGGCCAGCAGCTCGATCACCTGCTTTGCCGCCTCGCCGTCGTCGGTGGTGAAGGAGGAAAGATTGTCAAAGTCCAATTCCCGGGCGGTGTTGGTCAGCAGCACGCAGGGGACGGTGATGGGGGAGAAGCCGGCCTCAAACAGCTCCAGATCGCCCCCCAGGAACAATATCCCCATAGGCCGGCGCTCCCGGCACAGCTGGCAGGCGTAGGCCACCTCGTTGGCATCCTCGTCCAAATAGTAGACGGCGGCGTCCTGGCCCGCATCCCGCAGCAGGGCCTGTACCCGTTCCACCAGGTCGGCGAAGAGCAGGTTCATGGTCCCCTTGACGATGATGGCGATGCTGGTGCTGGCCTGCTGCTTCAGGTGCTTGGCGTTGTTGTTGGGCTGGAAGTTCTGTTCCTCCACCACGGCCAGCACCTTGCGGCGGGTCTCCTCGCTGACGTCAGGGTGGTCGTTGAGCACGCGGGACACGGTGGCCACGCCGTATCCGGAGAGCTTGGCGATATCCTTGATGGTCACAGTTGTCCCTTCTTTCTGTTTGACGGAGCGATTTTAGCACATTTTGCGCGGAGATGCAAGCCTTAACCCTTCACCGCGCCGGCGGCCACGCCCTTGATGATGTGCTTCTGGCAGGTGAGGTAGAACACGATCACCGGGATGATGGACAGCAGGATCAGGGCCATGGTGGCGCCCAGGTCCACGGTGCCGTAGCTGCCCTTCAGGTACTGGATGTGGATGGGGATGGTGCGGTACAGGTTCTTGTCCAGCACCAGGTAGGGCAGCAGGAAGTCGTTCCACACCCACATAATCTCCAGAATCCCCACAGACACCATGGTGGGCTTGAGCATGGGCACCACCACGGAGAAGTAGGTGCGCAGGGGCCCGCAGCCGTCGATGGCGGCGGCCTCCTCGATTTCCAGGGGAATGGACTTGACGAAGCCCACGAACATGAAGATGGCCAGCCCCGCACCGAAGCCCAGGTAGATGATGGGGATGGTCCAGGGGGTGTTCAGAAGGGGACCCCAGAAGCCAAACAGGCGCACGGTATTGGCCGTCTTGGACAGGGTGAACATCACCATCTGGAAGGGGACCACCATGGAGAACACGCACAGGAAGTAGATCACCTTGCAGAAGAAGGAGTTCACCCGGGCGATGTACCAGGCGGCCATGGAGGTGCACAGCAGGATCAGGGCGGTGGACAGAACGGTGATGACCACGCTGTAGAGCACCGATTTGGCGAAGGGGTAGTTGCCGAAGGTCATGCCCTTGATGAAGTTATCAAAGCCGGCGTACATCTCGCCGGTGGGCAGGGCGAAGGTGTCGGTCTTGACGAAGGTGTTCAGCTTAAAGGAGTTAATCACAACCGCTACCGCGGGCAGCACATAGATCACGCAGATGACGGCCAGCACCACGGAGAGGATGGTCTTGCGCCGGGCCTCGGCGGAGAGCGTCTTTTTCGTGTTCATTACTGCTGTACCTCCTTCTTGCGGGTGTAGCCCAGCTGGAGCAGGCCCAGCCCGGCCACCAGGACGAAGAATACCACGGCTTTTGCCTGGGCGACGCCCTGGGAGGAGGCGCCGGAGGCGTTAAAGGTGTTGAAGATGTTCAGAGCCAGCATCTCGGTGGTCTTGATGGTGGCGCCGCCGGGCTGGATGATGAAGGGCTGGCCGGCGGTGAGGGCCAGGTTCTGGTCGAAGAGCTTGAAGCCGTTGGTCAGGGACAGGAACATGCAGATGGTGATGGAGGGCATCACGTTGGGGATGGTCACCTTGAACAGGGTCTGCCAGCGGGTAGCGCCGTCGATGCGGGCGGCCTCCAGCATCTCGCCGGGGACGTTCTGTAGGCCGGCGATGTAAATAATCATCATATAGCCGATCTGCTGCCAGCACATCAGAATAATCAGGCCCCAAAAGCCGTATTTGCTCTCCAGCAGAATGGAAGTATTGTACCAGCTGAGGACACCGTCGAAGATCATGGACCAGATGTAGCCCAGCACGATGCCGCCGATGAGGTTGGGCATGAAGAACACGGTGCGGTACAGGTTGCTGCCCTTGATGCCCTGGGTCAGGGCGTAGGCCACGGCAAAGGCCAGCACGTTGATGAGCACCAGGCTGACAATGGCGAACAGGGCGGTGTACCAGAAGGCGTGGCGGAAGCCCACATCACTGAAGGCCTTGGCGTAGTTGTCCAGTCCGATAAACTTGGCGTTGGAGATGGTCTTGAAGCTGCACATAGACAGCCAGATGCCCTGGACGAAGGGCCAGACGAACCCGATGGTGAACGCGGCCACCACGGGCCCCAGGAAAAACAGTCCCCAGCGCCGGGTGGAGCGTCGGATCGAGTTGCTGTTGGTGATCTTTTTCTTGTTCAAGATATCAGCTCCTCTTTCATTTTTGTAGGGGCGCACATAGTGCGCCCGCCGGAGGCGGGAGAGGGACGCGGGCGGACCATGTCCGCCCCTACATACGGACAGAAACGGGAACCGGGGCGGGCGTGTCGCCCGCCCCGGCCTAATGTCAAAGGGTAAGGTTCAAGCTACGGGAAGATCAGCCGTTGACAGCGGCGTACTGAGCGGCCCAGCCGTCCACAAAGGCGGTGCGGAACTGCTCCCAGTTGGCGTCGGACTGGTCGGCGTTGTACTGGTTCAGGGCAGCCACCAGACCGCGGCGGTACTCGTCCACGTTGGGCTGATAGTTGGTGGCCCAGTTCATCACATAGCAGCCGTTGGCGGTGTACTCGGCGGCGTCGGCCAGGAAGCCGTTGGCGGACTCGGGGGCGTTCTTATAGGGCAGGACACCCAGCTGCTCCACCATCTTGCCGGCGGCGTCGGGATCGCTGACCAGCCACACCATGAAGTCGATGGTGGCCTTCTGGTCGGCCTCAGACACGTTGGCGTTGACGGCCCAGCAGTTCTCAGTGCCGCAGTTCAGGCCGGCCTTGTCCTCGCCGGACACGCCGCAGTAGTAGGGGATCATAGTGGCGTTGGGCACGGAGGCCACATAGTTGGCGTACTCCCAGGAGCCCTGGACGGTAAAGGCGGCCTTGCCGTCCTTAAACTCCTGGCCGGCGTCGTGGCCGCCGGTGGCCAGGTCGGTGGGGGCGGTCAGGCTGTTGTTGACGCACAGGTCATAGAGGTTCTTGAAGTTGTCCAGATACTTGCCGGAGATGGTGGCGGGGCACTCGGTCCAGGTGGTGCCCTCCTGCTCATAGTAGTACTCCAGGTTGGCCATGTGGCCGGTGAAGCGCCAGGAGGAGGAGTCGTCCATGTCGCAGGAGGTAAAGGCGTCGAAGCCCAGGGTGGCGGCGTTGGCGTGGATGTCCTCCACCACGGCCTTCAGAGAGGCGAAGTCCTTGATCTCGTCCATGGAGTGGCCGGCCTTGGTCACCAGGTCGGGGTTGACGATGATGCCGTAGCACTCGTAGCAGTAGCCGATGGAGACCAGCTTGCCGGCGGCGTCGTAGAGGTTGTAAGCGTCGGTGCTCAGCTCGTTGGCGATGGCGGTGCCGGTCAGGTCCATGGCGTACTCGCCCCAGTCGGCCACGCCGGCGGAGTTACCGATGTTAAACAGGGTGGGGGGCGCGGACTTATCCATCTCGGCGGTGAGGGTCTGCTGATAGGTGCCGGAGGCGGCGGTGATCACCTGGACGGGCACGCCGGTCTTGTCGGTGTAGGTCTTGGCCAGCTGCTGGGCGGTCTCGTCCAGCTCGGGCTTGAAGTTCAGCCAGTATACCCGGCCGGTCTCGCCGCCGCCGGTGGGTGTGCCGGCGCTGCTGGGATTGCCGGCGTTGCTGCCGCCGGCGGGCTTGTCGCCGCCGCCGCAGCCGGCCAGCAGGGACAGGGCCATGACCGCGCTGAGGGCCAGGGCCAGGATCTTCTTGGTCTTGCTCATTTCATTGTCCTCCTAATTTAAATTTAGATACCGTGAAACTGGAAGCGTTACCGGAACCGTTACTGGTAACGTTTCCGGGCTGCTCGCTTACTATAATAGCCGCAACTGGCCGCGGATGCAAGAAAAATTTGCCGCCTCGGCGCAAGATTGGAGGAATGACAAAAAACCCCTCGCTATTTTTGGAGGTTGTGCCCAAAATCACCGCCAACAGCCACAATTTTTGCCGGCGGCCTGCAGTTTGCCATTGTCATTTTCCTTTGAGGGCGTTATAATATGGAAGGAGAAGGAGGTGCATCCTGTGAGTAACTATGTGATATCCATAAGCCGGGAATTTGGCAGCGGAGGGCGCCTGATCGGCAAGCGGCTGGCCGCCCGACTGGGCGTTCCCTGCTATGACCGGACCATTATCCAGAAGACCTCGGAAAAGAGCGGGCTGTCCCCGGACTTCATCGCCCGGGCGGAGGAGCGCGCCCGCAGCCGGTTCCACCTGTCCGTCGCTCCGGTAGGGGTGGGGGTGCCGGCCCTGGCCCACCAGGGGGTGCCCGTGAGCCATCAGGCCTTTTTCGCCCAGGCGGAGGTCATCCGGGAGCTGGCCGACGAGGGCCCCTGCGTGATCGTGGGCCGGTGCTCCGACTATGTGCTGGGGGAGCGGCCCGAGTGCCTGAAGGTCTTTATCCACGCCGACATGGACAGCCGGGTGGAGCGGTGCGTGGAGGAGTACCACATCCCGTCTGACGACATGGCCCGGCGCATCGTCCAGATGGACAAGGGGCGGGCCAACTACTATAATTACTATACCGGGCATATCTGGGGGGATATGCGCCGCTATGATCTGACCCTGAACTCCGGCATGATCGGGGTGGAGGGGGCGGTGGAGCTGATCGTGACTCTGGTGAAGGCCCGTTCCGCCCAGGACGCGCTGTGATGGCCATGGGGAGGATCAGGATACAGGTGTCCGGTGAGCTGGGCCGGACGGATAACTACAGCGCCGCCATTCGGGGCGCCGGAGGAGACCCCGTCCCCGGTTGCTGCCCCGCCCCCGATCTGAGCTGCGCCGGCCTTGTGCTGTGCGGCGGCGGCGACATCGAGAGCAGCCTTTACAATCAGGAGGACCAGGGGTCCGCCCCCCCGGACCAGGCCCGCGATCAGGCAGAACTGGCCCTCTTCCAGGCGTTTTACGAGGCGGGCAAGCCCATCCTGGGCATCTGCCGGGGTATGCAGCTGATTAATGTGGCCCTGGGGGGGTCCCTGATTCAGGATCTGCCGCCAGAGCAGAAAATATTCCACATATCCCCTCAGGCGGACCTGGTCCATCCGGTGTTCAGTCCGGAGGGCTCCACCCTGAACCGGCTGTACGGCCCGGTTTTTTCCGTCAACAGCGCCCACCATCAGGCGGTGGATCAGCTGGGCGGCGGCCTGCAGGCGGTGGCCTGGTCGGAGAGCGGCTTCGTCGAGGCGGTGGAGCTGCCCGGCTTCCCGCTGCTGGGGGTCCAGTTCCATCCGGAGCGGATGGCCTTCGGCAAGCGCCGGCTGGACACCGTGGACGGCGCGCCCATCTTCGCCTGGTTCCTGGCGGCGTGCCGGGAGAGCGCCGGCCTCCTGGGAAAGCCGGGAGACGTCCAGGCGGATTGACACACCCGGGCGATCACGCTATTGATACGTTAAGAGAGGACCGAAAGAATGCGAAAGACTGTGATTCGGCGGCTGGCCTGCCTTCTGTTGGCGGGGGGAGCCTGCCTGGCCTCGCTGACCACCGCGGGGGCGGCCGGTCCGGAGGCCATTCCGGCCCCGCCCCTGAAGAAGCTGGCATTGGAGCTCTGGAATCCCCTGGATTTTTCCGAATGGGAGCCTGTTGAGGTCCCCGACACGGTGGAGAAGCCCCTTTCCGCCCTGCTGTCCCGGGAGGGGCTGACCGGAGAACAGCGGGAGGCGCTGGCCGCCCGCGTGGAGCGGGAGCCCGGGCTGCTGGAGCAGCTGGAGCAGGGCGCGCTGAGCGACGGCGACCTGGCCCTTCTGGCCCTGCCCAACGCCCGGACCGGCCGGCTGGACCGGTATCGCGCCTGGATGGAGGCCCACCCGGAGGATACCGGGGAAACTGCCGTCCTATATGTAAACGCGGACCGGGATATGGAGTTTTACAGCGCCGTCTCAGAAATCACCGACCCCTCCGGGCTGACGGTGCTGGTAAATAAATACTATGCCCTGCCCGCCGGCTATGTCCCCGAGCTGGAGGCCCTGGGCCGGGACTATGGCTCCGGCAGCCTGCGGCCTGAGGCGGTCCAGGCCTTCCGGTCCATGGCCGACGGCGCCCGGGCGGACGGCGTCTCGCTGCGCAGCGTATCCGCCTACCGCTCCTTCGCCGGCCAGAAGATCACGTACAATAACTATCTGAAAAAGTACAGGCAATCCCTGGTGGATACTTTTTCCGCCCGGCCCGGCCACTCGGAGCACCAAACCGGCCTGGCCCTGGATATCAACGCGGCCAGCAGCAGGGCCTGCTTTGAAAAGACCCCCGCTTTCGCATGGCTGAAGGAACACTGCGCCGAGTACGGGTTTATCCTGCGGTATCCGGAGGACAAACAGGCCGTCACCGGCTACCGCTTTGAGCCCTGGCACTACCGCTATGTGGGGGTGGACATCGCCAAGGCCTGCATGGAGCAGGGCCTGTGCTATGAGGAGTATCTGGCCCTCCAGCCTGGCTGAATCAGAACATGGAACGGCCCCCGGTCTGAGACCGGGGGCCGTTCTGTCACTCCCAATATGCCTTTACTACGAAATTGTAGTTGTATTCCACAATTTCCTCCCCCTCCTTCGGCTCCAGGGCCAGCTCCACCCTCAGAAGGACGGCGCCGTTCTCCCGGTCCACGGTGACGGGTTCGCCGACGGACGCGCTCCAGCCCATGCCTGCGACCGGGCCGGGCAGCTCTTTCAGCAGATCCGTCACCAGCGCTTTGCTGGTCGTTACGGTGGTTCCTCCCAGCTTGATCCTGTACTGAAGATTGCCGTCCTCCAGAAAGACCATCCGGAAGGCCAGCAGCTGACGGCGGGGGTTGGGCTGTCCGTGCGTCCGGGCGTACAGAGTACCCAGGTGCCAGCTCTTCACCAGCTCCCGCTCCGGCCCCCTATCAGAATAGGACTGCGACCACAGCTCCGCCTTGAACGCCACCCGGTCCATGTCATCCGCCAAAACGACACGGTACATACGCAAAAAATCCCAGGTATTGGGTGTGGTGAGCAGGTCTACCAGGGCGTTCTGCTCCTCCTCCAGCTCGATGGGGGTGAACACCGTCTCTCGCTGGGGAAGCAGCTCGGTGTTGTTCCGGGTCCAGACATAACCCAGGACCGCCAGCACAGCCGCCAGCAGAGCGGCCGCGGCAATGAACAGCCCCCGCCACTTTTTGATTTTGGGCCGGAGCTGCTCCTCTCCCAGGCGCAGGGAGTCCCGAACAGCCTCCTCGCCGGGCGCCTCCCCCCGCTGGCCGGCCAGCAGCTCGGTGACGGTGAGGTCCAGGGCCTCCGCCAGGGGCTCCATCAGGGACAGGTCGGGGAAGTTTTTCCCCAGCTCCCACTTGCTCACTGCCTGGACCGACACGTAGACCCGCTCCGCCAGCTCCCGCTGGGTGATGCCCTTCTCTTTCCGGGCCTGGGCGATGAGCGCCCCGGTTTTCATTGCGTCCATATCCTCGCCTCCTTTGTCTCTATCATACCCAAGACGGGGGGCTTTGGCAATCAACTTCCGGTCAACCCCAGGTTGAACGGGGTGAAAGGGTTGAAAAGGCAGAAAAAACGGCCCTGTTTGAACACAGGGCCGCCGGGTACAGGTTTCGGCCTCATACCTTTGGAGGCAGGGAGTCGTCCTCCCGGATCCAGTCCTCCACGTGGACCACGGAGTACTCCGTGGAGGTGTTCCGGATGACTACCCGGTCGATGCCTGCGTTGATGATCAGACGGCGGCACATGGAGCAGGAGGTGGAGCCGGGGATCAGCTCGCCGGTCTGGGGGTCCTTGCACACCATGTAGAGGGTGGCCCCCAGCACCTCGCTGCGGGCGGCCGAGATGATGGCGTTGGCCTCGGCGTGGACCGAACGGCACAGCTCATACCGCTCCCCGGAGGGGATGTTCATGGCCTCCCGGGCGCAGTAACCCAGATTCAGGCAGTTTTTCCGGCCCCGGGGGGCCCCGTTGTAGCCGGTGGAGACGATCTCGTCATGGTGGACGATAATGGCCCCGTAACAGCGGCGTAGGCAGGTGGAGCGCTCCAGCACGGTCTCGGCGATGTCCAGATAGTAGTTTTCCTTGTCAATGCGGCCCATAGGCGGCCCTCCGATCCTGAAAGAGTGGTTACAGCGCGGTCTGCGCCTTGTTAAGCTCCTGGGCGATGTTGAGCACGTGGTCCCCGATCCGCTCGAAGTCGGTGAGCAGCTCGGAGTACAGGATGCAGGCCTCGTCGGAGCAGATACCGTCCCGCATCCGGATCAGCTGCGCCCGGCGGAAGTCGGCGGTCATGTCGTCGATCCGCTGCTCCAGCTGGGCCACCTGGGCCAGCCACTGGGCGTTCCCCGCCTCGCTGGACAGCAGGGCGGATATGGCCCGGAGGGAGATATCCCGCATCTGCCGGACCTCATCCTGGGCGAAGGGGGAGAAGGGGATGTCCTTCTCAGACAGCAGGCGGGTGTAGCCGGCCAGGTTGTCGGCGTGGTCGCCGATGCGTTCAATGTTTCCCGAGATGGAGAAGAAGCTGCTGACCACCTTGGAGCCCAGCTCGTTGGTCTCGATGGTGATGAGCCGGGATATGTAGCGGGATATCTCCCGGTTCAGGAAGTCGATGTACTTTTCCCGCTGCTCCACCCGGTCCAGGGGGGAGGGGTCCCGGGCCAGGACGGCCCCGAAGCTGGCGTTCACATTTTGCCGTGCCATCTCCAGCATACGGCGCAGCTCGTTGCGCAGCTGTCCCACCACGATGGCGGAAACGCCCAGGCCGCCGTCCTTGCCGGCCGCGGAAACGGGGGTGAGATAGGCCAGACGCATCCCTTTTTCGCTCCCCCGCTCTTCGGTCTCGGGGGCGTCGGGGAGGATGCGGGTGGCCAGCCGGGCCAGGGCGCCGCCAAAGGGGATCAGCAGGATGGTGGTGGCCAGGTTGAAAATGACGTGCATCGCGGCGATCTGGGCCATGGGGCCGGGCACCGCAGCCTCGATCAGGGCGGTGAGGGGGGTGACCATGACCACCACGGTAAAGATGACGGTGCCGATCACGTTGAAGAGCACATGCACGCAGGTAGACCGCTTGGCGTCCCGGCTGACGCCGAAGGAGGCCATGATGGCGGTGATACAGGTGCCGATATTCTGGCCGAACAGGATGTAGACCGAGGAGGAGAACTCCACCACGCCGGCGGCGGCCAGGGTCTGCAAAATGCCCACCGAGGCGGCGGAGGACTGGATCAGGGCGGTAAACACCGTGCCGAACAGAATACCCAGGATGGGGTTGGAGAGGGTGGCCATCAGATGGACAAAGGCGGGGACCTCCCGCAGGGGTTCCATGGCGGCGCTCATCATGTCCATGCCCACAAAGAGGATGCCCAGCCCGGCCAGGAGCTGGCCGATGTGCTGGAGCTTGGGCTTTTTGGTGAAGACCATCAGCGCCACGCCCACAAAGGCCACCGGCGGGGCCAGCGCCCCCACGTCCAGCGCGATGAGCAGGCCGGTGGTGGTCTTGCCCACGTTGGCCCCCATAATCAGCCAGACGGCCTGGTTCAGAGTCATCATGCCCGCGTTGACGAAGCCTACCACCATGACGGTGGTGGCGGAGGAGGACTGGACGGCGGTGGTGATGACCGCGCCTACCAGAATACCCAGAAAACGGTTGGAGGTCAGCCGCTCCAGAACGGACTTCATCTGGTTGCCCGCCGCGGCCTCCAGGCCGGAGCTCATCATCTGCATCCCGTGCAGGAACAGAGCCAGCCCGCCAAAAACGCCTAAAAGCTCCCAAAAATCCATGCGCATCCCTTTCCCCGCGAACAGCCGCGTCTGCGTGATATGACAAATGTTCCGAAATTTCTCCATTTTCATTATACCCGCATGTCCCGGGGCCTGTCAACCATGAAAAGGGCGCAGTGCGCCCTCATTGCCAATAAATGTATGGAAACGTGCAATTTTTCCCCTTTCTCCTCCATTGGTGAAAGGAGGCATGAACATGCCAAGTAATCAAACACCCAACTACCAGCTCAGCCAGTGGTCGAGGGACGACCGCGTCCTGATGGAGGATTTCAACTCGGACAACGCCAAGATCGACGGGGCGCTGGGGGAGCACGCCCGGCAGCTGGCAAAGCTGCCCTTCTGCGGCAACTGCCAGATTTACGCCACCACCTACCAGGGGACCGGAAGCGGCCGCAACACGCTGACCTTTCCCCAGGCCCCGGCGCTGGTTGTCATCGCGGAGCACGGGAAAAACGTGCTGTTTCTGCTCCCGGGGGACATCACCTATCCCTTCTGGTCATCCACAAAGGATTACTCCATGACGGTCACCTGGGACGGGAACACGGTCACATGGTACGGTAACGACGTCAAAATGCAGATGAACGCAAAGGACAAAACCTATCACGTGGTGGCGTTTTGGGCCAAGGACTGAGGCGTAAGAAGGGACCCGCCCCGGGAGGGGCGGGTCCTTTTTCAGAAGGTCTCGATCTCTGAACAATCAATTTCAGGGAGCAGTGGGAGCCACAGTGTAGGTTCCTGTGAGGGTCTTGCCGCTGAGCTTGATGCTCACCTTCAACTCGCCATACTTGAGCTGCTCAGCCAGATGGATCTTCATGAAGCCGCTCTCTGTGGTGAAACCATTGGAACCAGAGATACCGCCACCAGACTTGTACTGGTCAACCAGGAAATAGGCGATAGGATCAACGGTGAACTTCCACGTCTTGCTGGTTGTACCGTCAAAATACGTCCCGGTCTCGTTCTCGCCAACCTTGGTGTCAACCTTCTTGCCCCGCATGGTAATGGTCAGGTCGTCGGCCTCAATACCCAGAGCGATCAGATCGTTGAGGGTCAGATAGCCGCCCTCGCCGTCATGGACGACCAACTGGATGTTCTGAGAACCGAAGGCGCAGCCCATAAAGCCGAGCTCATACTCCGCAGGATCAACGTCGTCGTCACCGTCATCGTCGCCGGCGGTGGTGTCGTTGAAGATGATAACCACAGCGGAGCCCTTCTCGAACACGACGCTCAGGTCGCCGGTGAAGTTGCTGTCCAGAGCCTTGATGGCGTTCTCCAGGCCCTTGTAGCCGGTGAAGCTGTCGTCCACGTCGTCGAAGTCCGCGTGTCCGTCGCCCTCAACGCCGTTGGAGGTGCACACCACGGTCTTGGCGTCGGGGGAGACGTCGAAGCCCTTCACGTCGTCGGTGGCCAGGTACAGGGTGGCGTTCTTGTACTCGACGGTCTTGGTGCCTTCGACGGCGGAGAAGCCCTTCTGGAACAGGATCACGGTATCGTTGTCCTTGTTGGCCTCGTAAACCATGTCGATATCACCGACGAACTTGGGATAGTCGTTGCTGGAGCCGAAGTGGGTGTTGTTCTTGCAGAAGACATAATCCTCGGCGTTCTTGGCTTGTCCGTCCGCAAGCCCATGCGAACCAGAGGGGCCGCTGGTATCAACGGGGTTGATCAGCTTGGCGTCGGTCAGCTCGCCGTCGGCGTTGGTCTTGATCTCGTACCAGTTGTTCTGCTTTACGACATCGTCCAGATAGCTCAGGGCGGTGCCGCCGCCGACCTCGCGCAGGTCAACAATCTTGCCGTCTACGATGGCCTCGCGGACCCAGGTCCACTCGTCAGCGGCCTTGTCGTAGCGCTCGCGCTTCACGCCGTCGCTGTGGATATAGGCGTAGGTCTTGCTCAGGCCGTCGTCGTCGCCGATGACCACAGCGGCGATGATGTAGCCGTTGTCCTTGTACAGGGTGTAGATTTCATTGTCGGGAATAACCGCAAGCGCTCTCGTAGAGCCGTCGGCACTGGCGTTGGCGAGATCGGTGATCTTCAGGCTGGCGTTCCGGACGCCCACGGTACGGGACTCCACGTCGTCAATGACCTTGTACCAGGGGTCAGTGGTCTCCTTGGTGCGGACGGCCTCCAGGCTCACGTTGAGGTAGACGGTGTCATTGTTGCCGTATACCTTGCCGCTGGCGTCGGCGTTGTCCAGAGTGACGTTCTTGACGTTGATCTCAACATCGGCGGAGGCGTCCTGGACGGCCTGGGCCACCTTGGTGCCCTTGGCGGGGAAGGCAGGACCGACTTCCTTCAGGGTGCACACGCCCTTGCTGTCCACGGAGTAGGTGCACCAGGTGTTGATCTGGGAGTAGTTGCGTGCATAGTCGTCGGCATCATCCTCGCTGCCGGGATTGAGCCAGTCGCCGCCCTTAACATTGGCATAGGAGGTGCCGGAGCTGCTAGGATCGCCATTTGTATCCACCTTCATGATGGGCGCGCTGTCCTTCATGTTGACGGTGACGGTCTCCATGGAGCCGTCCAGATGGATGATGCTGGCGTCGGTGTCCCGGTTGGTCAGATAGCTGTAGTTGCCGTCCAGACCCACCAGGAAGACGTACTGGTCGGGCTCCTCGTTCTGCTCCAGACCGATGAGGTAGCCGTACTTGTCCAGAATGATGTTGTAGGTGTTGTCCTTCAGGTTGGTCTGAGCGTAGTCGGTCAGGACATCGCTGTCGTACTTGGCGGTGTCGGCGTACTCATAGGTCTTGCCCTCGGACTCCACGTCCTTGCCCACCTTGAAGCTGCTGATCTCGCTGTCGGCCAGGACCTCGGGGGCGGCCATGGTCTGAATCTTGCCGTCAGCCACGGTCACCAGGAACATGTCGTCTTCCTTCACGGCGGAGACGTCGATGTCCTCGTCCTCAACGGTCACGGTGATGCCGTCCTCGTCTTGATTCTTGGAATATACGGGGTTCTTGGAGCCCTCCTTGTGCAGGGCATAGACAGTCAGATCGACCTCGCCGTTCTTGCTGTTATAGTCCTCGTCGGCGATAGCCAGGAAGGTGTTGATGACGGCGATGTAGACTTCCTTGTTGTTGGCGTCCACGAACACCTGGGTCAGCACGCCCTTGCCGGTCTCCAGCACGCCGTCGGTGTTGCTGCGGGCGATGTCGGCCTTGTCCAGATCGGTGGGCTCGCCGTCAACAGAGACGATCAGGGTCCAGGGGTCGCGGCCGGAGTCGATG
>CANSSJ010000005.1 GCA_947649625.1 uncultured Bacillota bacterium | reverse complement strand
CGGCCCCGAACTCAACGCTTCCCTGGCGGGATTGCGGGCATTCACCGGCGTCCCGACCGGCCTATCGTCGAAGCAAAGTCCACTTCATTCGGGATGCCTTGTAGGCATTCCTCATTCCGTTCCCTTGCTTCTCCTCCCCAACCGCGACCCGCTTACGCTGGGCTCGCGGCTGGTTATTGGATCAGCGCAAACGCGCCAAACCTTCCTGTTTGATGTTCTTGGCGGCGTTGACCTCCCGGTCATGCACCGCGCCGCACTCCGGACAGGTCCAGGTCTTTTCCAGGAGGTCGTTCTCCCGGACCGCCCCGCAGGCGGAGCAGGTGCGGGTGGTGGGGGTGTAACGGTCCACCGTGACCAGCTGCTTCCCCTGCCGCTCCAGCTTGTATCGGAGACATTCCCGGAACCGGCCGAAGCCGGAGTCCACTGTGCTGCCCCGGGTGATCTTTTGAGCCAGCTCCTGCAGGTCGTCCTCCCGGACGCAGACGGCGTCCCACTGGTCGGCCAGCTTTCGGGACTCCTTGTGGATGTAGTCCCGCCGCTGGTTGGCGATGTGCTCGTGAATCTGGCGGAGCTTCTGCACCGTCTCCTGATAGTTTTTGGAACCTGGTTCCATCCGGCTCAGCTTCTGCTGGAGCCTGACCAGCCTGGCCTGGGAATCCTTCAGCCACTTGGGCGGGTCCGCCGTGGAACCGTCGTCTGAGACGTAAAAATGACTGCCGGAATATTTCAGGCCCAGGGTGGTCTCGGGGGTGGGGGAGACGGGTTCCGCTTTCCTGGCGGGGTATTCGTAGAGGATGTAGCAGAAATATTTTCCTGTCTTTGTCTTTTCCACTGTGATCCGCTTCAATTTCCACCCGTTTCGGGGCCGCTGGGGAAACTTCGCCTTGACGATCCCCGCTTTGGTCATCCGGATACCGTCCCGAGTGATATAAATGGTGGGACCGGATTCAAACATGTGGTTGCAGGCGGTAAAAGAGTCCCGGTCAGTTTTGGATTTGTATTTTGGATGGCGAAATGTGCCCGGGTCCTTGAAGAACTGCCGGAACGCCCGGGCCAGGTGGTTGTACTCCTGGGTCAGCGCCTGATTGTCCACCTCGGTGAGGAAGGGCGCCTCCTTTTTGTACTTGGCTGGGGTGGGAATGAAGTGGGCGCCGGTCTCCAGATAAAACCGCTCCTGGTCGGAGAGCATCCGGTTCCAGATGTAGCGACAACAGCGAAAGGTCTTTTCAAACAGCTCCGCCTGTTCCGGAGTGGGATCGAGCCGGGCCTTGATGGTGGTAAAGCGCATGGGCTCTTTTTCTGCCCTGTCCGTTTTCACCGCCATTTTTCTGGCACGTCCTTCCTGCGGGTTCAAAAAGGTGTACTTTTTTAGAGCAAAAATTTTTTCAAAAAATTTTGGGGAAAGACTTAACTTTCCGGGCTGCCATGCCGATTGAGAAACTGTAAACAAAAAAATCCCCACTCTAAAAAAGTACACCTTTTTAGAGTGGGGATTTTTTTATATGTAATTGGTGCAGCTGAAATTTTCAAACTGAAGTGCCTTATAGTAGAAGGTGGAAACCGGCATGGCGCAGGCGTCGGCGGCCTGATTCAGCGTAAGCCTTTTTTTCCGCCACTCTTTGTAGACCTGATGGAAGTTCTCCGGCAGCGGGATGGCCGGCCGTCCGAACCTGACGCCCCTGGCCTTTGCCGCCGCGATGCCCTCCGCTTGCCGCTGACGGATGTTCGTCCTTTCGTTCTCTGCCACGAAGGACAGCACCTGGAGCACGATGTCGCTGAGAAAGGTCCCCATCAGGTCCTTGCCCCGGCGGGTGTCCAGCAGCGGCATGTCCAGCACTACAATGTCTGCTTTTTTCTCCTTGGTCAAGATCCTCCACTGCTCCAGTATCTCGCCATAGTTGCGGCCCAGCCGGTCGATGCTCTTGATGTAGAGCAGGTCGTCTGGCTTCAGTTTTTTGACCAGTTTCTTGTACTGAGGGCGGTCAAAGCTCTTTCCGGACTGTTTTTCCACGAAAAGATTTTTGTCTGTGATGGGAAGTTCCCGCATGGCAATCAGCTGGCGGGCCTCGTTCTGGTCTCGGGTGCTGACCCGGACATAGCCGTATGTGTCCATATTGCGCCTCCTTTTTCTGATAGCTTTCATTTTAAAAGAGCTGCGGGATTGCGCAAGGGGGCGGTATGTTCCTTCCTCGGCACAGTGGACTGTTCGGCTTAGTAAAAATAGGAAAGCGGGCAAACAGGTATATCTCCAATGTTCGGGGCAAAGCTATGTGTGGATGTTCCATCCAACCGAAACAAAAACCGAATGAAAAGGAGAGAAAAATCATGTCTAACAGCAACAGCAATAAGATCATGGTTCCCAATGCCCGCGAGGCTATGAACAAGTTCAAGATGGAGGCGGCCAACGAGGTGGGCGTCAACCTGAAGCAGGGCTACAACGGCGACCTGACCAGCAAGCAGGCCGGTTCCGTGGGCGGCCAGATGGTCAAGAAGATGATACCCATAAAAACTGCGAATTTCCAGCGGGCTGACCGAACAGCAGCGGGACATCAGGTCACGGTTACATATCAAGCGGAACTGCGTTTATAGAGTTTAAGAGCTTTCTTCAAATGAAGAAAGCTCTTTTATGGCGGCATATTTTTGATTTGTCGCTGAAGCAATACTCGGATTTCATTTCTTGTTTCCCACAGTTTCGCTGTCAGCCCTGGAAGTTTAACGCTGTTCTCCACGGGAATTACCCACTGTTCCATTCCCAAGTCCAGACCAATTCCCCGAGATTTGACGGAATAGCCCACCACCAGCGTGGGCACTCCGGAGGAATATCCAGCGATGGACGCATGGGTGCGGCAGCAGACCAGCAACTCACACCGGGAGATCAGGTATTTCCGTTGGGCGGCGTTGGCTTTATCAGGTACCTGACAAAGCCGTCTGCGTTCCTCTGGTGAAAGATGGAAAACCAGTTTCTCCAGGGCCTCCCGGTCATCGTCCACCGGCATGGTGACATGGGGCAGAAGCAGCAGCGTATCCGCTTTATTCAGCAGAAAACGGGCTGCCTGCACAAAATCGCTCAGCAGCCTGTCGGACCGGCGCAGCAGCATCGGGCTGAGGTTTACCGCCGCAACGCTTCCCTGGAAGCCCACCGGAAGGGAAATCGGCTCTGGCTGCAGAAAAAACGCTGGGTCGGGTCGCTGTGTTATCTGTGTAATGCCACGGGTCCGCAAGGCCGCCGCTGTCAAGCTCTCCCGAGCAAAGATATGATCGTGTCCCCGCAGAACTGCCGCCATCCGCTCGTCGATCAGCTCCGGCTGAATGGAACAGCCCCACAGGATGCTCTGCCCGCCCCGCTCCTTGGCTGTGCGGTGGAAAATACTCTGCCGGTGCCAGTTGGGGTAGCAGTAGTTGTCCCCGCCCACGCCAATACAGACAGTCTCGCTGTCAATTTCGTTTAGAGCGTCTCGATAAATTTGTGCGGCAAGCAGCTCCCGGGTCTTATAGTCGGGAGCGGCCTTTTCCTGGGGTATCCATGTCAGATCCGCCGGAATCAGGCGGTCCACCAGCTTGTCCAGGCCGAATTTCTGGTCCTGCTCTGGGAAGTGAGTGGACAGAAAGATTGAAACGCCCGCCCTACGGAAAACAGGCAGGCTGGAGCGCAGGATGGCCTCCGCCCCGTGGTTATAGGCACCGCCGTGGCCGTAGAGCAGGAGCTTTTTCATGACTGTTCCTCCAGCGCACGGCGCAGCTCGGACAGCTCCTCGCTGTCCAGACCCATCTCTGTCAGCTCGTCCGCCAAAGCCTGGCACTCCTCCCGCCTGCCCTGATTCAGGCAGAGCCACGCCAGCTGCATTTTACCAAACAGAAACGCCGGGACCTGCTCCTCCAGGGCGGAAAGAGACAGATACAACTCCAAAAATACCTCTTTGGCATACAGCTTTTTTTGTTCCAGCAGCAGGCCGGTCATCTGTTCCAGGGCGGCGGAGTAGCCCTTGCTGAGGACCAGCATACAGACCTCCGAATACTCACGGAAAAATCGGGTGTCTGTCATCCCCGCCAGCGGCGTTTTGGCGGGAATCAGGCTTCCAAGCGCTTGTCCCAAATCGAACTGCTTGGAATACCGCTTTTGAACAATCAGCTCCATCACTTGACGGACCATCTGCCCCCAGTCATCTTTTCGCAAGGCGTCCAACAAACCTGGCTCCCGGGTAAACAGTCCCGGATTCCCGGACCGTACCGCTCCACAGCACCGAGGAGCAAGAAGCCGCAGGAGTGAATGGAGCTTCTCCACATCAACGAGCGTTTCTTCCGCCATGGCGGAAAAGACAATTTCCCATATGACGGAGAACCACTGCTCCCGCTCGCCGCAGTCGCTGGTCAGGGCCGCGGCGGTCAATGGGTGCTCTATGATTCGGACACACTCCGTCAGCTTCTCGTCAGCTGGAATATGCGCATCCCTCAGCAGCCCCAGAGTGACGGTCATAGAGCTTAGATGCACCCGTTTCAGCCAATCCTGCTTGGGCGCGTCAAAGGTATGGTGGGTCTCAAGGAAATTTTTGATCTGCTCATATATGGCGATATTCGCGTCAAACCGGCGAGGGTCGTATTGATAGGTCATACCTTTGGGATGGATGCGGTAGTGGTAGAGAGCGGAGCTGTCAATGCCGATGCGGGAGCAATGCTCGATATATTTGAGTATTTGCATTGTGTCGCCGCCGTAAGCGAGGCCAAGCGTTCCGGAAAAGTCCGTACCCTTGTAGATCGACGTCTTTTGAATGGTTGCCCATGCTGTGCTTGGAAATGTCCAGAGCTGAGGGTAATTCTGCGCAAACTGACGCTGTGTCAGGACTACGGGCTGTGCCAGCTTCCGCATAACTTGACTGACGCCCTGTTTCTGTATGTACTGCATTGTACCAGTTACAGCCAGATCCAAATCGTTTTCTTCCAAAAACGAAATCAACCGCTCCAAATAATCGGGTTCCCACCAATCGTCAGAGTCCAATACTGCGAAGTATGGGGTATTGATCCATTTGGAGTTATCAATCGAATGTTGATTTTTTTCAAACCGAATCAGCTTGACCCATGAATAATTTTTCACATAATCGTTCAGTATCTCTGTACACCCATCTGTGCAGCCGTTATCAATAATAAGATGCTGAAAGTTCCGATAGGTCTGGTTGACGACGCTTTCCAAGCATTGCGGAAGAAACTCCTCTGTATTATAAACCCGCGTATATATTGTCACTTGACAATCCATCTTTATCCTCCAACCGCAACAGCCGCTGCATTGTTACTCAAACCGAACTTGGATTTTCTCACCTGGGGCCAACTGCTCCGCAGGAGGGACTTCTACTCCAGCATAACCGCGACCATCGCAATGGAGGCACAATTCCACCATCGGCGGCGTATGCTTTGCACTCATAAATTCTGAAATTCTTTTCTGTAAGCGAGCGCCATCTGTATCTCTTAAATTAACATAGTCTTTTTCTTTAGAGGGGTAAATATTAAGACAGTGTAACTGGGCCTGAATAGGGCAACGAAACAATTTGCCATCCACAAGGTAGGAGCCAGTCCCTGTTGCTTTGCAGCAGTCAATTAAAACTTGACGAAGTTTTTCTTCTGAATATTGTTCTTTGTGGAAAGCGGATAACTCGTACCATTTTTGACTGTGCAAAATATATTTAATTTTATTCTTTTCAAAAAGAGATGATAATTGTTCCTTTTTAGTAATTGATCCATAATCAGAAATACGGACCCTAACCTTTGGATGCTGCAGAGCCTCCAACAAGTCATCGTCTGGTATTACTGTACCATTCGTAAGCACGATCAGATTCATCAATTCTTTCGCTTGGCAAAGCTCTCGGATTACTTTAGACAGCGGCTTCCATAAAAATGCTTCTCCGCCCTCTAAAAAAATATGATGGATCATACGGCCTTGCATGATGACTCTCATATCGTGGAGAAAATCCGCTGCATCAAAATGTCGGGGATTTTGATAGTTTGGCATCAAGCTTGTGCAGTTTCTGCATCGAAGGTTGCAAACTTCTGTTACGGACGCATCAATTCCAAATAACTGATGTGCTGTTTGAAGATTGATACATTGCTTCATAAACATATCAATTGTATAATCCAAACTGTCAGGGTGATACCACTCGGGAATTTCCGGCAAATCGTTAAATTTTCCGGAATCAAACTCTAAAAACAGAGAAAATGGTGTAACAGCGTTTTCATAGCCTAAATCGTTTTTTACATATTCAAAAGCGGGGCGCAAATTATAAGGTGTAACAATGGGAACTGCCTGGGGAAATTTATATTTCATTTCCTCAGGCGAATAAACGGGCAGGCCATAATAAGTAGTCCCTTGCTTTTTCACATCCTGATCCCCAAAACAGAGCACCTTAATCCCTTGCTGATCCAGGAGATAGGCGGCTAATAAACCTTGAAAGCCCGCGCCATAAATGACAAGATTACCGCTCAGAGATTTAAAATCCGGGCGGGGCACGCCGTTAAAAAACTCTGGGTGCGCATATTTATATTTCATTACAATGCACCTCTTCTTTCTTAAGGAACATACGCATATAGTTTCTCCCAGCAATATTCAATTTTATATTTGGGGTTTGCTTTTAAAATTAGTTTAGCCAAGACCTCTTTATCATCTGGAAGGTGATACGTACACAGCGACAATTTGGGCGCATATTTTGCCAGGGTGTTTTGCGCTCCTTCCAGCATCAGCCGCTCGGCGCCCTCAATGTCCGCCTTTATAAAATCCACTGTTTCAAGCCGGTTTTGTTCTACAAAAGAGTCGACCGTTATAGTCTGAACCGTGATATTCTTCTGTGTCTGAACGCGGTCAAGCAGCGAATTCGCGCCGCAGCTGTAGCTGCTCAGATGAAATGTAGCTGTTCCGTTTTGATTGGATAAGGCGCGTTCCACCGGCATGATTTTTCCGGGGTAGAGATCAGTGTATTCGTGTAAAACAGGCTGTAATTCTGGCGTGGGCTCAAAAGCATAGCATTTGCAGCTTTTCGACGCCGCATAGGCGGAAAATGTTCCAAAGTTCGCGCCGCAGTCCAACACAATGCCTCCAGGGTCCAGGGCTAATATGCCGTCCGGGTCATAGGGACCCTCGTCCAGCAAGGACCAATCAGGAAATAAATGCGGAAAAACAATATCTTTTAGCTGACCAAATATATTTGCACTATTGGGTAAATTGATTTGAAAAGGATTTAAAAATTTTGCATCGCCTAATTGAATATGGCGTCCGCTTAAATCCACATCTTTTTTTGTGAAATACTGTTCAAAAAAGGCGCAGGTAATGGCATCTTTCAGAGAAGGTGTGATTGGAATAATATCCTGAAATCCCTCGCGCTGACAGATTTCCGCAATCTCTTTATGGTAGGTGTCCGATGTGGCAATTAAAACAACTGCCTCCGGATATTCTTCTGCCCACTGGCGGATATTGCGAATTTTCAGTCCTGTGACCTGATCCCGCCCTTCCTGGTCAGCATGAGTGAGCGCAATCCCAATTAAATGAATCTGATCGGGCATGGCACATAGATACGATAGGATCGTTCTTCCAACCGATCCTATCCCATACACCAGGATATCTTTTCCATACAGCATGGAAAGAGAATTACTACTCACCATTTAGAGCCCTCCAGCAATCAACAATATTTTACGATCCACGCCTTTTCAAACTCTAAAATCTCCGGGCAGGCCAGAAATTCCGCCTTATGGTCTGCCAGCTCCCTTTTCATAGCCTCAAGCTGTTTTCTGCACCCCGTGATACCCAGCCGATTGATTTTTTCCACCATGGAAATCATAAACGACCACTCGAAGTAGCGCCAAGTCTCGGCGCGGTTCGGAAATCTCCCGCTGAGCCACTCCGTCCGGGTGCGGTAGGCCGACAGATACTCGTCCAATGTCTCAGGCGTCAGCAGACTGTGGTCGGTGGTCCAGGCGGAATGGTTGCCTGGGTGACGATAAAAGGTGTACTTTAGTAAGCCGTGGTAGGCTACCCGCTTTGCTCCCGCCAGCAGCTTGTACATGAGGGCAATGTCGTCATAGATTCCATCCTCCGGGAAACGCAGGTGCTCTGCTAACTCCTTCCGGAACAGCTTCGTAGGGAAAGCCATATTATATTTCTTTCGCCACATCAGTTCGATCAAGGCTTCTTCCGGGGACATGATTTTCTTTTCGTCAAAAACCTTATCTGCTGCTCCGCAGATCGCCACATCGGCGCTGTTTTCCTGAATCAGGCCAATCAAAAATTCCAGAAAATCCGGCTCAGCCCAGTCGTCGTCATCAATAAACGTGATGTAATCACCCTGTGCCGCGTCCAACCCGGTGTTCCGGCCCGAGCCGATATTGCCCCGCTCACGGTGAATGACTTTGATTCGGCTATCTTGAGCCGCATAGGCGTCAGCAATGCGGCCGCTGCGGTCTGCAGAGCCGTTGTCCACGATGATATACTCAAAATCCCGGTATGTCTGGGCTAAGATGCTCTCGATGGCTCGGGCAACAAGGGCCTCCCGGTTATAGGTCAGCATGATGACAGAAATCATATGGCCTCCTCTAATCCCAAATCTTCCACGGCGCCTTTTGTCCATTCCACAACTGCTCCAGCGCCCCTCTGTCCCGCTGGGTGTCCATACACTGCCAGAAGCCGCCGTGCTTGTAGATTCCCAGCTCACCGTCCCGAGCCAGGCGCTCCATCGGCGCCCGCTCCAGGACGCAGCTCTCTTCCGTGCTGAGGTAATCGAATACACTGGGCTCCATTACCATGAAGCCACCGTTGATCCAGCCGCCGTCCTCCTTGGCCTTTTCCCGGAAGCCGGTGACCGTCTGACCCGCCAGGTCCAGCACACCGAACCGCCCGCCCGGCTGAATACCCGTGAGAGTAACCGTTTTTCCGGAGGAGCGGTGCTGTTCCAGCAGCGCGTTCAGGTCCACATTGCTTACTCCGTCTCCGTAGGTGAGCATGAAGGGCTCGTCCCCGATGTACTTCTGCACCCGCTTGATCCGAGCGCCGGTCTGGGTGTTCAGCCCGGTGTCCACCAGCGTGACCCGCCAGGGCTCGGCTATATTCTGATGGACGGTCATCCGGTTTTCGGCGGAAAAATCGAAGGTGACATCGGAGCGGTACAGGTAATAATCGGCAAAGTACTCCTTAATCACATGGCCTTTATAGCCGCAGCAGATGACAAAATCATGGAATCCATAGGCGGAGTAGTATTTCATAATGTGCCACAAAATGGGCTGGTCGCCGATGGTAATCATGGGTTTGGGCTTGAGGTGGCTCTCCTCGCTGATGCGGGTGCCCAGGCCGCCGGCCAAAAGGACGACTTTCATATTGGCATATTTACTGATCTCTTTCCGGAATCGCATAAATAACAGTCTCCCAATTATGTACAGGGTCATAGTGGCGGATATAAAAGCGGTAATCTGAGTGAATTTTGTCGATTAGCCTTGGGACCTCCCATATGTCCGTCACGATATGATAGACACTGATTGCCAGCTTCGGAAAATCGTTTTGGATATGTCTCTGCGCGCCCAGCAAGGCAGGAATTTCAAAGCCCTCAATATCCATTTTGCAGTAGGTTATTTTCTCTTGAATGTCCTCATCCAGCGAAATAATAGGAATACCTTGTACGTCAGGTTCCTTTTTCCCCCGCATAAATGTACTGGAGGCGCCGCTGCTATCCATCGTCAAAATCATGCTTTTTTCTCCCACACCACACTGCCTTACCGTGATATTGGGATATTTTTTTAAATTCTCCTTGCAGAGGCTGAAATTTTCCGGAGATGGCTCATACGCGTAAATATGCCTATACGCGCCATAATGCTGAATAAAACGTTCCGTCGAGTCGCCCGTGTAGGCACCGCAGTCTACAAACACCTCATTTTTATGACAGGATACGATTTCTTTATCAAAATAGTGCGGATGTTTTCCATCATAGGCCGATTTGATAAATGTGTCGGCCGGGAAAAGACGAAAACGAATCAGGTTGGTATAAACCATACGAGATGTTTCATCTGCCAGACGGGAATAAAGCCAGTCGTACTGCGCAATATTTTTCAGCAAATCCTGTAAAACAAATTGATAAGCGCCGCTTGTCATGCCCTTGGAATATCCACCCATGGGATGGCGCTCTAATTGTTCCGGTGAAATATTGGCCAGGGCTGCGGCCTGATTCAGGATTTCATGATAGCTGTGCTTTTTTAGCATCTCTGACATTGACTGATAGCTATTTAGATTATTTTTAAACTGCTCAGGATTTAAGGTGTTTCTGCTTGCGGAACAACTTTGATGACCGGCATGATTTACGTCTTCAATGAGGTGCGCCACCTTTTGGTAGGCCTGGCTGGAACGGATGGCCTGCAGCGCGGGGTCCTCCGGGGCAAGGGCGGACAGGAGGGTCCGCACCTGCTCCGCCAGGGACAGCAGCTCCGGGGACGGGTCCATGTTCTTCCGGATTTCCGGTGTATTGGACGCCAAAAATTCCACAATGCCTTTCATGGAGGGACAGGAGGCCAGGCCTGCCCGAAGCAAGCGCAGATAGTCCTGATAGCCGCCGGCGTCCAAGGCCTCAAAGGCCTGGACGCAGTACCAGCCGAAGCGGTGCAGAGGCGGCAGCAGGAGGACGTTTTCCTCATTGAGTACCTCTGCCCCATAATACCTGGGCAAGGTAATACGCTCGATTTCTGCGAAAGCCCGGCACAGGTCCATGCCGCGGTCCGTCTCGGGCCAGCAGTCGGACTGGATGGCGGCTAGTGCCAGCTCCCGGGCCCAGATCATGGGCTGCCAGCCGGTTTCCGACGCGTCGCCCACCGCCCGGATGGCCAGGTCAATGATGGGCCCGTCCTTTCGGGCGAGGCGGCCGGCGAGGAGGTCCATCTCCTCCAGGGCCAGGGGTCTGTTCTCCAGGGGGAACGGGACGCCCAGGGCCAGGGCGTGCTCCAGTGCCGGGGCGGGCAGCTCGTCCCACTTCTCCACCTGCTCCAGGTAAGAGGCGGCTGTTTCGGCATCCTCCGCAGTCAGGATTGCCGCGCCCCGGCCCAGGTCGCACCGGTCCGCCAGGGGCAGGAGAACCCCATAGGACGGCCGGCGGAAATTGGGTTGCTCCCGTTCGCTGCTCTGCACCGCCGGATCAAAGGCCGCAGAGGCCAGGCGGATAAATGCCGCCCGCCGCTCGTTCCGCTTTTCCTGGGTGGGCTGGGGCCGGCGCAGCTCGTCGTACAGCCGGGAGACCAGCGGGCCGGTGTCGATTTCGCTTGTCTCATGCAGCTCCCGCAGGAGGAGGGCCGCATTTCCCGCGTGGCTGGGCTCCAGCGCCGCACCGTCCACGCCCTCCAGCAGCTGCAGGGCGCGGGCCGGATTTCCGGTTTTCAGGCTGGCGCTCGCCGTCAGTATCTGCGTTTCCCAGCGCCAGTGCGGTCCCCCCAACAGAAGAGAGCCGTACCGCAGGCCTTTTTGATCTCCTTTTCCGCTGTTCAGGTCTTTCAGCGCATTTAAATACATCTCGCCCCAATGAAGGCAGGCGGGGTAGTCCTCTCTCCGCCGCACGGCCTTGAGGGCCGCCTGGGCCGCGTCAACGGTGGTGAAGAAGGAGTTGGGAAACCACTCCACCGCCCTGGCCGCCCAGGCATCCAGCTCGGGCAGATCGTTCTCAGCGGCGTAAAGGACGGCGTACCGGAAAATCGGAGGGCCATACTGCTCCCATCCGAAGGACTTCTTTTCTACCAGGGCGCAGGAGCGGAGAATATAGTCCAGGCCGTCCGCATTATACCGGGCGCAGTCGATGTAGCTCATCAGCAGCCGCAGATTATCTGGGTCCTTTTCCAGCTCGGCACGGAGGATGGAGCGGTTGCGCTCCCGCTTCTCCTTTCCCCGCTCCTCCATGAGGCCGACATAGCCGTCGTGGCAGAGGAGGGGGCCGCGCAGCACGATCTGCTTCCGATTTTCCAAATACCACGCCTCATGAATGGCCCCCTGATAGCGCAGGCCGGAGGACATACGCAGCAGGCGGACCAGGTGGCCGTCGGAATACTGGTCAAGGTCCTGTGTGGTGTAGTTGCGTATCACCAACAGAGCCGCCTGGTGTTCCCGGTCCGTGCGAAGGAACTTTACCAGCCCGGAGAGGTCCCCGTTCAGCCACTCGTCGGCGTCGATGGTGAGAAACCACTTCCCGGAGGCCCGGTCCATGGCCGCGTTCCGGGCGGCGGCAAAGTCGTTGTTCCAGGGGAAATCCGCCAGGATATCCGCATAGCGCTCCGCAATTTCCCGGCTGCCGTCCTCCGATCCGGTATCCACCATGATAAGCTCACAGGGAATTTCCCGGCGCAGAGGCTCCAGGGACCTCATGCACCGCTCCAGACAGCGGATTTCATTTTTGAAAATCATGCCGATGGACAGCAGAGGCCTGTTTGTCGCATCCATAGTCGTTCTCCTTTCGCCTGTACTTGAAAAAAGAGGACGGAATCCTTTTTCAAATACAGGAAGGGGACCGGGCGCAGGCCCGGCCCCCTTTTGACTGGGTTATTTGCTGAGATTGCTTTATGCGGCGAATCAACCCAGCAGCTGGAGAACGCCCTGAGGCAGCTGATTGGCCTGAGCCAGCATAGCCTGAGCGGACTGCACCAGGATGTTGTTCTTGGTGTAGGCCATCATTTCCTCGGCGATGTCGGTATCGCGGATGGAGCTCTCGGCGTCCTGGATGTTCTCCTTCATCACGGACAGGTTGTTCTGGGTGTGCTCCAGACGGTTCTGGGTGGCGCCCAGGGTGCCGCGGGCGTCGGAGACGTAGTTGATGGCGTCCTTAATCTTGGCGACAGCGGCCTGCGCGCCGGCCTGGGTGCCCAGATTCAGGTTGGCGATGCCCAGAGCGTCGGTGTGCATATCCTTGACGGAGACCTTCAGCTGGTTGAAGCTGTCGGAGGTGTCGCCGATCTGCAAGGTCAGGGCGCTGCCCTTGCTGGAGGTGTCGGCCATGCCGGACTGGATCAGGCCCTTCCAATCGTCCTGAGTGGCGTCCTTGGCGCCGGTGGGAGCAGTACCGGGAGTGCCCAGATTAGTGCCCAGACCATTCTTGCCGGCCAGGTTGTTCTTGGAGTAGTCCACGCCGCCCTCGCGCTCAGTAACCGTGATGGTGGCGGTGCTCAGAGCGGAGCCCACCTTGAAGTTCTTGTTGTCCTTGGCGGCCTCAGACAGGCGCTGGGCGGCCAGGGTAGCAAGATCAGTGGCGCCAACCTCCTTGTCGGTCAGGTCGATGACATTGGCGGCATCCTTATAGGAGCTGTTCTTGCCCACGGCAAAGACATAGCTGGTGTCGCCGATTTTAATCATCCCGCCGTCCTTGACCATGGCAGCGGTGATATCGAACTTAGCCGAGGCGTAGAGACGGCTGGTGTCGGTGCCCACAGGCTCCTGCTCCACAGTGACGGTGACCTCGTGACCGTTGTTCTGGTTGACGTTGGCAAACACACCTGTGCCGCCGTTTACGCCTGTGATGGTGTGGGTGGCGGGGGCCTTGTCCATGGTGAAGACCACCTTCTCACCCTCCACGGTGGCGGTCACATTTACGCCGTCCAGCTGCTTATCAGTAGCGGTGGTCTGACCATTCCACTTGGCGGCGACCTGCTCCGCCAAGCTCTTGCCCGACACGCTGCCGCCGGCGGCAATGGAGTCCAGCGTAAGAGCTTTGCCAAAAATGGTAAACGTGGCGTTGGCTACGGCCGCGTTGGTCGTGTTGGTGACGCTGGTATTGGAGAAGTCCACAGAATAGACACCAGCCTTGGGGGACTTGGCCAGCTGGCCGTCGGTCAGAATATTAGCGGTGGTAATCAGATCATCGTTGCCCACCATCTTCAGGGTGCTGTCCAGGGAGCCGTCCAGCAGCTTGATGCCGTTGAAGTTGGAGCTGTCGGCGATACGGTTGATCTCGGACTTGAGCTGCTCGAACTCGTTGGTGATGGCCTCGCGGTCCACCTCGTCCTGATAGGTGCCGTTGGCGGACTGCTCAGCCAGGTACACCATGCGGTTGAGCATGTCGTGGATCTCCTGGGTGGCGCCCTCAGCGGTCTTGACCAGGGAGATGCCGTCCTTGACGTTCTTCTGAGCGGCGGACAGACCGGTGATCTGAGCGCGCATCTTCTCGGAAATCGCCAGACCGGCGGCATCGTCGCCGGCGCGGTTGATCCGGTAGCCGGAAGACAGCTTCTCCAGGTTCTTCGCCACGGCAGAGGTGTTGTTGGTGTAGTTGCGGTAGGCGTTCATCGCCATGATGTTATGCTGAATCCTCATTTTATTTGACTCCTTCCAAAATTAAAATGATGTTTTGAGGAACGTCGCGCCTTCGCTGATTCCCTGCTCCGGCGCATTTGGTTTTGCGGGCTGTTCAAGCTCCGTGGCCTTTGGGCCTGAACAGTTCGCGCTTATATATTCCAACCGGTCCGCGAAACCGGATGAAATCGAAGTCAGTCGGCGCCCAAGAGACAGTCGGGGCGCTTTCCCCCGTTCCGCTCCCAGACCTCACCCCGGAGAATAGTCAATTCTCTGGGGGCCTGCACCGCTACCTTGGCGGCGGAGCCGCCGAATACCTGGACCACAATGTCCTCGCCGATGGTGAGATATTCGCCTGAATTGAGTTGAAGTGACAGCATGTGGAACTCCTTTCGCCTGCGGGCCGCTCCTTCGGCCCCGGGTTTCATCGTCATAATATTTTGGACGCCCCGGAGGGCTTCGGCCGCGATTTGGAAAAGGCGGCTTCTCGTTTCCCGTTTCCCCGCCGGAAAACGCTGAGCTCGTCGTCGCAGGCTCCATATCCCTCGCTTTCCCGCTTGCGGGAAAGCTCGCTCATTTCGCTGCTCCTCCTCTCCAAATCGAACCCGCTTCGCTGGGCTTCAATTTGGTCGGGCCTGCGGCCCCGAACTCAACGCTTCCCTGGCGGGATTGCGGGCATTCACCGGCGTCCCGGCCGGCCTATCGGTCATGCGCGATCTGCGCCAAACCTTCCTGTTTGATGTTCTTCGCGGCGTTGACCTCCCGGTCATGCACCGCGCCGCACTCCGGACAGGTCCAGGTCTTTTCCAGGAGGTCGTTCTCCCGGACCGCCCCGCAGGCGGAGCAGGTGCGGGTGGTGGGGGTGTAACGGTCCACCGTGACCAGCTGCTTCCCCTGCCGCTCCAGCTTGTATCGGAGACATTCCCGGAACCGGCCGAAGCCGGAGTCCACTGTGCTGCCCCGGGTGATCTTTTGAGCCAGCTCCTGCAGGTCGTCCTCCCGGACGCAGACAGCGTCCCACTGGTCGGCCAGCCTTCGGGACTCCTTGTGGATGTAGTCCCGCCGCTGGTTGGCGACGTGCTCGTGAATCTGGCGGAGCTTCTGCACCGTCTCCTGGTAGTTTTTGGAGCCCGGCTCCATCCGGCTTAGCTTCTGCTGGAGTCTGGCCAGCCTGGCCTGGGAGTCCTTCAGCCACTGGGGCGGGTCTGCCGTGGCACCGTCGTCCGAGACGTAGAAGTGGGCAGAGGAATATTTCAGGCCCAGGGTGGTCTCGGGGGTGGGCGAGACGGGGGCGGGCTCCCTGACGGGGTACTCGTAGAGGATGCAGCAGAAATATTTACCTGTTTTGGCCTTTTCCACCGTGATCCGCTTCAATTTCCACCCGTTTCGGGGCCGCTGGGGAAACTTTGCCTTGACGATCCCCGCCTTGGTCATCCGGATGCCGTCCCGGGTGATATAAATGGTGGGACCGGAGTCAAACACGTGGTTGCAGGCGGTAAAGGAGTCCCGGTCGGTCTTGGATTTGTATTTTGGATGGCGAAATGTGCCCGGGTCTTTGAAAAACTGTCGGAATGCCCGGGCCAGGTGGTTGTACTCCTGGGTCAGCGCCTGGTTATCCACCTCGGTGAGGAAGGGCGCCTCCTTTTTGTACTTGGCTGGGGTGGGAATGAAGTGGGCACCGGTCTCCAGATAAAATCGCTCCTGGTCGGAGAGCATCCGGTTCCAGATGTAGCGGCAGCAGCGAAAGGTCTTTTCAAACAACTCCGCCTGTTTCGGAGTGGGATCGAGCCGGGCCTTAATGGTGGTAAAGCGCATGGGCCCTTTTTCCGCCCCGTCCGTTTTCACCGCCATTTTTTTGGCACGTCCTTCCTGCGGGTTCAAAAAGGTATACTTTTTTAGAGTGGGGATTTTTTTGTTTACAGTTTCTCAATCGGCATGGCAACGGGGAAAGTTAAGTCTTTCCCCAAAATTTTTTGAAAAAATTTTTGCTCTAAAAAAGTATACCTTTTTAGAGTGGGAATTTTTTTATATGTAATTGGTGCAACTGAAATTTTCAAACTGAAGCGCCTTATAGTAGAAGGTGGAAACCGGCATGGTGCAGGCGTCGGCGGCCTGATTCAGTGTAAGCCTTTTTTTCCGCCACTTTGGGCGGGAAAATACATAAAACGGTATTTTTAATGCACAAGCATGGGCAACCTACACTGCCCATGCTTTTTGTCATAAATATCCCCGGCCATACCAGGGATATTTATTGTATGATCCCACTTTTCGATTGATTTTTCTTCTCTTGTCTGTTATGATGTTTCAAGGAACATAACAACATAAGAACTAACGCAAGAAGATTCTGTACTTGTTCGCTTCCTTTCTTATGTTCTTGCAGTTTAAATGAGAGGTGTGCTTATGCTGGAAGAAGAATTTGGAAAACTGCTTTTAAGAGTTCAACAGCGAAACTGTGAGGAACAGACCTTGGAGGTCAAGGCTGCCAACAAGGGCTGTCCGGAGCGGCTCTATGACACATTTTCTGCCTTCGCCAACCAGAATGAGGGCGGGATGCTTTTATTTGGTCTGGATGAAAAACAGGGGTTTGCCAAGGTTGGGGTCTATGACGCCCAGGACCTCCAAAAAAAGCTGATGGAGGTGGGCGAGTCCATGACCCCAGTGGTGCGTCCTGTTTTATCGGTCTATGGAGAGGGGCCCATGCTGTTTGTGGCGGCGGAGATTCCCCCACTGGATCTGGCGGAGCGCCCCTGCTTCAAAACGGCGCGGGGCCGTCTTAAGGGGTCTTTCATCCGGGTGGGCGATGCCGATAAGCCTATGACCGAGTACGAGGTCTACAGCTACGAGGCCTACCGCAAGCGGAGCCGGGATGATCTGCGTCCGGTGGAGGGAATCTCTCCCTCCGCTCTGGATCAGGTTCAGCTGGAGCAGTATCTGCTGAAGCGTAAGCTGGACCGCCCCAATTTCGCCTCAGTCCCTGCGGAGCAGCTCTATGAGCTGACCGGGCTGCAAAAGGGGGGACAGTTTACCCTTACAGCAGTTCTGATGTTCAGCCTGTATCCCCAGGCCTATTTCCCACAGCTCAGCATCATTGCCTCCCGTGTGCCGGGTATTGAGATGGGTGAAGTGGATGAAACAGGGCGGCGATTTCTGGACAGCAAACGCATTGAGGGAAACCTGGTGGAAATACTGGAGGGCGCAGTCAGCTTTCTGCGCAGCAATATGCGCGTTGCTGTACGCATTGACCCAAAAACAGGAAAGCGGCAGGATATCCCGGAATATCCCCTTGACGCTTTCCGGGAAGCGGTCCTGAATGCGCTGGTCCATCGAGACTACAGTACACATACGGAAAATATGCCCATTCAGCTGATTATGTTCTATGACCGGGTGGAAATCCGGAATCCCGGCGGACTTTATGGGCGTTTGACAGTAGATCAACTGGGAAAAGTCCAGCCGGATACCCGAAATCCGGCGTTAATCACCATGATGGAGGCTTTGGGTCAGACGGAAAACCGCTATTCCGGTATTCCAAGGATCCGTCGCGCCATGGCAGATGCCGGTCTGCCGGAGCCTGTCTTCCGGGATGACCGCTGGGAATTTTCTGTCTGCCTTTATAACAGGGAGACAGCAGAACAACCTCCGGAAAGCAAGCCGGTGCCTTCCTCTGAAAAACCGCCCTTGGACGACCACGGACTTCTGGAGTTTTGCAGGACACCTCGCACGAGAAAAGAAATTGTACGGTTCTTGGGGATCGCCTCCGGTCAGTATGCCATCCGACGCTACTTGGAACCGCTGGTTAGATCGGGTGCAATCCAGATGGCACTTCCTGACCGGCCCAAGAGCCCAAAACAGACTTATCGAACACATCCAGATACACTTCAAAATGACAATTGACAAATACTAACATGCCGTCAATCTGCTCTATATCAAAAAACAAGCTATAGCACTATCCGATAGCCTCAAAATTCCCTGGTTATTTGATATATTTGTTCCGCAGGCTCTGATGTCCTTTCTGATCTTTCTGAATCAACTCTTCCCTTGTATAATACTGCCACTGAGGATGGTCCATAGGTTTGCTGAGATCAAGCACCATAAAAGAAGCCGGATATTTCTGCTCGGGGTCAAAATCCAAGTCGGCGGCCACCCGCTTTTGCCAGAAACTCTCCTCCGGTGGCAGTTCCTGTTTGACGGTATTGTAACTGGTCAATTCATGGGTGGTGTCGATGCGACGCAGGAATTCCTCCGCCTTGATTTTTCCTGCCATATACTCCCGGCGCGCCTGACGGGCATTTGTCTCCCATTCGTCGTACTGCATAGGTGTCATGGGAATCAAGCGATCCCGCTGATTCTCCGGTGCGTCCTGATAGCGGAGCATCCTGGCATACATCCGGTCCCGCAGCTGTTTGAACAGCTTCAGGGCGTCATCCTGTTCTGGTCCCTTTTTGCGCTTGAGGTTAGCTCCTCGTTTCTTGCAGGACTGACCATCAAAAATCCGGTCGCAGTAGAGCGCTCTGGCTTTGGTTTTTGGTATGAAGTAATTCCAGCAGTAGTCGCACCGGGCAATGCGCTGCTTTTCCTGGCGGAAGTACAGCATCAGCTCCACCAGCCTCAGCTGGTACACATTGTCCACTGGGAGCGGCAGGATCACATTCTCATAGCCATCCAGCCGTGCGGGGTTACAGAACTCCGCAATCTTGGGATAAACGCTACGCAGCTTTTCAAACCGTTCCTGTTGGGCAGCCCGCTCCATCCCGTCGAAGGTCATCTCCATGATGTTGCGAAGCCGGATCTGTGTGTAGATGGGAACCTCCAGAGCTTGCAGTAAGCGCTGCCCGGCGTGGAGGAGAAACGACGCGGAGCCGTCATCCCGCATCCGAAGAGCTCTGTCCAGCAGGTTTCCCAGCTCGAAGAAGCTGAGCGGGTCAATCTCCTGGAGCATGGATGGGAGCAACAGCGCCTCAGCCGCTAAGTCCTCCAGTTCAGAAACTGAAATGTCCAGCTTAGGCTCAAACAGTGGATGCTCCTCATAGAGCCGCTGGATTTCCCGGCGGTAGGCTGTATAATCCATCTCCGCCGCAGCGACCAAATCTTCCGCAGGCGTAACAAAAGGAAGGTGTGTCTCCGGTCCGTATGCCCCGGACATTACAACACAAATTTTTCCACCATCCCCGGTCTCAATCCAGAGACTGGGGAATTTTTTGTCTGCCATACCGCTCCCTCCTCAAGATCACTTCATGATGTAAAAACAACTGAAATTATTGTAGCATGACAGCGAGGAAAAAGAAAGTCCGGACGAACCTCGACAACTGAATACCCACCACCAGAGAGGATATGCCTCCGGCTCAAGTATCGCCACGACTCCGCAGATGCGGGTGAGCGTACCAGAGAGAACACTACGCGGCAGAGAAGCCTGGCGCAGGAACGGGTATGGTGTGTGGCCTGATAACAGAAATGGAGGAGGAAATAAGTTTGAATAAACTGAAATTGCTCACCATGAGTGATATTCCGACAGAGGAGGCACGGTGGCTCTGGTATCCATATCTCCCAAAAGGAAAAATTACGATCATCCAGGGTGATCCCGGCGAGGGTAAAACCACTTTCGTTCTGGCATTGACTGCGCTGCTGACGCACGGACTGCCGATGCCCGGCTGTACAGAGAGCCTGCCGCCCATGAACATCATCTATCAGACGGCGGAGGACGGCCTGGCGGATACGGTCAAACCTCGGCTCACGGCACTGGGCGCGGACTGCTCCAAGGTGCTGGTCATCGACGAGAGTGAGCGGGAGCTGACACTGAGCGACCGGCGTCTTGCCCAGGCGATCCAGAAGGCCGGAGCGGGACTGTTAGTCCTCGACCCCATCCAAGCGTATCTGGGAGAGGGCGTGAATATGCACCGAGCCAATGAGATACGTCCCATCTTCAAGCGGCTGGGGCAGCTGGCGGAGCAGACGGGCTGCGCCATTGTGTTGGTGGGACACATGAACAAAATGCAGGGCGCCAAGTCTGCGTATCGAGGCCTGGGCTCTATCGACTTTCGAGCGGCGGCGAGGAGCGTGCTGCTGGTGGGGCGCTCCAAGGATGACCCAGAAACCCGAGTGGTGGTACACGACAAAAGCAGTCTGGCTCCGGAGGGGGCGTCCATTTTGTTTTCTCTGCATTCAGACACGGGATTTTCCTGGAGCGGGTTTTGCGATACCACCGCCAGCGAACTCCTCTCCGGCAGCGGTCCCAGCACCACAAAGACAGAACGGGCGGAACGTCTGCTACTGGAGTTGCTGAAAGGTGGTGAGGTCGCTTCTGAAGAACTGCTGAAACAGTCCTCTGCCCTTGGCATCTCTGAGCGGACACTGAAGATCGCCAAGCAGAACCGTGGCGTGATTTCCCTCCGAAGAGGCGACCGCTGGTATGCCAAGCTGCCGGACACAGGTCAAGAGGGTAAGGGGGTAACGTGTTAAAGACACTGCCCGGTTGCCCCCTTATGCGGCAGGCTGGGAGGAGCGAAATTTTCTCCTTTAGGAGAAAGCCAGCATCGCGTTTGTCTGGACGCCGGCCTTCGCCGCCGCCCCGCCAAACGCTTTTCCGGGCAGAAGCCCGGACCCACTTTAGAACGGAGGAACGATGAATAAGGACACCACATTCAGCATCCGGATCGCATCCAGTGATTTGGATACCATCAGGAAAAAAGCAAAACAGGCTCACCTGTCCCAGAGCGACTACGTCACCCGCTGTTGTCTGGGCCGTCAGGTGGTGGTGATTGAAGATTTGAAGGAGGTCGCCAAACAGCTTCGGGCCATCGGCAATAACCTGAATCAGTTGACGCTACTGGCCAACATGGGCCGCGTCAGTGCTACAAACCTGGACAGTGCGACACAGGCACTGGCCGAGATCAGTGCTGCTCTGCGAGAAATCCAGGAGCGGGGGAGGTGGAACAGATAGCCATCATCCACTTTACCAACTATCCCAAGGGCCAGAACCGCGCCTGTATGGGAGCGGTGATGAGGTACACACAGCAGGAGAGGAAAACGCTGTGGGAGGGCTGCCAGCTGGTCAGCGGCGTCAACTGCCGGCCGGAGAGTGTGTACGATGACTTCCTGCGCACCAAGCTGCTGTACCACAAGGAGGGCGGCACGATGTTTTATCACATGGTGCAGTCCTTCCCGGCGGACGAGGACGTGGACCCTGTGACTGCACACGCCGCCGCACTGAAGCTGGCCGAGTGGTTTCAGGGACGGGAGGTGCTGGTCTGCACCCATGTGGACCGGGACCACATCCACTCCCACTTTCTCATCAACAGCGTCAGCTTCGAGGACGGGAAGAAGCTGCACATTAGTGAACCGGAGCTAGTACAACTGCGTCAGCGAAACGATCGAGTGTGTATGGAGCTTGGTCTGCCGGTGTTCCAGCCCCAGAAAAAGAAGCGGGTCAAGTCCATATCTGGTGCGGAGTACCACACCGCCGCCAGAGGAGAGAGCTGGAAGTTCCGGCTGATGAACACCATCGACGAGTGTATGCGGTACGCCCGCAACCGGGAAGAATTCGTCACCCTTATGCGTAGCGAAGGCTATGATGTTCGATGGACGGACAGCCGGAAGAGCATCACCTACACCACTCCCGGCGGTATGAGATGTCGGGACGACCGGCTCCACGATGAAAAATATTTGAAGGAGAGAATGGAAGTTGAGTTCAGAATCCGACAGGCAGTTATCCATGGAGGAACTGCGCCAGCGGAATATGCAGAAATCAGCAATGAAGACACAGCATCCCACAGCGGAGGAATGGCAAGAGCTGACCGTTACACTGACAGCGATGGGAGAACTCTTGGCAGAGCAGACGATCCTGCTGTCGGAGCTGACTGCCTCACCCAAGCCATGGGCGACGCGGGAACAGCTGGAGGAGTTGATCCGGGAGGCGAAAGCGATATGCTGTCTGGCCAAACAGGCTGGGAAGCGGAGAGAGCGGCGCTTTTCTCTGCCAACGATCCGACCGCCCCGTCCCTCACCGGAGTGGCTGTTGATTCCGGCAGTGCTGTTAGGATTGCTGGCGCTGTGGTACGGCTGGGCCGCACTCTGGAACGGTCTGACAACCCTGTTCCCATAAACGATGCCACAACTGCACACAAACACGCCGACAGTAAAACACTCCGCAGAGAGAGGGAAAAGAAAATCGCCCTCGGTCACAAAGAGGACGACCACGAAGATACGCAAACCTGGCAGCAGACCATGTAACGGTCTGCTTTTTGTTATCCCGCTGGTGCGGGAAGAAAGGAGCGGCCTATTGTCAAGGGTATAAATCAGGTAAAATACGGAAATTATTTCAGGGAAGGGAGGGACGGTCATGTCGGAGCAAAAGTCCAATGAACAGCGCAGAAAAGAGGCAGCGGCGAAGATCTGGCTGTCCTACTACAACAAGGTGCTGTATGAGAAGGGGGCCAT
This sequence comes from uncultured Bacillota bacterium, assembly GCA_947649625.1. Lineage (GTDB taxonomy): Bacteria > Bacillota > Clostridia > Oscillospirales > Oscillospiraceae > Lawsonibacter. The sequence goes on along the minus strand of CANSSJ010000005.1, from coordinate 35,730 downwards.
TACGGAGCGGGAACGCAACAGGATGGCGCTGAAAATTGACAGCTGGAAGATAACTATGACCTGATCGAGCAAGGGGGGACTGCGATTTATTCGCAGCCCCCCTTGCTTTGCTTCATACTATGTGATATACTGAAAAATAGAAAATGATAAAACGAAATAAAAAGGAGACGAGCTATGGACATACACAGCATTCGGCAAGCCCTGCGTACCAAGTCCGTCTATGATATTCCCCTCCGGGTGACCTTCTATGCCCGGGTGTCCTCCGAGAGTGACGAGCAGCTCAACTCCCTGGGCAACCAGGTGAGCTACTATGAGGAGTTCATCCGCAAAAATTCCGCCTGGGAGTATGTGCCAGGCTATGTAGACGAGGGCCTGTCCGCCGCCACCACGAAGAAGCGGGAGGACTTCCACCGCATGGTGGAGGACGGCAAGGCAGGGCTGTTCGACCTCATCATCACCAAGGAGATCACCCGCTTTGCCCGAAACACCCTGGACTCCATCCTCTACACCCGGGAGCTGCTCAGCGCCGGGGTGGGGGTGTTCTTCCAGAACGACAATATCAACACCTTCGACGAGGACAGTGAACTGCGGCTGACCATTATGTCCGGTATCGCTCAGGACGAGCTGCGCAAACTCTCCAGCCGGGTGAAGTTTGGCCATGCCCAGGCTATCAAGAAAAACGTGGTGCTGGGCAACAGCCGCATCTTTGGCTACGTCAAGGACGGAGGCCGTCTGGTAATCGACGAGGACGAGGCCCCCATGGTGCGGGAGCTGTTCGAGCTGTATGCCACCGGCGAATACAGCATGAAGCAGATCGAGACCCTGTTCTGGGAAAAGGGCTACCGCAACCACAACGGCAAAAAGATTGCCCATACTACCATGTCGGGAATGATTTCCAATCCCAAGTACAAGGGCTACTATGTAGGGAACAAGGTCAAGGTGATTGACCTTTTTACCAAGAAGCAGAAATTTTTGCCCCCGGAAGAATGGGTCATGTTCAAGGATGAGAGCGGCGAGATCGTCCCGGCCATCGTCTCTGAGGAGATGTGGGACAAGGCCAACGCCTTTCTGAAAAAGCGCAGCGAGGACGTGAAGGGCCGCCAGGGTATCTGTAACCATGCTAACCTCCTCACAGGCAAGCTCTACTGCACCCACTGCGGCGCAGCCTACTACCGCCGGGAGTCGGTGGACCGGCAGGGGAACAAAAACAGCAAGTGGGTATGCTCCGGCAAGATCAAAAACGGAGCGGACTCCTGTCCCTCCTTTGCCGTCTATGAGGAGGAGCTGAAACCCCTGCTCTTTGAGGTGTTCCGGGAGACCGAGGCAGACGCCCAGGCCTTGGTGGAGGAGTACATCGAGATGTACAAGGCACTGGGGGATGGGGAGGACACCGCTAAGCAGATCGCCGCACTGCGTCAGCAGATCGAGCTGGCCCAGAAGAAAAAAAGTAAGCTCCTGGGCTACAACGCCGCAGGCCAGCTCTCTGACCGAGATTTTCTGTCCATGAATAAGGACTGCGAGAAAGAAATCGACACAGCCGAGCGGCAGATTTACGATCTGGAACAGCAGCAGTTGTCCAAGGAGGACTTCCGCAAGCAGATCGACACCATACGCCGGGTGCTCCGGGAGGCGGAGCGGGATGCCGCTCAGGGACTCATCAGCAAGGAGTTTGTGGACAGATATATCGACAAAATCTTTGCCACACCGGAGGAGGATGGTTCCCTGCGCCTGCAAATCAAGATTTTTACGGGGGAATCCACAGAAAAATACCTGGAAAACCTGCGAACAAGTGCGGCGAGGCGTGACCGGGAACTCGCTGGTTGTACGGGTCACACGTTCAAGAAGATGATTGAGTCCTACGAGAACGGCCTGAAGTAATCTGCCCTTTTTCGAGACGGATTATCACCGACCAATAAAATCGTGTGCTCCAAAAATGGGGCGCGGGATTTGCCGGAAGGTCCGGAACGCTCCGGACATTTCAGCAAAGGAAACGGGGACCGCTTGCCGGTCCCCGTTTTCATATTGCGGTTAGGGCCTCTTCCGCGGTCCTGACCAGGTAGCGCAAGGCCTGGACGGGCCACTTTCCTGCGGCGGTCTCCCCGGTGAGCATGAGGGAGCTGGCGCCATCCAGCACGCCGTTGTAGATGTCGCACACCTCCGCCCGGGTGGGGACGGGGCGCTGTTCCATGGACCAGAGCAGCTGAGTGACCAGGCAGAAAGGCTTTTTCCGTTCCCGGCACCGCGCCGCGATGTCCTTTTGGATGGCGGGCAGTTTCCACAGCGGGATGGAGTTGCCCAGATCCCCCCGGGCAATACAGATCTGGTTGGCCTCCTCCATGATCTCGTCCAGGTGGTCCAGCCCCTGACGGTTCTCGATCTTTGCCATGATCCAGACCCGATCCAGGCCCAGCTCATCCAGGGTCCGCCGCAGGATCTCTATATCCCGGCGGCTCCGGACAAAGGGCTGGAGGATGTGGGTCACGCCCAGCTGCCCAGCCTGCTTGAGGTTGTCCAGGTCGTCGGGGGTAAGGGTGGGGGTATCGACCTCGGTCCCCAGAAGAGACAGGCTCTTCCTGCTGAGCAGCGGCCCGCCCCGCACCACCCGGCACAGCAGGACGGAGGGGGCGGAGCGCCTGACTTCCAGCAGAAGGGCGCCGTCGTCGATGGACAGCTGCTGTCCAGGCCGGGCGGACAGCAGGATGCTCTGGGGGACGGGGATGCCGCCGTCGCCCAGGAGGATCTCATCCCCCTCCCGCAGCTGGACCGGCCGGGGGAGTTCCCCGACCCGCAGCTCCGGGCCCTGGAGGTCCAAAATGAGGTGGGCGGTCTCCCGGCCGGCCTGCCGGGCGGCGGGCCAATATACCTCATCCAGCAGCGGGGCGCATTTGGACAGGCTGGTATGGGACAGATTTACCCGGATGCCTGTCATACCTGCCTGGAACAGCTGGTCCATGACGTCCCGCCGGGCACAGGGGCTGCCCAGAGTCGCGTAGTAATCCATCGGACCTCTCTCCTTTCAGACCTTTTTATTATGAGGCCGGAAGGGTGGGAAGTCAATGGCGATCTCGACATTTTCGGTGCGCAGGGCGTAAAAGCCCGGCGGGCTGCGTGAGCCCGCAAAGTTAAGAATAAGTTTTGCTTATAGAGGAAAAAGGTCGAATATACTGATAAAAAGTACCATAAAAATTGTAAAAACACCTTGCATAATTTGTCATTCTGTGATAGATTGTAAATGGCCGGTCGAAATGCACCGGGAGTAAGCGAAGTCGGGAACTTTTGCCGGCCGTCACAGAATTTAGATGAAGGGAAGCATGACAATGGAAAATGTCAAACGGATCGTAGTGGCGGATACCGGGGCGGAGTTCCGGCAAAGCCTGGTACGAGCCCTGTCGGAGGAACCAGATCTTCAGGTCGTCGGCGAGACCGGAGACGGCGCGGAGCTGATCCGCATGGTGCGCAAGGACCAGCCGGACGCCGTGATCATGGATATGGTGCTGACAGGGGGGATGGACGGCATGGATGTGCTGGACGCCTTTGCCCAACAGAAGAGCCGGCCCAAGGTGTTGATCCTGTCCAGCTACATCAAAGGGAATGTAGTGGACGCCGCGGCAGCCAGGGGCGCGGACTTTTTTATTACCAAGCCCTGCCGGCTCGGCTCGGTAGGGGAGCGGCTGCGTCAGGTGATGACTGCCGGCGGCCTGGAGCCGGAGCGGGATGACGGCGCCGACCTGGAGGCCCGCGTGACCGCTATTATCCACGAGGTGGGAGTACCGGCCCATATCAAGGGCTACCAGTACCTGCGGGAGGCCATTATCATCGCCGTAAAGGATATGGACGTGATCAACGCGGTGACCAAGGTGCTCTATCCCGAGGTAGCCAAGCGCTTCGGGACGACGGCCAGCCGGGTGGAGCGGGCTATCCGCCATGCCATCGAGGTGGCCTGGGACCGGGGCGACCTGGAGACCCTGCAAAAATATTTCGGCTACACCGTCTCCAACGCCAAGGGCAAGCCCACAAACAGCGAGTTTATCGCCATGATCGCCGACCGGCTCCAGCTGGAGCGGAAAAAGAGCCTGGGATAGGAGCGCCAGGCTTGCCTTTCTTCCCAAAACCTGCTATTATTCCAAGTATACACGCGGGCGGCGGTGAAATTTGCCGAATTTTGTCGAAGCCGGGTGGAACTTGGAAAGAGAGGCGTTTGCTGACATGATGATCCGGTACACCCCCAGGGGCGTCTGCTCCAGGGCGTTTCAGATCCAGGTGGAAGATGGAGTGATCCAACAGGTCCAAGTGGAGGGCGGCTGTGACGGCAACCTGAAGGGGCTGTCCTCTCTGCTGAAGGGCATGAAGGTGGAGGAGGCGATTGGCCGCATGGAGGGCATCCGCTGCGGCCGCAAGGCCACCTCCTGTCCCGACCAGCTCGCCCAGGCGCTGAAGACAGCGCTGTAATGGGATCAAGAAATACCCCCCAGCCAGAGGCTGGGGGGTATTTCTGTGTGTTGTAAAGGAGAGAGAAAGGAGATACATTCATTGTCTTGTTTACGATATCATCATAGCGCAGGAATAAGGCAAAACTATGACGCTCTCATGAATTTTTTGTAAACAGTTCAGAGGGAGACCGGGCGCAGAGGCGGGCCGTCCAGCTTGACAACGGTATCCGCCCGGGCCAGGACCGCGGGCTCGTGGCTCACCAGCAGGACGGGGGCGGGGAGGGCGCGCAGCCGGTCCAGGATGCGCAGGGCCCGGGGGAGGTCCACCCCGGCGAAGGGCTCGTCCAGCAGGTAGAGCCGGGCGTCCAGGGCCAGGCACCGGGCCAGGGCCAGCCGCCGGCCCATCCCTCCGGACAGGGCGGCTGGATAGGAGTGCTCCTCCCCCTCCAGCTCGGCCAGGGCCAGCAGGGCGGGGATCTCTCCCCACCGCTCCCGGGACAGCACGTCGGTGAGGTGCTGCTCCACCGTCCGCCAGGGGAGGAGACGGTCGTCCTGAAAGAGAATGGCGGTCTGGCGGGGGGACACGTCCGCAGTCCCGCTCTGGGGCTTTTCCAGCCCGGCCAGCACCCGGAGCAGGGTGGTCTTGCCGCAGCCCGAGGGGCCGCTGAGGGCGGTGACCCCTGTGTCCGGAATTTTTAGCGAGAACCGGTCCAGTACCGATCTTTCCCCGAAGGAGACGGTGAGGTCTCTGCACAGGATCACAGTCCCCACCTCTTTCCCCACCGGGCCAGACAGGCCCGCAGGAGCCGCTCCAGGATGAGGCTCAGGGCCACGGTGGCCGCCGTCCAGGCGAAGAGCTCCGGGATGTCCAGGTAGTACTTGGTGTAGTAGATGCGCTGGCCCAGAGAGGGTTCGGGCAGGCAGAGGACCTCCGCCGCCACCCCCGACTTCCAGGCCAGCCCCCCGGCGGTGGTGAGGGCGGACAGGATGTGGGGCCGCAGGGAGGGCAGATAGATGAGCGCGGCGGTTTTCCACCGGGAGAAGCGGTAACACCGGGCCAGCTCCAGCAGCTTGGAGTCCATGGCCTGGATGCCCCGGGACAGGCTGTCCCACACCACGGGGACCACCATCATGGCGGAGATCACCGCCGGGACGGTGTTCCGCCCCGTCCACAGCAGCACCAGCAGGATGAAGGAAGCCACCGGGGCGGCCCGCACCACCCGGATAGCGGGGGAGAACAGGCGGTCGCACCAGGGGGAGGCGCAGGTGAGGACGGCCAGCGCCGCCCCCACGGCAATTCCTGCCCCCAGCCCCAGGGCGATGCGCCCCAAAGAGGCCGCCACCGCAGCCCAGAACTCCCCCATCCTGACCATGGCAACCAGGGCGTTCCAGACGGAGATCGGGTAGGGCAAAAGCAGCTCGTTGCCCCTGCCGTCCACATGCCGGTCCACCAGAAAGGCGCAAAGCTGCCAGACCCCCAGCCAGAAGGCGGGGGCCGGCAGGGCGTATAACAGTTTTTTTGAGCACTCTCCTCCCCTTCGGGGAGGAGAATGTTCAGGGTGGGATGAACGCTTAGCCCACCCCATAGTAGAAGGAGTCGTAGGGCAGTCCGCCGCCGATGGACTCGGGGGCCGCCTGGAAGAGGATAGCATAGTAGTCCTCCAGCGTGTCTTTCATTGCCTGCCCCGTAACAAAGGTGAGGGCGCACTGAGGAATGGCCTTGGCCGCCACCTTCTCGTTGGGCAGGATGCCGTGCTTCACCGCCAGGGCGGCGGCGTCGGGCCGGTTGCCCTCCCCCTCCATGAAGGAGATGGAGTCGCCGTACAGGTCGATAAAGGCCTCAATCAGGGCGGGATCGCTCTGCTCGATGAACTCGGTGCGGGCCACCACGCAACCCATGGGCAGCTGGGAGCCCTCCAGGTCCATCCAGGCCTCGGAAAGGGAGACGGCCTCCCGCACAGCACTGTCCTGGACCATCAGGGCGGTGGCGGCGGGGACGGGGAGCATACAGATGCCGGAATCGGAGGAGGTGATCTTGGCGGTGATCTCCTGGGGGGTGAGCCATTCAATGTTGACTGCGGCCTGGTCCATGTTGGTACTGGCCAGCAGATGGTTCAGGATGTGCTCCGGGTTGGCCCCCTTGGTGTTGGAGGGACAGTACAGGGTCTTGCCTGCCAGGTCGGCGATACTGTGGACGGTGTCCCCCTTCTCCAGGATGTAGAGGACCCCAAGGGTGTTGACAGCCAGCACCTGGATGGCCCCGTCGCTCTTGGCGGACAGGTTGGCGGCCACGTTGGTGGCCACGGCGGCAATGTCTACATCTTTATTAATCAGGGCGTCGGTGACTTCCTTGTTGTCGGTGACGATGGTGCTGTCCAGGACAAAGGGCATGTCCTCATAGGCGTTTTCGGCGGAGCAATACTCCATCAGCCAGGAGGCCCCCACCCCGGTGGGCCCGGAGAGGGCCATAAACTTGATGACAGGGGCGTCCGCTTCCGGGGTGGATTTGTCTGCGGAGGTGTCCGGCTGGCTGGAGCTGGAACCGGGGGCGGAGGAGGCGGAGCCCCCTTCGGGAGGCGTTTTGGGTCCGCAGCCGGCCAGCAGAGACAGGGCCAGAGCGGCGGTGAGGAGGAGGGAGAGGGTGCGTTTCATAAAAATCTTCCTTTCATGCAGTTGGAAATTTTTGTAGGGGCCGACGACTCGGCGGCCCGTCTTTTGAGGCACTTGGCTGAAACGCGGCGCGCCGGGGTCGTCGCGCCCTACAGATTGCGGAGAACGGAGGATTCACAGCACCGTCTCCAGCCCCGCGGGGTCCACAACGGTGATGGTCTTGCCCTGACGGACAATCAGCCCGCTGTCCTCCAGGGCGGCGAAGGCCCGGTAGAGGGAGGCCCGGCTCACCCCCAGCCGCTGGCACAGCTCGGTGGCGGGACAGGAGCTGCCCCCGTTGGCCAGCAGGTAGCGGGCCAGCTTGCCCTCCACCCCCGGCTGGGCCAGGGTCTGGAGCCGCCCGGACAGAAACCGGATGCGGCCGGTGAGGTAGCGCAGATAGTTTTCCCGAATTTGGCCCTGTTCAGCCAGCAGGCGGTCCACCAGATCGTGTTCCAGCATCAGGCACCGGCTGGGACCCCGGGCGGTGATGGTGGAGGCAAACTCCGGCTCGTCGCTGTACAGGGCGGCGGCCCCGAACAGGTCCCCCGGCTCCAGCACGCTGACGGCCAGCGCCCCTTTGGTCACCTGGAGCTGTCCGGACAGCACTACCCCCAGGCTTCGGCGGAAGTGCCGGGGGCTGTACACCACCCCGGGGTCGAACCGGGCCAGACTGGCCCCGTCAAACTCCGCCAGGGAGCGGAGCAGAGTACCGTCCACGCCCCGGAACAGCGGGCCGTTGGCCAGCAGGGCAATTTCCTCCTGGGTAAGAGGCAAAGTTACCATCTCCAAACTGTCTTATTTGAGACATTTTGGATTATAGCGGAAGAGGCAGAAAAAGTCAACCCCGGCGATAAAAATCGCCGGGGTCAAATTTAATCCTCTTCGTACAGCTCCGGGCGGAACACCCCGTCCTCCCCCCGGCTCCAGGCAGTGCCGGGCTCGGAGTCCAGCAGAGGGATAATATCCGGGTCGTAGTTGCAGACGGTGTTCAGGGCGTAGACACCGGATCGGTCCGGGTCGTCCATGTAGGAATCGCTCTCGTCTCCGGCGGTGAAGCGCCAGCCGCTGTCCCAGGCCTCGTCCCCGTCGTCGGGCTCCTCCCGCCAGCAGTAGCCCACGGGGACGCCGTCCACCACAATCCGGTCGGTGGCGATGCAGCCCTGGGGACCATCCCCCTCATAGAGCTGCTTCAGCTCCTCCCGGGGGATGGCAAAGCGTTTTTTGGGCAGGTCGCCGCAGACGCTCTCCCGGTGGATATCCACCACCCGGAGCTGTTCGGGGGTAAACCGCTCCAGTAGCTCCTGGGCGCTGTGGTAGAGCTTGAACTGCATCTCCTCGAAGGTGAGGGGGATCATCTGGTAGAAGTTCACCTCGTCCCCGCCGGGGAGGGGACAGCACACCGCCTCCCCGGCGAAGCCCTGGGGCCCGGTGAGGACCAGGCCGCACAGCTTGGTGTTATCGGCGAAGGGGGCGTCGTCCGGGTTGGCCACGGTGTGGCCCCAGCCCAGCCAGCCCTCCTCCTGAATGGGCAGCCGGGCCAGGATTTTCAGCCAGCGGATGGGCCAGTACCACTCCTCTCCCGGCTCGGAGACCTTCCAGTCCGGGGGCAGGGTGACGATGATCTCCGCCCGCTCCAGCTTCCTGTCCGCCAGCTCGGCGGGGACGTTCATCCGGTGGGCCCCCATGCCGAAGGTGGACAGGACGTAGTAATTGCGCTCCGGAGTGGGGGCCATGATGTAGATGTCCACATGGATGTCGGGGGAGACGATCTCGTGGAATACGTTGTCACAGGGACCGAAGTACCGCTCCAGGTGGGCCTCCACCGCTTTCCAGTCCTCCTCGGTGTACATCTCCGGGTGGCACTCTTTGGCGGCGATGTACTTCTCGCACTCCTTGATAAAAAATTCGGTGTCCTCATCCCCGGGGTCCAGCTCCAGGGCCCGCTGGAAGCAGGACAGGGCCTCCTTCTCCCGGTCCTGGTAGAACAGGGAGTAGCCCAGACGGTAGTGCCACAGGGGGTCGTCCGCCCCCTCCGCCTCCATCGACCGCAGCAGCTCCTCCGCCTTTTTCAGCTGGGACTGGCAGTCCTCCTGATCCGGGTCGGCGATGTTGTTATAGGCCCGGGCCAGCTGGCAGGTCAGGTTGTAATCCAGGGTTTGGGTGTTGGACAGGGTCTCCAGGCAGTCGATGATCTTCTGGTACTCGCTCTCCTGGTTCCACTTGTTCAGGAGGGATAAAAAGTCGTCCATAATACGGTTCCTTTCTTGGGTCGTTGTAGGGGCGGCCTGTGGCCGCCCGTTGGCACCTGCCGCAATTCCTGCGGGCGGCCACAGGCCGCCCCTACAGGGTCAGAACTCGATCTTCAGGGACATGCCCTCCACATTGAGCCCCTGGGAACGGGTGATGTGGAGCTTCTGCTCGGCAGTGTAGCCCAGGGTCTCCCCGTCGTGGAGGGTGACGTCCTGGTCGATAATGTAGCCCGACACGTTGAGCAGCAGCTCGTGGATGTCGTTGGGGGGCTGCTGGCTGTCCCGGATCTCCAGCTCGTCTTTGCCGAAGGCCCGCAGGCCGTTGGTCCAGCCGCAGACCCCCTTCTCAGACCGGACCAGCCCGATAAACACCAGGTCCATCAGGGGCAGGTGCCCCTCCTTCAGGTCCTCAGACACCTTGATAAAGTAGTCGGGCAGCCAGACGGTGCCGTTGGTGTACACCCCCAGAGCGTTGGGGGCTTTGAGCAAGGAGGAAACCATTTTTACATACAGCTCCCCCATCTGGCGGCGGGTGCGGCCTTCGCTCATCTTATCCAGAATCGCCACCATCACATGGGCCTTGTGAGCCTTGGCGGCGGCCACCGCCTTCTCCTTGTCCATAAAGTTGCTGTTGGCCCAGTACTCCGCCTCACCGTCGGGGACGGGAGCTTCCATCAGGGCGGCGGCCACCGCCATCCCCTCCACGTCAAAGACCAGAGCGGTGTGGCCGTCGTTGGCGCTGGCCTGTTCCCCGTCTTCGGGGGGATAGTCGATGCCCCAGTCGGCCTTCAGCTGGGCCTTGAAGGCCTCCACGTCCCACTCCGGGGCGGACAGCAGCACAAAGCCGGAGAAGGGTCCGGCGGAGGCCTGCCGCTCCGTCTCCTCCTTGGCCCGATCCATCCAGTACTGGCGGATCATCTCCACCATGGCCTCGCACTTCTCCCGGGCGTCGGCGGGGTCGTAGGGCTCCATCTGGCTGAAGGTGTGGCCGCAGGGCTCCAGGGTCTCGGCGTCCTCAAAGCCGCACACCCCCACCAGCCACTTGCCCAGCAGGGACTTCTTGTATTTGAGGATGTAGTAATGGCAGTCGTGAAGATCAAATTCCCCTGCGATTTCGATCTTGGCCGGGGCCTTGCCCAGCTCCTGGGGGTGGGCAAGCCACTCTTTCATGGCGTTGAGCGCTGCTTCCTGCTGTTTTGTCATGTCGTTGTCCTTCTTTCCAGGTATTTTCTGTAGGGCGGGACGACCTCGGCCCGCCGCTCTTATTCAGCCGCCAAGTATTTCGGACGGTGCGCCGGGTCGTCGCACCCTACGGCCTCTGCATTTATGGATTGGCCTGTATCGTCTGTTTTTCCACGTCCTGCGTCTGGACCGTGATCTTCTTTATCAGTTCCACAATACCGGGCCGCTCCTCCGGCTCCAGATGGGTCACGGTGATAACGAACAGAGAGGGACCGGTAATGACCTCGGCCCGGACCTGATAGATCGTCTGTCCGTCCTCCTCCAGCTTCCGCCAGCCGTACTGCACGGCGCCCCCCCTGATCTCAAACTCCGTCAGGTCGTTGTCGTCCTTGAATACCGGGGTAAAGGAGGCCTCCCCCTGGTTCATCCGATAGCCGTTCACCCGCCAGATGGGGCTGAGACTGGTCTCGTCCCACCACTTGTCGCAGCCACTGTTCTCGTCCCACTGCTCCCGCTCGTAGCGGTAGAGGCCGGGGATGGTGAGGCGCAGAGGGCCGATGGAATAGGTGACCAGCCCCTTGCGGTAGCCGGGCTCGAACTCCTCCTCCAGCTCGGGGCCCGCCGGCAGGGCGGGAGTCTGGCCGGAAAGCCCGCAGATCTCCTCATAGGCTTTCCGGGGCAGGGGGAGGGACGGGTCCAGTTTTGCGGACATCTCCAGGTTGTCACAGATGGTCCGGTTCATGCTGGCGTCCTCCTCATGGCGGGAGGAGGGGGCGTAGTAGCACAGCTCCCACAGCATGTTCAGGGCCAGGTTCCGGTTATAGAGGGCGTCCCGCTTCCCGGGGTGGTACCACAGGAAAAACCGCTCCGCCATCGCCACAATGCCCTGTGTTTCCGCCATCTCCTTCAACTGCCGGGCGGAGAACCGGCCTACCGGGGTGACCACCGTGCCGGGCACGTCCTCGGGCATATAGGAGTCCAGATCCCAGCACATGCACATCTGGGAATAGCTCCCCTCGCTGACCTTCTGCGCGCACATCTCCACCAGGGTGGACAGCCAGGGGTGGAAATGCTCCCGGAGCATCCGGTCAAAGTCCCGGTGCTGGAAATACTCCGTCTCGTCCTCCACGGCCAGCTTCTGGATGGACAGGCCGTCCAACGCCTCCACCGCCGCCTTGTGCAGCCCCGGTCCGGCGGGGGTGGTGACGCACTGGCCCTCCACGGAGTATTGGCTGAACAGGCCGTTCTCCTTCTTCCAGGACACAGACAGCACGCCTCCCAGGGGACATAGGCTGATATTCAGCCCATTCTCCCACTGAGAGAGGCCGTAATACCGCTCGTCCGCCAGCTTTTTGGCGGCGGCGATGAGGGCCTCCGGTTTTTTTACTCTGCCGGTAAAGGTAAATCCGATGCTCATTGTGATTCCTCCCCATTGTTATGTGTATGTACCGTCTCCCGCTGGGCGGTACTGTTTACCACCGAGACGCGGCCGATCAGCTCCGCCGCCTGGCCCAGGCCGCCGGGGCCGGTGCAGGTGGCGGTGATAAAGTAGAGGGACGGGCCGGAGATGACCTCACACTCCGCCTGATAGAGCCGCTCCCCGTTCTCATAGATCTCTTTCCAGCCCCAGCGCAGAGCGCCTCCCTTCAACTCCCGGTCCTCCAGGCCGTTGAGAGAGTCCAGGTTTTCGGTGAACCGGGCCTCCCCCTCCCGCATCCGGTAGGAGCTCACCCGCCAGACGGGGCCGGAGCCGTCGGTCCACAGGCAGGCGCCGCCGCCGTTCTGCCAGGGCTCCCAGCCGCAGCGGCAGGCCCCGGGCAGGGTGAGCCGCAGGACCCCCAGATTGTGGGTGACCAAATCCTTCCGGTAGCCGGGGGTGAATTCCTCCTCCAGCTGGGGACCGTCGGACAGGGCGGGTTCCCGGCCCGCCAGGGCGCACACCTCACGGTAGGCCGCCCGGGGCAGGGGGAGGGACGGGTCCAGCTTGGCCGCGCGCTCCAGATCGTCCAGAATGGCGGCGTTGACCGCCTCATCCTCCCAGCTTCGAGCAGAGGGGGCAAAATAACACTTCTCCCACAGGGCGTTGACAGCCCGGTTGCGGTAAAAGCGGGCGTCCCAGGTCCGGCCGTTCCAGAGGAAGAAGCGGCTGGCCAGGGCCTCGATCCCTCCCTGCTCCAGCAGGCCCGCCAGCTCGGCAAGCCGGAAGCGGCCCACCGGAGTGACCACCGTGTCCGGGATATCCAGGGGGGCGTACTGCTCCAGGTCCCAGCACAGCTGCATCCCGGACACCCCCCTGCCCCTCTCCTGGAGGCACACGTCCACCAGGGTCCTCAGCCAGGGGTAGAAGTGCTCCTCCTTCATCCGCTGGAAGTCCCGGTGGCGGTAGAAACCGGTCTCATCCTCCACCGTCAGGGTACGGATGGGCAGATTGTCCAGCAGTTCCACCGCCGCCCGGTGTAGCCCCGCCCCCGCCGGGGTGGACATACAGCCCCCCCGGACCAGCCAGGGGCCCGCCGGGTCGCGCTCAGGCCTCCAGAGGACGCCCAGCTCGCCCCCCAGTGGGCACATGGTCACCTTCAGGCCGCTCTCCCCGGCGGTCAGATGGTAGTTCCGCTCCGCCGCCAGGATCTTCGCCGCCTCTAACAGGGCCTGAGGGCTGTCTATTTTGCCGGTGAATGTTAACCCGATGCTCATTGTTCCTCATCCTCACATTTTTACTGCTGCTCGCCGGCCTCCGACTTCAATCCGACGCCGTTTACGTTGAACCGGAAGGAATGGAAGGCGGCCCAGTCCACCGGGGCCCCGGCAAAGACCTCCACGGCGGCGTCCAGCAGCACCTTCAGATCCCAGGCGATAAAGTCCAGGTAGCCCAGTTCGATTCCGGTGGAGCCGCCGGTGAAGGTGACCACCCCCTCGCCGCACCGGGCGCCAATCGCCTGCTCCAGCTGGTCCCGCAGGTCCAGGACGTCCTTTTTGTCGATGCCGTCCAGGGGGTAGTAGAAGAAGCCGGGGACCACCCCGTCCCGGTGGAGGCGGTCCATGTAGTAGTCGTCCCCTTTGAAGTAGGCGTTGATAAGGGGGACACAGCAGCTTACCCCCGCGAAGACATCGGCCCGCAGGGGCCAGTCCTCCTCCTGGGAGGGCTCCCCCTGGTAGGCGGACCAGCGCTCACAGGCGTGTTCCGGGTCGTTGGCCCGGGGCCAGCCCTCCGGGTCCACCTGGGTGGCCACAAAATCCGCCAGCTTGTCCAGGGTGATGCTCCCCCCCTCGGCCGGGGCCTCCAGAATGTCCAGATAGTCCACATACCGCATGGCGGCCAGCTCCCCCAGGACCTGGTCCAGCAGGATATAGATCATGTTGTAGACCTGTCCCTCGTTCTCCTTCATCAGGGGGGCCAGCTTCTCGCAGTACAGCTCCACGCCCAGACCGCCGCCCTCCGTCTTCTCCGCCCAGACCTGTACATCCTCCGCGGTGATATCCTGACCGCCCATCCGCAGGCCGAAGTTGGTGGAGCGGGTGCGGCCCACCAGGATATTCCATTTGTCCAGCAGCTCCTTGGGGGCGTGTTTTTGGAAGTAGGCCAGCTGGAACAGCCGGGTCCGGTCCCCCTCGGGGACCAGGATCAGCTCGTATTTCTCCCCATTGTGGCCCAGCTCAAAGGCCGGATTTGAGAAAGCGGGGGAGAGCAGCTCGGAGCACCGGGCAACCAGCTCTTCGGCCACCGTCTCCCGGTCCTTCCGGTCCATCAGAGCCCGCAGTTCCCCCTCCCCGGCCAGGAAGGCGGCCCATGCCTCCTCCGTCCGCACCCGGAAGGGTTTAATGCTCACCGGCAAGGTCAGGATCCGCTGGCAGTGATCGATGAACTCCAGGGTGTCCCCGTCGCCGGGGCGGGCCTCCAGGGCCTTCTGAAAATAGGGCAGGGCCAGACTCTCCTGGTCCAAATAGAAGTAGGCGTACCCCACCCGGAAGTTCCAGGTGTGAGCCGCGTCCGGGTCCTGTTTCACGGCCTCCTCCAGCTGGTCCTCCAGAGGCAGCAGCAGGTCCAGGGCCCGCTGGTACAGGGGCCTGTCCTCCGGCGGCATCTTGTCTCTGGCCAGGTTGTTGTAGGCTCGGGCCAGGGCGCTGATGAGAGCGAAGTCCAGCTTCTCCCTGGCCTCGATGGCGTCGATGATCTCCTGATACCTGTCCTCCTGGTGCCATTGTTCCAGCTGGTTCAAAAATTCCTGATTCATGGTGTTTCTCCTTCCTGTTTGTTCTCCAGGCTGGCCAGATAGGCCGCCGGGCCACTCTGGTACAGGTCGCCGCCGTGGGCGTCCAGAATGACAGTGAGGGGCATGTCGGCCACCTCCAGGCGGCGTACCGCCTCGCAGCCCAGGTCCTCCCAGCAGATCATTTCCAGCTTCTTCACGCTGGCGGCCATCAGGGCCCCTGCACCGCCAAGGGCGGCCAGGTAGACTGCACCGTTACGGACCACCGCCTCCTTGACGGCCCCGTTCCGGGCCCCCTTGCCGATCATCATGGCCTGGCCCAGGTCCAGCAGCCGGGGGGCGTAGGCGTCCATCCGCCCGCTGGTGGTGGGCCCGGCGGAGCCGATGACCTCGCCGGGGCGCTCCGGGGTGGGGCCCACATAGTACAGGGCGGAGCCCTCCACCGGGAAGGGCAGGGGATCCCCCGCGTCCAGCAGCTCCATCATCCGCTTGTGGGCAGCGTCCCGAGCGGTGTACACCGTCCCCGACAGCAGCACCGTGTCCCCCGCCTTCAGGGGGGACAAATCCTCCCGGGTGACGGGAGTGGTCAATTTGTATTGCATGGCGATTCCCCCTCCAGCGTCCAGCCAAATTCTTCCCGAAAATCCTCATAGCAGGCGGGGCAGATCCAGCGGTATTCGTCCAGGGTACAGTAGCCGCAGTGGGTTGCTCCCTCATACATACTGATTTCTTGAAAACAAAATTCACAGTGGTCATGGTCATAAAGCGGGTCTTTGGGATACCGCGCCATAAATTTCAGAGGTACGCCGGTGAGGTATTCCTCCTGGTCCGTCCTCCGCCAGTCGTCTTTCGGCACCATATCACAGCACCTCCGTCGCTCTCCGGGTGACGTGGCAGCTCACGTTCACCGCCACGGGCAGGCCGGCCACATGGGTGGAGGCGGTCTCGATGGCCAGCCCTAGGCAGGTAGTCCTGCCGCCGAAGCCCTGGGGGCCGATGCCCAGGGCGTTAATCTCCTCCAGCAGCTCCCCCTCCAGGGCGGCGTAGAAGGGGTCGGGGTTGGGCTGGTCCAGGGGCCGGAGCAGGGCGTGCTTGGCCAGGGCGGCCACCTTGTCGAAGGAACCGCCGATGCCGACCCCAAGCACGGTGGGCGGGCAGGGGTTGGGCCCGGCCAAACGGACCGTCTCCACCACGAACTTCTTCACGCCTTCCACCCCGTCTGCGGGCTTGAGCATCCCCAAGCGGCTCATGTTCTCCGACCCGAAGCCCTTGGGGGCGACCGTGAGACTGAGCCTGTCCCCGGGGACGATGCGCACGGTGATGGAGGCCGGGGTGTTGTCCTCGGTGTTTACCCTCCGCAGGGGATCGGCCACGATGGACTTGCGCAGAAAACCCTCGCCGTAGCCCCGGCGGACGCCCTCATGGATGGCCTCCTCGAAATTACCGTCGATGTGGACCTCCTGGCCCAGCTCCACGAAGACGCAGGCCATGCCGGTATCCTGACAGATGGGCAGATCCCGCTCCCGGGCCAGATTCAGGTTGTCCTGGAGCAGGTCCAGCGTCTCCCCGGCCAGGGGCCAGGGCTCGGCTCGGCGGCAGCGGTCCAGGGCGGCGGCCACGTCGGCGGGCAGTTCCGTATTGGCCCGGATGGACAGCCGGGCCACGGCTTCGGTGATCTGAGCGGCGGAAATGGTTCGCATGGCGGGACCCTCTCTCTGACTTTGATTTTTTTATTTTACCACAGCGGGCGGGCGTTTTCAACAAAAAAGAACGCCCGTTTCCGGTTGGAAACAGGCGCTGTGTATAGGCGGGTCTAATTCATATAGGTCTCGCTGAGCACGACTGTCCCGGCCTCCAGCGAGGCGGGCACGTCGATGATCCGCTGGTTGGAGGACCCCCGGAACCGCAGCCCCAGGTCCTTCTTCGCCAGCACGAAGGGGCCGTCCACCAGCACGTCCAGCTGTTCCAGCAGCTCCCTGCTGTGGTCTCCGATTTTTCCGGCGGCCAGCTCCTCAAAGAGCCAGCCGGTGTAGCACCAGATGGTCTTCTGAGGCAGCTCCTTCCGCACCCGCTCCACCAGCTCCAGAACAGCCTCCTGATTGGCTGGCTCGAAGGGCTCACCCCCCAGCAGGGACAGCCCCCGGATGTGGTCCGGGGCCAGGAAAGTGAGGATTTTTTCGATTTCCGTCTCCCCGAAAGGGGCGCCGTAGTCGAAGCTCCAGGCCTCGGGATTGAAGCACTCCTCGCAGCGGTGGGTGCAGCCGGACACAAACAGGGACACCCGCACGCCGGGGCCGTTGGCCACGTCTACCTTCTTAATATCTGCGTAATTCATTATAATCTCCTTATAAAAGCCCGGGGCCTCCGGATGGAGGCCCCGCCGTTTTTACAGATGCAGAACTCTCGCCTTGATCTCCTTGGTCTTGCCTACGTTCCAGAAGTTCTCACCCAGATAGCCGCAGGTGCGCCTTGTGACGTTCATCTTGGACTGGTCGGTGTTATGGCACACGGGGCACTCCCACTGGAACTCATCGTTGATCTCGATCTCTCCGTCGTAGCCGCAGCACTGGCAGTAGTCGCTCTTGGTGTTGAACTCGGCGTACTGGATGTTGTCGTAAATGAACCGGACCACGTCCTTGAGGGCCTCCAGGTTGTGGCGCAGGTTGGGAATCTCCACATAAGAGATGCAGCCGCCGGTGGAGATGCGCTGGAACTGGGCTTCAAAGGTGAACTTGTCGAAGGCGTCGATGTGCTCCCGCACGTCCACGTGGTAGCTGTTGGTGTAGTACCCCTTGTCGGTGACGTCTGGGATGGTGCCGAAGCGCTCCTTGTCGATGCGGGCGAAGCGGTAGCACAGGCTCTCGGCGGGGGTGCCGTAGAGGGCGAAGCCGATGTTGGTCTCCGCTTTCCAGTCGTCGCAGGCCCGGCGCAGCCGGTTCATCACGGCCAGGGCGAACTCGGTGCCGCCCGGCTGGGTGTGGCTGACCCCCTTCACCAGCTTGGTCAGCTCATACAGGCCGATGTAGCCCAGGGAGATGGAGGAGTAGCCGCCGTAGAGCAGGGGCTCGATGGAGGCCCCCTTGGGCAGGCGGGCGATGGCGCCGTACTGCCAGTGGATGGGGGAGGAGTCGGACCGCACCTTTTTCAGGGCGTTGTGCCGGCACATAATGGCCTCGAAGCACAGGTTCAGCCGCTCCTCCAGCAGAGACCAGAACTTCTCTTCGTCGCCGCCGGCCAGGATGCCGATCTGGGGCAGGTTGAGGGAGACCACGCCCTGGTTGAACCGGCCCTCAAACTTATACTGTCCGTTCTCATCCTTCCAGGGGGCCAGGAAGGACCGGCAGCCCATGGGGGAGAAGACGTTGCCCTGGTAGTTCTCCCGCATCTTCTTGGCGGAGATGTAGTCGGGGTACATCCGCTTGGCGGAGCACTTCACGGCCAGCTCGGTGAGGTAGTCGTACTCGCCCCCCTTGAGGCAGTTGTGCTCGTCCAGCACGTAGACCAGCTTGGGGAAGGCGGGGGTGATAAAGACGCCCGCCTCGTTTTTGATGCCCTCCAGCCGCTGGCGGAGGACCTCCTCGATGATCATGGCGTTCTCCTCGATGTAGGGGTCGCCCTCCTGGAGGTTGAGGAACAGCGTCACAAAGGGGGACTGGCCGTTGGTGGTCATCAGGGTGTTGATCTGATACTGGAGGGTCTGAACGCCGTTTTTCAGCTCGGTGCGCAGCTGGTCCATAACCAGGCGTTCCATGGTGGCCTCGTCCACCTTGCCGGCGCACTCATAGGCCACATGGGCGCGGAACTTTTCCCGGCTGCGGCGCAGGTACTTGCCCAGGTGGCGCAGGTCCACGGACTGGCCGCCGTACTGGTTGGAGGCCACGCAGGCGATGATCTGGGTGGTGATGGTGCAGGCCACCTGGAAGGTCTTGGGGCTCTCGATGAGCTTGCCGTTCATCACGGTGCCGTTCTCCAGCATGTCGCCGATGTTGATGAGGCAGCAGTTAAAGATGGGCTGAACGAAATAGTCCGCGTCGTGGAAGTGGATGGCCCCCTCGTCGTGGGCCTTGGAGATGTGCTCAGGCAGCAGGATGCGCCTCGTCAGATCCCGGCTCACCTCGCCGGCGATATAGTCCCGCTGGGTGGCGGCGATCATGGTGTTCTTGTTGGAGTTCTCCTCGGCCAGCTCCTTGTTCTCATTGCGCAGCAGGGACAGGATGGACTCGTCGGTGGTGTTGGCCTTCCGAATCAGAGCCCGGTTGTAGCGGTAGATGATATAGGTCTTGGCCAGGTGGAATTTATTGCGCTCTACCAGTCCCTGCTCCACCAGATCCTGGATATCCTCCACCAGGATGCGCTGGCGCTTCTGGGCCTCGATGCCCTCGATGATGGCGTCGATGCCCTCCAGGTCCAGCCGGTCCTCCTCAGACACCTCGGCGTTGGCCTTCTGAATGGCGATCACAATTTTGCTGCGGTCGTAGTCCACGCTGGTTCCGTCCCGTTTGATGACTTTCATTCCTGTTCTCCTCTCATTGGTAAAAGACGCTAAAAAAACCGCGCTCCCGCACCGAACGGTCTTACAAAGCCGGGAGCACAATGTGGATTATAGCACATCCGCTTCCCTTTGTCTACTATATCTTGTGCTCAATTTAAAAATATTTGCTGTGGAAATACAAGATATATTTTCCCCTTTTTACACCTGATTTTTTACGCCCGGCCTTGTCTTTTCAGGGGTTTGAGTTGTCAGGGGCGGGAAAATGTGGTATACTTTGAGGGAAAATTCAGCAAAATGCCCATGGAGGTCTCTATGGATCATACGACTGCCGTTGCCATGAGCGGTGGTGTGGACAGCTCCGCCGCCGCCCTGCTCCTCCTGAAGGGGGAGAAAACTCTGCTGGGGCTGACCCTGTGCCTCTTCGACGGCGGAGAGGAGGGGGCGGACGCGGCGGCTGTGGCAAAGCGGCTGAACTTCCCCCACCGGACGCTGGATATGCGCCGGGAGTTCCAGGCCGGGGTGATGGACCCCTTCGTCTCGGAGTACGAGCGGGGCCGCACCCCCAATCCCTGTGTGCTGTGCAACCGGGCCGTCAAGTTCGGGGCGCTGCTCCGCACGGCGGAGGAGTTGGGCTGCGGCAGTCTGGCCACCGGCCACTACGCGCGGACGGCCTTTGACGCCGGGGCGGGCCGCTGGCTGCTGAAAAAAGCCGCCCATCTGGACAAGGACCAGAGCTATGTGCTGGCCATGCTCACCCAGGAGCAGCTCAGCCGGGCTCTGTTCCCTCTGGGAGAGCTGTCCAAGGCGGAGGTGCGGGCCATCGCCGCCGAAGCCGGCCTGTCCAACGCGCAGAAGGGAGACAGCCAGGACATCTGCTTTATCCCCGACGGGGACTACGGGGCCTTCCTCCGGCGGCACACCGGGAAGGACTACCCTCCCGGTCCCTATCTGGACGAGGCGGGGGCCGTCCTGGGCCGGCACACCGGCATCGTGGACTACACCGTGGGCCAGCGCCGGGGGCTGGGGGTGTCCTCCAGCGCGGGGCGGCTCTACGTGAAGGAGGTCCGGCCAGGGGACAACGCGGTGATCCTCTCGAACAACGCCGCCCTCTTTCGCCGCGTCCTGACGGCGAACAGTTTGAACCTGATCCCCTGCGCCCGGCTGGACGGCCCGGTCCGCCTCCGGGCCCGGATCCGCTACCGCATGGCGGAGCAGCCCTGCACTGTGGAGCAGACGGGGGAGGATACCGTCCGCGTCGCCTTCGACGAAGCCCAGCGGGCCGTTACCCCGGGACAGACAGTAGTTTTCTACGACGGAGACGTGGTAGTGGGCGGGGCCGTCATTGAACGGAGCCTTCCGGACTGAAAGGAGTACAGCTATGGCAAACAAAAAGCGCCGGCACAGCCGCACGGTGGAACTCAAGCGCCAGATGGAGCAGGAGAAGCTGGCCGATGAAAAGAGCCGGTCCAAAAACCGCTGGGACCCCGCCGGGCGGGCGCTGCTGTGGGGCGACCTGGTGTTTCTGGCCTCCTCCTCCCTCCTGGAGATGAATGGGCTGATTACCGGCCAGGCTGCGGGTCTGTGTACCATAGTGGGCGTTGTCCTGCTGCTCGTCGCCCTGTGGCTGTTGTTCGGAAAGCGGAGGGCGAAGGGACCCAGGCTGTAAAAAGGATTGATTTTCCTGTCTGGTTGGTATATGATAGCTTACATTATAGAAAATAAGGAATTACTTTCCCAACGAGAGGAACTGACGCCATGAGAAGAGACATTGTCCTGCCCGCCCTGGCCGCGGCCGGGGGCGCGGCCGGCTTTCTCCTGCGGCGGTGGCAGCTGGCCTCCGCCTATGACCCGGAGGCGGGCCTGTTCACCTACAGCGCCCCGGCCACCCTGGCCCTGCTGGGCCTGACGGGCCTGCTGGCCCTGGCCTTTGCCCTGCTGGTCCAGGAGAAGGGGGAGGGGCCGGAGGACTTTCTGCCCGCCTTCGGCTGCCCCGAGGCGGGACAGATGACCGTTCTGGCCGCCGCCGGGCTGCTGATGCTCCTGTCCGGGGCACTGGGCCTGCGGGACGGGCTGGCCGGCCTTCAGCTGTGGCGGGCCGCCCCGGAGCTTTACCCGGCGGCCAATCCCGGCTCCCAGCTTCTGGCGGCGGTCCTGTGCCTGCCCGCCGGGCTGGGCGTTCTGCTGATGGGGAGGTCGGCCTACCGGAGGGAACTGAACGACTGGGCCTGCCGGCTGGCCCCCTTTCCCGCCCTGGCCGGGCTGGTGTGGCTGTTTGCCACCCACCTGGAGCACGGGGTCGAACCGGTGCTGATGAAATACGGCTTCGGCCTGTTTGCCGTGATGCTGCTCACTCTGGCCCATTACTGCGCCGCAGCCTTCCTCTTTGGCCGGCCCCGCCGCCGCCGCACCGCCTTTCTGGCCATGACGGGGACCGTGCTGGGGATGATCTCCCTGGCGGACAGCCCCGACCTGTTCACCGCCGCCGCTACCCTGGCCTTTTCCCTGTCCGCCCTGGCACTGGGCCGGGCACTGCTGCGCAATACCTTCGGCCCGCCCTGGCCTAAGCGGCTGGAGGGGCGAATGCCTCCCCCGGAGGAGGAAGAACAGGATGATTGATGTGTAGGGGCGGCCTGTGGCCGCCCGCAGAAATCGAATTACCACGACGGGCGGCCACCGGCCGCCCCTACAGAATATAACGAGGGAGATCAACAACATGGAAAAGAAACGTTTTTATATCACCACCCCCATCTACTACCCCAGCGACAAGCTGCACATCGGCCACACCTACTGCACCGTGGCCACCGACGCCATGGCCCGGTACAAGCGGCTCACCGGCTGCGAGGTGATGTTCCTCACCGGCACCGACGAGCACGGCCAGAAGATCGAGGACAAGGCCCGGGAGGCGGGAGTCACCCCCCAGCAGTTCGTGGACGGCATCGTCCGGGGGGACCGGGGCATCCTGGACCTGTGGAAGCTGATGAACATTTCCAACGATCGCTTTATCCGCACCACCGACGATTATCACGTCTCCGCCATTCAGAAGATTTTCAAGAAAATGCACGACAACGGGGACATCTACAAGGGTAAGTATGTGGGCAAGTACTGCAAGCCCTGCGAGTCCTTCTGGACCGAGTCCCAGCTGGTGGACGGCAAGTGCCCCGACTGCGGCCGGGAGGTCCAGGACGCGGAGGAGGAGGCCTATTTCTTCAAGCTGTCCAAATACGCTGATAAAATCCAGCACCTGCTGGAGGACACCGACTTCCTGGAGCCCCGCTCCCGGGTGAACGAGATGGTGAACAACTTCATCAAGCCCGGCCTGGAGGACCTGTGCGTCTCCCGCACCTCCTTCACCTGGGGCATCCCCGTGGACTTCGACCCCGGCCACGTGGTCTACGTGTGGGTGGACGCCCTCTCCAACTATATCACCGCCCTGGGCTACGGCAACGACAGATACGACGACTACGAAAAGTTCTGGCCCGCCGACGTCCACTTCGTGGGCAAGGAGATCGTCCGCTTCCACTCCATCATCTGGCCCGCCATGCTTATGAGCCTGGGTGAGCCCCTGCCCAAAAAGGTCTTCGGCCACGGCTGGCTGCTGCTGGACGGGGGCAAGATGTCCAAGTCCAAGGGCAATGTGGTGGACCCCTATATCCTGGCCGAGATGTTCGGGGTGGACGCCCTGCGCTTCTTCCTGCTGCGCACCTTCCCCTTCGGCTCCGACGGCAACTTCTCCAACGAGGCCCTGATCCAGACCATCAACGTGGACTTGGCTAACGACCTAGGCAACCTCCTCAGCCGCACCGTGTCCATGGCGGGCAAGTACTTCGGCGGACAGCTGCCCGAAAATCAGCGCTTCCACGGGGAGATGGACGGTGAGCTGGTGACTATGGTCAAGGAGCTCCGGGACCGCTACGAGGAGCAGATGGAGAAGTTCGCCTTCCAGAACGCTTTGAGCGAGATTTTCAAGGTGATCGACCGGGCCAACAAGTATATCGACGAGAACGCCCCCTGGGTGCTGGCCCGTGACATGGACGCCAACGGCCCCCGGCTGGCCTGCGTCATGTACAACCTGCTGGAGACCCTGCGGGTGTGCGCCATCCTGCTCACCCCCTTCATCCCCGCCTCCGCCGCCGAGGTCTTGAAGCAGATCGGCGCCTGTGAGGCCTGCTCCGACTGGGAGAGCGCCGGGCAGTGGGCCGTTCTGCCCAAAGATGTCACCGTGGTCCGGGGAGACAATCTCTTCCCCCGCATCGACGCGGACAAGGCGCTCACAGAGCTGGAGGCCGCCGCCGAGGCCGCCAAGAAGGCCGCCCTCCCCGACCTGGAGATCGAGCCCCAGCTGGAGGAGAAGGTGGACTTCGACACCTTCTGCAAGTCCGATTTCCGGGCCGTCAAGGTGAAGGACTGCCAGCCGGTGAAGAAGAGCGAGAAGCTGCTGAAATTTACTCTGGATGACGGCACCGGCACAGACCGGCAGATCCTGTCCGGCATTGCCAAGTGGTACAAGCCCGAGGACCTGATCGGCAAGACCCTGATGGCCATCGTCAACCTGCCCCCCCGGAAGATGATGGGCCAGGAGTCCAACGGGATGCTCATCTCCGCCGTCCACACCGAGAAGGGGGAGGAGGCCCTGAACCTCCTGATTTTAGACGACAAGATCCCCGCTGGGGCCAAAATGTGCTGATATCCGTGCGCTGCCTCTCTTGGAGGGGCAGCACACTTTTTTTACGGAGCCGCCGCCATTTTTATGAAAATACCATCTTCCCAATCCATATATTTTCCTGTATGATAGAGGCGTACACATAGAAGGAATTATGATACCCGAAGGAGGTAATCACATGAGAAGAACCAAAATCATCTGCACCCTGGGCCCCGCAGTGGACAGTGAGGATATGATCCGCACCCTCATCCGCACCGGCATGGACGCCGCCCGGTTCAATTTTTCCCACGGCAGCCACCCGGAGCACCTGGAGCGGCTGAATATGCTCAAGGCCGTCCGGGACGCTATGGGCCGTCCGGTGGCCACCATTCTGGACACCAAGGGCCCGGAAATTCGTATCAAATCCTTTGAGACCAAGTCCATCACCTTGGAACCCGGCGACCCATTCACCCTCACCACCCGGGACATTGTGGGCAACCAGGGCTGGGTGTCGGTCACCTACCCCAGGCTCCACGAGGAGCTGACCCCCGGGCAGCAGATCCTGATCGACGACGGCCTGGTGGCCATCAGGGTGGACCGGATCGAGGGCACAGAGATCGTCTGCACCGTGGAGAACGGCGGCGCTCTGTCGGCCAACAAGTCCATCAACATCCCCGGGGTACATATCCAGCTTCCCGCCCTCACCGGGAAGGACGTGGAGGACATCCGCTTCGGCGTGGAAAACGACTTCGACTTCATCGCCGCCTCCTTCGTCCGCCGGGCGGCGGATGTGGAGGCCGTCCGGGCTGTCCTCCACGACTGCGGCGGGGACGACGTGAAGATCATCGCCAAGATCGAGAACCAGGAGGGCGTGGACAACCTGGACGAGATCCTGGAGGCCGCCGACGGCATCATGGTGGCCCGGGGCGACCTGGGGGTGGAGATTCCCGCCGCCCGGGTGCCCATCCTGCAAAAGCAGATGATCCGCAAGGGCCTCCAGGCGGGCAAGCCGGTCATCACCGCCACCCAGATGCTGGACTCCATGATGCGCAACCCCCGGCCCACCCGGGCGGAGGTGTCCGACGTGGCCAACGCCGTCTACGACGGCACGGGCAGCGTGATGCTCTCCGGCGAGACCGCCGGGGGCAAGTACCCGGTGGAGGCCCTCACCGCCATGGTGGGCATCGTCACCGAGACGGAGAACGCCATCGACTACTGGAAGCAGTTCCAGAAGCAGCGGGTCCTCCCCGCCTCCAACATCAACGACGCCATCACCCACACCTGCTGCCTCACCGCCAAGGACCTGGACGCCAAGGCCATCCTCACCGCCACCAGCTCGGGCCGCAGCGCCCGGATGATCTGCCGGTTCCGCCCCGCCTGCCCCATCGCCGCCCTCACCATGCACGAGAAGGTGCGCCGGCAGCTGAATATCTCCTGGGGCGTCATCCCCTACCTCACCGGGGAGGTCAACTCCACCGACCGCATCTTCTCCCTGTCCGCCGAGGTGGCCCTGAAGGAGGGGCTGGTGGAGAAAGGCGACACCGTGGTCATCACCGCCGGCGTCCCCCTGGGCAGGAGCGGCTCCACCAACCTAATCAAGGCCCAGGTCATCGACGGCGAGGCCTGAGACCGCCGGTCCTGGAACGACAAGACCTCCGCGGGGCGGAGGCCATGATGGGGAAACTGATATGAATCGGTATCGATCAAACACAGCCCGTCTTCTGACAACAGCAGCCCTGCTGGCCCTGCCGGCGGGGCTGTGTCTGCTGGCCCTCACTACCGTGTACAGCGCGGACGACTTCTTTTACTGCACCTTTTTTGACGGCGGCCTGGCGGGCTGGTTCGGGCAAATGGCGGAGCACTATCGGACCTTCAACGGGCGGATGTTGGTCCATGTGGCCGCAACGGTGATCCTGCGGGCCGGGAACTGGCTGTTTGGAGCGGCGGTCCTGCTGTGCTGCCTGGGGATATGGCATTTCAGCGGGGCCTATCTGGGCCGGAAAGGGCCGTGGCGGCTCCCCTTTCTCCTGTTTTTCGGGGGCGTCCTGCTGCTGCCCCGGCCGGTCATGGTGGAGGGCGTGCTCTGGATCTCCGCCTGCTGCAACTACCTGCTGCCCACGGCGATGATCTTCTGCCAGCTGTGGGCGGTGAAACGGGCGGCAGGGGAGGG
Source organism: uncultured Bacillota bacterium (assembly GCA_947649625.1). Classification (GTDB taxonomy): domain Bacteria; phylum Bacillota; class Clostridia; order Oscillospirales; family Oscillospiraceae; genus Lawsonibacter. The sequence goes on along the minus strand of CANSSJ010000005.1, from coordinate 9,708 downwards.
GAAGGCCCGGGTCCTGGGGCTGGTCCTCAGCTTCCTGTGCGGCGCGACGACGGAGCAATGCGGCCTGGCAGCCTGCGCCGTGGGGCTGGAGGCCGTCCTGTGGGCGCTGCGCTTCGACCGCGCCCGGCTGAGATACGGCGGGGCGTGCCTGATGTGCTCCGCCCTGGGGCTGAGCACCATACTCCTGTCCCCCGGCACCCATATCCGCATCCGGGCCGAGACCGGCCGGGGGCTGGGGGTGCTGTGGTCGGGGCTGTCGTCGGTGAGAGTGGAGACGGCGGCGGCCGTGATCTGCGGGGGCGCGGCCGCCGCCGCGCTGCTGTTTGCGTTCCTGCGCCGGTGGCGCCGGGCCGGAAGGGGCAGGATGGCGGCGGCGGTGCTGATCGGGGGAGCGTGCCTTGTCCTGGCCGGAGGGCTCGCGGTGCTGGGACAGCGGGCGCCGGCCGCTCTGGCGCTGCTGAAGAGGCCCTTCCAGGCCCAGGCGGAGCTGGCCGCCGGCTGTCCGGCCCTGCTGGTGATGCTGGGGGCGCTGTTTCTGTGCCTGGGGGTCCGGTGCCGCCGGGAGACTGGAAACGCGGCCCTGTCCTGGACCGTGGCGGCCCTGCCCCTGCTCTGCCTGGCCGGCGTCGCCCTGGGGACCGCTCCGGCGGCGTGTTACTGCCTGCTGCTGCTGGGGATGACGCTGACCGCCCTTGCCCTCTGGCTCTCCGACTCCCGGGAGACCGGCGTGCTGCTGGGGCTGGCGGTCATCTCGGTGGCCGTGATGGCGGCGACCAACAGCTCCTCCTACCGCACCATGCTCCCCTTCTGCCTGTTTTCGCTGTGCGCCCTGGTCTGGACGGCCCAGGAGCTGTTCGGGGAGAGCCGGTGGCTCCGGCCGGCGGCCGGGGCGCTGGCGCTGCTGGCCCTGGTCCGTGTGGGGACGCTGCTCCCGCCCTGCTGGGAGAACAGCCGGCTTGACCGGCAGAACCGGGCCGCCGCGGAACAGGCCCGGGAGACCGGAACGTTGTATTACAGCGTGGATTATCATATGGATTATACCCACACCAAGCCCTTTTTCAGCGACTATTTTCTGCTCAGCTATTTGAAGTCGGAGGGCCTGCCTCTGGATTTCCGCACCGTCTATTTTTACAGCGAGACCCTGCCGGCGGTCTATGTGGACGGAAACCGGACCCGCTGCCCTGCCGCCCTGGGGGAGGACGGCACATATATGCTGGCCGCCTGGCATGTCCTGCCCTGGACCGGGTGTGAGTGCCAGTGGCTGGACGGCGGCAGCACGATCCTGTGGGACGGCGTGACCTACCAGTGTTTCCGGGACGGGGAAGAGGGGGTGCTCTCCTGGACGGACGGGGAGGGCACTGTGCAGACGCTGCGCTTCCCTCTCGTCCAGGGCTTCCATGAGGTGTATTATCCGCTGAGCGTCTACCGGGAGCTGTGGGACCTGGAGATCGTGGAAAGCGAGGGACGGATCGACCTGTTCACCCCGGAGAAAAATCCGGGATAGCGAAAGCCCCGCCTCCCGGAAGGGGAGACGGGGCTGTTTTTGTTGACAGGGCCGGTATCCATTGATAAAATGGCGGTAAGGTGCGCTGGCAAAGCGGCGGCGGTTTGGCTACGCCTCTGTAAAGGAGGTGAATGCCTTATGCCATGGACTGTGACATTTACATTCCACTTTCGTGGTTATACTGTAACGCTCCAGGTCAGGGTAAAGTGAAACCGCCACCCCGGCAGGTGACGGTTTCTTGACCTTTTGATCAAAAACTAAACCTACAGGGCCAAACCGCCGAAGCTCAGCAGTGCCCTACACGCCCATAGTATACTATACTTAACAGTTGGTGTCAAGGGTGTGAACTGCCCCGTCTCTCATTTTGAGGGACGGGGCTGTTTTTATTCCTCCACAACGGTGAGGATATCGGTCAGCTGGCAGTTCAGCGCCTCGATGATGCGGCCCAGGTTGTAGCCGTCCAGGCGGTAGACCTTGTTTTTGTAGTAGCCGTCAATGACAGGATATCCGATACCAGCCCGTTTTGACAACTCATAGCGGCTGATATTGTGGCTGTCCAGATATTCTTTCAGACAGAAACGCACGACTTTCATGGGATACCCCCTTCTTCAATTATATAATAAAGTAAGTATCTACTGATGGACAATTCTAATACTTCACTATATAATTATGCATATATTGATATAAATATATAGGAGGTAAAAAATGTCCGATTATCAAAAACTCTATCACCTGCTCTTCAACGCCATCACCGACGCACTGGAGGCGTTGGGGCGGCTGGATGTTCCAGCGGCTGTCCGTCTGCTGGAGAACGCTCAAATAAAAGCGGAAGAAATTGTGATTGACGAGTAAAAAGAGGCGCGCCCGCGCCTCTTTTCAAATTCTCAAAAATTCCTCTTGACATTTCGGCTTTATTGCGTTACACTTCAACGGTACAAAGCGTCAAAGCGGACGCGAAGGAGAGGACTGTTCCATATGGCAATTAAAATTATCATGCTGCTGGTGTTCTTCGGGGTTATGGTAGGCATTGGCCTGTACTGCCGCAAGAACGCCACCGACGTCAACGGCTTCGTGCTGGGCGGGCGCTCCGTGGGCCCCTGGCTCACCGCCTTCGCCTACGGCACCTCCTATTTCTCCGCCGTGGTCTTTGTGGGCTACGCCGGCCAGTTCGGCTGGAAGTACGGCATCGCCGCCACCTGGGCGGGCATCGGCAACGCCGTCCTGGGCTCTCTGCTGGCCTGGGTGGTTCTGGGCCGCCGAACCCGCATCATGACCCAGCATCTGGACTCGGCCACCATGCCCGAGTTCTTCGGCAAGCGATTTGGGTCCACCTCCCTGAAGATCGCCGCCTCGGTGATCATCTTCATCTTCCTCATCCCCTACACCGCCAGCCTGTACAACGGCCTCAGCCGCCTGTTCGGCATGGCCTTTGATATTGATTACGCTGTCTGCGTCGTTGTCATGGCCATTCTCACCGGCGTGTACGTCATCGCCGGCGGTTACATGGCCACCGCCATCAACGACTTCATTCAGGGCATTATCATGCTCTTCGGTATCTCCGCTGTCATCGTGGCGGTGCTCAACAGCCAGGGCGGCTTTATGGCGGCCCTCACCAAGCTGGCCCAGGTGTCCAACGAGACCGCTGCCGGCCCGGTGGCCGGGGCCCCCGGCGTGTTCGCCTCCTTCTTCGGCCCCGACCCGGTGAACCTGCTGGGCGTGGTGATCCTCACCTCCCTGGGCACCTGGGGCCTGCCCCAGATGGTGCAGAAGTTCTACGCCATCAAGAGCGAGAAGTCTATCAACACCGGCACGGTGATCTCCACCCTTTTCGCTATGGTGGTGGCGGGGGGATGCTACTTCCTGGGCGGCTTCGGCCGGCTGTTTTCCCCCCAGCTGGACCCCACCGGCAGCGGTACGCCTGTGGGCGGCTTCGACGCGGTTATCCCCACCATGCTCTCCAACCTGCCGGAGATTTTGATCGCCGTGGTGGTCATTCTGGTTCTGTCCGCCTCCATGTCCACCCTCAGTTCTCTGGTGCTCACCTCCAGCTCCACCATGACCCTGGACCTGCTCAAGGGCCACATCATCAAGGAGATGGACGAGAAGAAGCAGGTCTTCATCATGCGGTGCCTCATCGCGGTGTTCATCGCCATCTCCGCGGTGCTGGCCATCATCCAGTACCGCTCCAGCGTCACCTTTATCGCCCAGCTCATGGGCGTGTCCTGGGGCGCGCTGGCCGGGGCCTTCCTGGCCCCCTTCCTCTACGGCCTGTACTGGAGGGGTGCCACCAAGATCGCCTGCTGGACCAGCTTTATCTTCTCCACTGTGGTCATGCTGGCCGACATCTCCCCCCTGAAGACCCACTTCCCCGCTCTGCTGGTCTCCCCCATCAACTGTGGCGCGTTCTGCATGGTGGCCGGGCTGATCATCGTGCCGGTGGTGTCCCTCTTCACCGCCAAGCCCAAGAAAGAGCTGGTGGACGACGCCTTCTCCTGCTATGAGGAGAAGGTCACCGTCCGCAAGAGCCAGGCCCTGGGCGACCCTCAGTAAAATTTCCCTCTTCCTCTTTCAAATTGGCGGAGCCTGTGGTATTCTATACCACGGGCTCCGTCCAACTATACCAGAAAGGAACCGTTCCCATGATCTTCGACATCCACACCCACACCTTCCCAGACAAGATCGCCGGGCCTACCATTACAAAGCTCCAGTCCATGTCCCACACCGTGGCCTTCTCCGACGGCACCGAGGCGGGGCTGCGGGCCTCCATGGACAGGGCGGGCATCGGCGGCTGCCTGGTCCTCCCGGTGGCCACCAGCGCCCGGCAGGTGGTCCACGTCAACGACGCCTCCGCCCAGCTCAACGACCGGGGTCCTGAGACCGGCCTGTGGTCCTTCGGCTGTATGCACCCGGACTTCGACGGCTGGAAGGAGGAGCTGGCCCGAATTGCGGACCTGGGCATGAAGGGAGTCAAGCTCCATCCCATCTACCAGGGGGTGGACTTTGACGACATCCGCTACCTGCGCATCCTGGACCGCTGCGGCGAGCTGGGTCTGATCGTCCTCACCCACGCCGGCCGGGACATCGGGTTCCCCCTCCGGGACCACTGCACTCCGGAGATGACCCTCAACGCCCTGCGCCAGGTAGGACCGGTGAAGCTGATTCTGGCCCATATGGGGGGCTGGCGGGAGTGGGAGCGGGTGGAGGCCCTGCTGCCCGAAACCGGAGTCTACCTGGACACCGCCTTCGCTCTGGGCCGCATCTCCCCCCTGGGGGACGGCTACTACGGCCCCTCCGACCTGCCCCTGATGGCGGAGGAGCAGTTCGTCCGCATGGTGCGGGAGTTCCCCGGCCGGGTCCTCTTCGGCACCGACTCCCCCTGGCGGGACCAGAAGGAGGGCATTGAACTGATCGAGGCCCTGCCCCTCACCCGAGAGGAGAAGGACGGCATCCTGGGCGGGTACGCCCGGGAACTGCTGGGATTATAAAAAAGGAGCGATACCATGTACATCGACCCCAACCGATACACCACCCGGCCCACCGACGGACGCATTCCCCAGGAGTTTGCCATCTACGACCGGCTGGAGGAGCTGAACATCCCCTATGTCCGGGTGGACCACGACCATGCCGACACCATTGAGATCTGCCACCAGGTGGAGCAGATTTTGGGCTCCAAAATCTGCAAGAACCTGTTCCTGTGCAACAAGCAGCAGACCGACTTCTATCTGCTGATGATGCCGGGGGACAAACCCTTCAAAACCAAGTTCCTCTCTGCCCAGCTGGGCTGTACCCGGCTGTCCTTCGCCGGCGACGGCCATATGCGGGATTACCTCCAGACCGTCCCCGGCTCGGTTTCCGCCCTGGAACTGCTCTTCGACACAGACCGCCGGGTCAAGCTGGTCATCGACCGGGACCTGCTGGCCGACGAGCACATCAGCGGCCACCCCGGTATCTCCACCTCCACCCTCCGGCTCAAGCGGGAAGACCTTCTCAAATTTGTGGAGTCCACCGGCCACCCGCCCGTCTACGTGGACCTGCCCGACCCCCGGAAGGAGGGGGGTTGACCGCCATGCGGATCTGTAAGCTTGCCGCGCTGCTCCTCTGTCTTGTCCTGCTCCCCGCCTGCCAGGTCAATCAATCGGACGGAAACGGCGGGGTGGACCCGGCCCGGGAGCAGGAGGCCTGGTCCAGCGGTTACGAGACGGGCTATCAGGAGGGCTACAGAGCAGGCCTGGAGGAGGCCCCGAGCCCCGGGAGCACCAGCCGGCCGGCGGAGGATCCCGCTCCGGCAGTCTCCGAGCCGGAGGCCGCCGGCTTCGTGGAAATTTCTGAGGCCGTCCCCGACGCCATCCTGGAGATCCGCTACTACTCCACCTACAACTTCGTAGGGGAGCGGATCGACGGGTATGAGGAGCCGGTAGCCCTCCTCACCCGGGAGGCGGCGGACGCCTTGAAGGAGGTCAGCGACGAGCTGGCGGAGCAAGGCTGCCGGCTGAAAATCTACGACGCCTACCGGCCCCAATCGGCGGTGGATTACTTCCAGCGCTGGGCCGCTGACCTGGAGGACGTCTCCATGAAGGCGTACTTCTACCCCGACTTGGATAAATCCGTCCTGTTCTCCCAGGGCTACATCGTCTCCAAATCGGGCCACAGCCGGGGCTCCACAGTGGATCTGACCCTGTTCGATATGAGCACCGGTAAGGAGCTGGACATGGGCGGCACTTTCGATTGGTTCGGCAAGCGCTCCCACCCCGGCTATTCCGGGCTGACGGAGGAGCAGGCCGCAAACCGGGCCCTTCTCCGGAATACCATGCTGACCCACGGCTTCAAGGGTATCAATACTGAGTGGTGGCACTTCACCCTGAAGGATGAGCCCTACCCGGACACCTATTTTGACTTCCCCGTGGATGTTCTGCCATAAAAAACCACCGGCTTTCGTGGGAAAGCCGGTGGTTTTTATGCCTTGCGCAAAATTCCCATAGGGGTGCACTCCTCCCCCTGGCCCAGGGGATTGTCCCCCAGCGCCCGGGCCAGCCAGTCCAGAGTGGGCTGCTTCTCGGAGAAGCCAAGGATATTGGCCCCCAGGTCGTTGATGTCCACGATGGCGACAGGGTATCCAAGCGCCTGTGCCAGGCGCTTGGCCGTCCCCATGGGGTCGGCGGGGGTGAGGACCACGTAGTGGTCATAGGGCGGGATGGTGCCCTCGGTGGGACCGTCGATGCCCCGGGCCTTGGGGCCGGCCACGTTGTAGAACCAGCCCTTTTTCCCAAAAATCTTGCCAATCACCGAGCAGAAGGCGGCGAACAGAATCCGCAGGGTGCCGCACTCCTGAAGGGCCATCTCCATAGTCTCCGGGATGCCCAGGCCAATACCGGCGGGGGTCTTGGTGACGTAGCGGCTCAAGGTAACTGCCAGCTTCCGGGGCTTGATGTCCTCCATGGGGATGGCCCGGCTCTGGGTACAGGCCACCGCCTTCTCCGAGATAAACAGGATGTCCCCCGGCCGCATCTTGTCCTTGGGGTACTTGTTCACCACATCTGCCATGTCGTCTTCCTTGGTGATGAGGTGGGTCTTGACGGGGATGCGCAGATAATCGACGCCGTCCACGGTACGAATCAGGTTCTTGCCGGGATTGGCGCTGTAATTTTCACTCATGGGACAGGGCTCCTCTCCTTGGTTCAAAATTCCTGGGACATTATACCACCATTATATCCAGGTTTCTACCCGTTTTCCAAATTTAATATTTCTCCCGAAAGATACCCGTCCTCCACAGAGGTGACTTGTACCTGCCGCAGCTGGTTGTGGAGATTTTCTTCGCTCCGCACCCGCACTTCGCTGTATCGGGCGGTGTGGCCCCGCCAGAGGCCCTCCCGTGCCTCCTCAAAGAGGACTTCTGCGGTCTGTCCCATAAACTGAGACAGATAGTCCCGCTCCATTTGGGCGGCAATCTCCCCGGCCCGATGGGCCCGCTCTTCCTTGACGGCGTTAGGAACCTGCTCCGGCATAGCCGCCGCCGGGGTGCCCGGGCGCTTGGAGTAGGGGAAGATGTGCATGGCGGCAAAGCCGCACTTCTGGATGAAGAACAGAGACCTGGAAAACTCCTCCTCCGTCTCCCCAGGGAAACCTACAATCATGTCTGTAGTAATGGCGGGGGTATCGAAATACTTCCACAGCAGTTCGATGCTCTCCCCGAACCGGGCGGTGTCGTACTTTCGGTTCATCCGTTTCAGGGTGGCGTCACAGCCGGACTGCATGGACAGGTGGAAGTGGGGGCACAGGTTGTCCAGTTTCGCCGCCCGCTGGCAGAACTCCTCGGTGACCGTCCGGGGCTCCAGAGAACCCAGCCGTACCCGGCACCCCGGCGCGGCCCCGCAGACGGCCTCCACCAAGTCAATGAGGGAGGTGCCGTCCTTGAAATCCCGGCCCCAGGAGGAAATCTCAATACCGGTAAGGACCAGCTCCTTGTATCCCTCGGCCGCTAATTTTTTCGCTTGCTCCACAGCGTCACGGAGAGGCAGGGAGCGCACCGGCCCCCGGGCGTAGGGGATGATGCAGTAGGTGCAGAAGTTGACGCACCCGTCCTCCACCTTGAGCATGGCCCTTGTGCGGCCCTCCAGCCCGCCGGCGGGGAGGGGTTCAAAGACCCGGCGCTTCATCACGTCGTCCAGGACGGTGATTTTCTCCCGACGCTCCGCCCAGGCCCGCTCCACCAGCTCCACGAATCCCAGCCGGTCCCCGGTGCCCGCCACCAGGTCCACGGGCAGGCCGTCCATGTCGTCCGGGTGGGTCTGGGGGTAGCAGCCGCACAGGGCAATCACCGCCCCTGGGGCCCGCTTCCGGGCCTGCCGGACCGTCTGCCGGGACTTCTTGTCGCTCACCGCCGTGACGGTGCAGGAGTTGACGATGTAAGCGTCGGCCTCCCCCTCGAAGGGGACCAGGGTGTGGCCCCGGGTGGTGAACAACTGCTCCAGGGCCTGGGTCTCGTACTGGTTGACCTTGCAGCCCAGGGTGTAAAAGGCGACCCTCATGCGCCGTGGGTGGGGATCATGGCCAGGATTTCCAGGTCCTCGGTCCCGTCGTTGATAAGGCTGTGCTCATGCCCCTTGGGGCAGTAGTGGACCGATCCGGCGGACAGGGGCTCGTATTCCCCGTCGCACAGCACCTTGCCGGTGCCGGACAGGATGCAGATCATCTCGCTGTCCGTCTCGTGGGTATGCAGGCCGATGGTGCTGCCGGGGGTGAGGCGGCCCCGCATGATCTTGGTGTCCTCGTTGACGAACATCCGGGTGATCATCTCCCCCTCGCCGCCCCGCATCTTGGGGATGACCTTCTCCTCGATCTGCTCAAAATTCAGTAACATGTTGTTTTCCTCCTGATGTATTGTTTTTTCTCAGTCAATTCCAAACTCTTTCGCGTATTGTACGACTCCCGAAATTTTGGGAGCGTCCTTTTCTAATTGACAGACCATAAAATTCTCACGCGGCACATCAAAGGGGGCCTGTATTCCATACTGTTCCGCCGGCAGATAGCCCATTTGGGGGTAGTATGTCTCGCTTCCCAGCACAACGGAATAGCCATACCCCAGCTCCCTCGCCCGTTTGTGCCCCTCTTGAATCAACGCCTTCCCAATCCCCTGCCGCTGACAGCCGGGGATAATGGACAGGGGTGCCAGCGCCAGCTGGGTGCTGCCGCCAATGTCCACTTGGGTAAACAGAATATGTCCCACAATTTTTCCGTCCTGCTCCGCCACTAAGGACAATTGGGGAATAAAACTGCCGCTGTTCCGCAGCGCGGTTACCAGGTCCTGCTCCCTGCCGTCAGAGTGTTCGGCGCTGTCAAAGGCTGATTTGACCACGCGATATACGGCCTCGTAATCTTTGGTTTCTTCCTGCCTGATAATCATGATTACTCCTCCAAAGCCTCCTGATCCAGCGACTGTAAAATGCTCTCAGTAAAATAGGCGATGTCCTCATTCTCCGACTTGGCCAGCGCGGCAAATATAGGCCGATCCGCTTTCAGCTTTTCCCGGAGCTGCCGGGGCCAGAGGGCGTTCGAGCTGAACCGCTCGGTACAGACGGCGAAGCCCTGGAAAATGTCCAGCAGCTCCACCTTTAAATCGTTGTCCAGCTCCTTCAACCCGATTATCAGAAAATCGTAGGCGGGCAGGGCGGCGGAGGACACATAGGCGTGCTGGTGGCACAGGCCGG